>NZ_CAJNOB010000001.1:0-300000 GCF_905250085.1 Candidatus Methylacidithermus pantelleriae
TCTCCTCTAAGGTCTGGACCGACTTTGCCAACACTTTGGCCGCTCCCGGATGGGCCATCCTTGGATTTCGCATGGGAGTCCAACGAGCCAAAGGACCCTCCTTTTTCTTCGAAGGTCGTAACCTTACGAACCAGCGTTACGCGGCCACTGTCGCCCCGATTGTGACGGCTCGGGGACACGACCAGCCGGTTTTTTATCCGGGTGCGGGATGGGCTCTCTACGGAGGTATCCAATGGACTTTTTAAAACTCCATGATCAGAGACTTCGTTGGATTTTTGTGATGTTGATAACATGGATGGCTCTCTTTCTCGGTCCTGTTCTTATCCTCTCGCTTTTCGGACAACTTGCCCGGTCTTCGTCTTTCTTTCACCCGGACGGACCTTCAGGAGTGGTGGGGTTAGATCTCTACCCTGATTCTGGGAAAGTGCATCTTCTTCTTGCCGCAGCAAATCGCGAGGAAGAGCTTGCCCAGGTCAAGCTCTTCTACCGTTATTGGGATCCTGGAACCAAGAGCTGGAGTCTTCCGACAGAAATCCCAACCCAAGGCCAATCCCCTAGGGTTCCCCACCGAGGGGATGATCCCCAGATCGCTGTCCATGGATCCCAAGTCGTTGCCCTCTGGACGGTTCCCGGAACCGGCTACATGGGTGCAGGCCCTATGCGAACGGCTTTATCCTTTGATGGAGGAAAGAGCTGGCAGCCTGGACCCAATCCTTCGGATGACCAAAGCCAAGGGGGGCACGAATTTGCCGATTTAGCTTATGATCACCAAGGCCGGCTCCATTTAGCCTGGCTTGACAGCCGGGCGGGCAAACAAGGATTGATCTATGCCCGGTCTCTTGACGGAGGGAGCCACTGGGAAGCCAACCGGATCATTGACCCCGAAACCTGTAGTTGCTGCTGGATCCGTGTGGCTTGCTGGCAAGACCACGTGTATATGCTCTACCGAGATGCGCCCGTTCGAGACATGCGCATGGCATGGTCCTACGACGGAGGGACCCACTGGAACGATTGCGGATGGGTAGGCCATTTTGGTTGGGAATTCCAAGGATGCCCCCATTGGGGAGGGGCTCTCGCGTTCTGGAAACAAGGGAGGATCAACTGGATCGGGGCGCTGGTCCAGACGGGAAAACCAGGCAGTACTGGTATCTACTTTCTTTCCAGTGATGACCATGGGCTTACATGGACCTCGCCCGTTCGCCTAGGGGATCCCAACGCTCGTTTTGTCGATCTTGCTGGAGATGGGAACGGGACGCTTCTGGCCGCCTGGAACCAGTGGGATGGATCAACGTATCGTGTCTGGATAGCCAAATCTAGCGACCGCGGAGTTCACTGGACCGAGCCGCAACCGATCTCGCCTCAAGGGATTACGACGACTCATCCAAGAGTTGCATTTTGCCAAAGCAACTTTCTTGTCGTTTGGACCCAAAGTAAAGACGGGCTTCAATGGGACTGGAACTGGATAAGCTGGCCTCCTCCCAAACCTCCTTCAGAAGCCCTTGGCGTTTTTCATAGGAAACCATTCCAACCCAACAAAGAAAATCCGCCTGGCACGTAGTCTTGTGCACGGCAAAACAAGAAGCTCCCTGACTCACCTCCCAAGGAGCGAGGCCAACCCAGCCGGCGAGATCGATGGAATTGGGCGAGGAATCTCCCGCTTTACTTTTCTTTCCGTTGAGAAAACCAGGACAAAATGCGGCAAATCTTGCCTCAACAGGGGGATAATCCTGCGTTCCACAACCTTTTTCGGAACATGCTGTTCCCGGCTTTCGCACGGATAATGGACCGCATTCCTTTTGAAAAGACTTTCCAACGCCCTTTCTTATCAATGTCCTTCAAACCAAGGGAAAAGCCGAAAGTACCACCCTTTGCGATGGGCCGATCGCAAGACCTCTTGTTGGGAGGAACTGCGCTCCACCCCTCCCCGAAAGACAACATAAACGAAGCCACCTCTGCCACTGGCCAATCCGATCCCGGCCGACTCGATTCTGGGATCCAAAAGGTTACGCTGATGAGCTGGACTCTTTTCCCAGTGTTCCATAATCACACCAGGCCGCAAGGGAGGACTCATGACAAAAAGATTTTCGACAAGGTATCCCCACCTCCCCTGCCTCATTTGCCCTCGTAGATCTGTTCCATGGGAGAGCCCCCCTTCGCGTGCGATCACCTGGGCCCATCGCTGGGCTTGAGTCTCGAGGTCTGAATCCGGCTGGAGCTGCTTTCGCCCGTGACTCAACCTGTACTCGTTGATTCTAGCCAATAGCTCCTGCTTTGGTGGGATTCCCGAAAGGGAATTGGCGCACAAAAGATAGGAAGAAAATACCCAGAACAAGAATGCCAGCCAACCCTTTCTTTTCGTGTTCACTCCTTTACACTTCTCTGCCTTCAATTACGGGCCTTTTCCAAAGCTCTTATCCAAGCCAAAAAGCCTGCGGGCACCGCTCCCTCAAATTAACCCTGCCCCCGAAAAGCTCTCTTGCCCCTCCGTTACCATAATAAGCCTGCCTTCTAGTGACACCCACTTCCAAAACTAGCTTCCTCCACAAGACCGAACACCGTGTTTCCGTTCCCAAAGCGCAGGTTCTAAAACCGAAACGTTTTTCTTTTCCGCCCGCACGCTCGGTTTGACCCAGTTCCGGAAGTAAAGACTACGCAATGAAACCCGTAGAGGCAACGGCCCCTCCCGTGCGACGCCAAAACCTCGTTTTGGACCGAGGTGGCGCTTGTTCTGCTTCTCCACTATGCAAGAAGCGAAGGCACTCTCCCCAAGACCCTTAGGGGTAAGCTTGGCCTCTTTCTTGAAGTGGCCATCCCGGTCCGCAAGGCCTAGGCCCGTTTTACCCCCGCAGGGAACGTCGTCAGGGCTAGAATCTAGCAAAACTGCACCCCTAACATACCTTCCACACGGTCTCAAACTACATTACTGTAGCCGAACGATTGAATGGTTTCCTCCTGCCTAGCTGATCCACTGGGGGGCCTCGTGAGAAAAAAAAGGGGAAGCAGGCCTGCTTTTTGGAAAGTAGTTCGTTCCCTTCTTTGCGTGTTTCACAATGCACCCGCCCCTAAAAATTTTGCCTCCAGACAAAAGCCGCGCTACGCGGATGGCTTAAAGGCCACGAAGGAGTTTGGGGGATTTCTCCGTGCAAGCCTTTCCGGATCCCTTGGGCTCTCGGAGGCGGGCGGTGAGCCCGTAGGCAGGAAAAAGATCCTGGTGGTATTGCGGACTCGGGTCGCCCCCCCGCCAGTGATACACGGGACGGGCTTCTAGAGAGCTTTTGAGCTGGGGAAAGGCCAGTTCAAACCTCGGCACGTCGCTTATAATGAGTGAGGAACCTTCCGGCGGTAAGAGACGGAGCTCCGGGAGATACCAGCCATGGATCGCTTCCTCTTCTGGGAGCCGCTCCTCTCTGTACGTTTCCGCCAGAAGGGGCCGCGAGGCTCGACCGCCTACTCCAAAGTATTTATGGGGTTGCAGACAAAAGAAAACGCACCAACCGACCGGGCTCGCCAGTTTAAGCGGATCGGCTTTTGGCGCGATCGTTTTGCGAATGTCGGCCAATACCTCCTTAGCAGAAGCCAGCCGGGTTTTCCACCGGGCGCGATCGCTCAAGGCCTAGGCCATCTCCCTCGGGCCATTAGAGATCGAACCCCATTGGCTTCCACCCCCATAGCTTAACTCGGGTCAGTAAGCCAAAGCTCCCCATCTTTTGGGAAGATCGCGACAATCGCTCTTGGAGCTTTGCCTCTCTTAGCTCAAGTGAAATAGGCAAGCCCTCTCCACTTTCAGCGCTTCGAAGTTCCACCGGCTTTTCCCATCCTCCATCAAAAACAAAGGTTCTTTCTTGGATCCCCAACCCTCGTTGGAGTCTCACGAGGAACCCCAGAAGCGTCTTCGAATCCGCCGGGTTTGACCCCGAAATCTTTACTTTACAAAAAATCCAAACTTCTTGAGCACCGGTCGCAATCGACAAGAAGGACTTAGTGCCGATCCCCTCGGTGATTCCGGCTCTCTCCATAACGGGCCAGTCCCTCCGGCTCTGCCCCTTCAAAGCACACACGGGATAGATTCTAAAGGAGAAAACTCGTTCCCCGCAGGGAAACCCTACGATTGAGCTTCCTTTCCACCTAGCTCCCACCCCCGTTTCACCCACCCAACCGCCCGTTATAGCTGCTCTTCCTCCAAGTTTTTTGCCTGCACCCCGCACAGTTCCCCTAAAACTTTCCCCCTTGCTTTCCCCCGCAACGCACGCTTCGAAGAGGCAAAACCCTCCGCTCCGAAAGCGATCGCTTTAATCAACGGCTGCTTCCGCTCCGTTCTCACTCCTCCAGGGATTTCCTCTAGACCCCACCTTCGCGACATCTCTTCCTGTACCTCAAACGCCCCATCATGTAACGCCTCCCCCCATGTGCAAGCCCTCCAGGGAGAAGCTTCTGCCCTTTGAAGCCTGTTGGAACAACCTCTTGCCTGTCGACCGGGAGCCGCCTCCCATTGGCCCAATTCCTTCTCTTTCCCTCTTTCGCCACGCGGTAGGACCGGTGAACCCCCCGACCTGCCGGCACACCTTCCCGTTGCAACGGGTACGAACCTCCTGGACATATATGCGTACAACTTGCAACACCTGCCATTTGCTTGCCATAAAATGTTTCTTCACATCCCGTTTACATTGACCCTACACACTTTTCCGTAAGTTTTTAACTTGTAACTACAAAGGTCAAAAAACCTGGGGAAGCCTACGGTAGGCCCGGCAGCCTTGGAAGAGCCCCAGGGAATGCCCGTTTTGTTGGGAACGAGGGGCATGAGGGCTGGTTTTTTTGAAGGAAACTTTTGATAACCTTGCTCGCGCAAGACTACGCGTGGGGAAAACAAAGAAAGTACGGCCTGGTCTCTTGGCCACTAACTTACCTTCAATCAGTACCGAACTTAAGTTAGAATCGCGTCTGATGATCGAGCCAGTGTGGGAGGGAAGGCAACAGAGGGGTAGCAGACAATGAAAAAGTCGGTTTATCAAAGATTCTGGAGAGATAGACAAGCTCAGTACTTTTAAAAAGGGCTTTCTCTCGCGCGCGAGAAGATAGAAAGGAGACGCCCCTAGGCGGGGGGAGCCTCTATTCCGAAAAACCTAGGCTTTACACCCCCGGGGCTAGATGCCTCATAGACTCTCCTGCCCATCATTCCCACAGCTATAAAACAGCCGTTTGTTATTGATCCAGCCATAGGTAAAGCTCTTAATCCCTTCTCGCAGGTTCGCCGGTAACCAGTAACCATCTATTGAACGCGAATCGCCAAAATACTGTAACCTCCACGTAAAATAGGGTAACTCCACCCAGACGCGCTTGCTCCCCAGCCTGAATACTGCGCATTGGCCCCCGATGCCCACCCGACAACCTTCTCCCGTTTATCCACAACCCAAATTGCATTGGCTCCAACCGCCCGAGCTTTCTCCACAATCTCGTCCCAGACGCTGGAACTAGCCATAATCCCCACAAGCCCGCTCTTGTGGTAACTCGCCTCAATCTCCCCGAGGATCCTGAATGGACGATCGGGATACGACCAGTACACGGGCATCCCATTCTTTCTCTCCGAGAAGGCTCCTGGGGCGGCTGGATAAGTCTCCCTTCCAGTGTAAGGGGTGTAAGAAACTGAGCAGGAAAAAAGAAAACTAGTAACTATAGCAAGCAAACCTAGGCCGGATGGCGGCTTGCCTTGATTCACCACTCGTCCTTTCTTAAGGAATTCGACCGAGCGCTCCTTTTAGCATACCCTACCGCTTGCTTCCAGAGAATTCCAGAGTATCCCTTGTCCACCAAGGAAATCGAGCTTCCTGGAGACCTAACTGATTAAGGAGCCTCCTTGCTGGAACTTTTGATGTATCCTTAGTACAAGGGTCTTAGCTAGCTTATCGTGCCAGCATTGGCGCCTTGGGTCCCGGAGCATCCAAACTAAACCAAGGCCCCAAGCAGAGAGGCAAACAAAGTAAAGAAGGGCAAGCCACTCTACGGGCACAGACAAAAAGAGACAGAACCACGAAAAACCATGGATAAAAGAACATAGGGAGCTTCACTAGGGTACGGACGAATGCCCGGCCCAAACCAGGGGAGTTGCCATCTAGACCAACACTTTGATCTTCATCAACATTTTGCCCAGGGTTTGGCCTTTGAGCCCCACAAAAAAGAGCTCATATGGCCAACAAACGCTACTCGACAACAACACCGCCAGGCCTTCCCGCGCCCACTTTTCTTCGTCAGGCCACAAGAGCTCAAGCCCTTCCCCGACGATTAGACCTCACTGAAAAACCCACGATAAATCCGTCAATTCGCTGAGCTAACAATCTGCGACCGAAACTAGCGTACCTTATTTCCATCTCTTTCGGTGGCTTCTTCTCCTACCTGCCGTCGAGGCTAAGACGGTTCTTGTTTTCTCCTTTCCTTATAGGACACTTCACCCGGAGACTCAGTTAAGGACCGCCAATCTGCCTATGCATGGTTCTCCAAAAAAGACCGCGCCTCGCCAAAAGAGGACCCCCGCCCCGTATCAGGCTTCCCGTTTCTCCGGTTACAAGACCTGACGCATCCTGCGTGGTTGCTCGGAAATGGAGGAGCTTCCTTTTTGGGTCAAAGGCGCGAAAGACGGCCAGGCGCCTGATGAGACGAGATTGGTGGCCTAAAACACTGGCGGATGGAAGAACCGTAAAAACCACATCACCAGCAGGCGAAGGGAAAGTCTTGTCTCAGCCTCTGCCGGACGCGCGCGATACCCATTGCAACTCTCCCAGGTGCGCATCCACTGGGAAAGCCAGTCGAAACCGGCACAAGTTTTCCTAGGGTTTTCCGTAGCTATCGCCAAAACACCCAAGTCCCGGTCGCTTTTGCTCTCGCGCTGCAGCCGATTGAACATGGGGCATCTCGGGGAGCTCAGCACCAATACGGCCGGGGTGGTAAGGACAAACTTGCGGCTTTGAGCTGCAAGTGTATGGCTAGAGCCCCATCGGATATCGATCGAGGTGCTCCACAAGGGCACAGAAACGCCGGTAGCTTGCCTCGGATAAATGATGTTCCAGACCCTCGATGTCAGCTAGGTATTGTTGAGGATCGAGAGAAAGTTGCTCAAAAAGCCGGCTTAAGATGTGATGCCGTTCTTCAATTCCCTGGGCGATTCTCCTGCCTTTGGGGGTTAGGGTAAACCCACGGTACTTCCGGTGAGCGAGATAGCCAAGTTTTCCCAACCGTCGAGCCATGAGAGAAGCGCTCGAGCGATTGATCGCCAGACTTTCCGCGACGTCCGCAACACAGGCGTAACCCTTTTGTTTGATCAGCCGATAGATGCATTCAAGATAATCTTCCACGCTCTCGGTGATAGCTTTCCCTCGATCGTGTACACTTCTGGCCGCGCTTTGAACCGAAGTCGGAGGACCTGAGGAACGTCCTGGGACCACGCGTTTCCCCTTTTCCGTCATGGCTCTACCAAGTTCCTTTTTGAGATTACTCTATTTTTGAGAAAGTTTTTCACCCAAGGAGTCCCATGTCCGAAGGCTATCCCTTTGGAGTTATGCAACCGCCCAAACGGGCTTCCGTCTCGACAAACATCCCACCTCGGCTTCCTTTTTGCCCCCACGAAGGTTTGTGTTAGAAAGCCAACGTTGGCAGGTGTCACTTTCAGAGCCCCTCTCGAATCATCCAAAAAGAGGCCGACCTACATGGTGTCCGGTCTTGGCCCGTTCCTTTCTCTAGACCCTTGTCCCCCTTTTGTTGCCTGCCCGCGGCTGGTTTTGAGTAACCCACACGGCCGAAAGTGTCAAGTGTCACTCTCCCTCTTTTTTTGGCTTACGGCTCGGGATTTTTCTTTTCCTCTAGTAGGACACCCTTTTCCAGCACCACCGGTCGATCCTCAAGCTCGTTTGGGCTCACTCTCTCCCCTCTGGGGAAATACAGAGCCAAAAGATTGCCAAGGGCCCGGATCCCGGCGAGGGTCCCCTCAGCAAAATTCCCCCGGGCGTATTCCTTGGCCACCAGATTACAAATTCTCTCCCATTCTTCCGGAGCAACCCGGCCGGAAATCCCTCGATCCGCAACCAGCTCGATACTCCGATCCGAAACCAGGACGTAGAAGAGCACTCCATTATTGTGCTCCGTATCCCACATGCGCAGACTTGAAAAAAGCTCCAATGCCCGATTCCTAGGACTTACGTTTCTCCAAAGATGATGGAGATCCAGAGCACCTTCAATAACCACACGAAGCTGACCGGAAAATCGAGACTCCACCTCTCGCACCGCTTCCTCAATCGCTCGGAGGGCCGACGGTGGGAAGGTCCGCCGTAGCGCCCTCGGAGAGTGCCACAGGTGTCGAAGCAACCGCCTTAGCTTCATGACAATCCCTTACAAAAGCGGGCCACGGAAGTGGCCTGGAAAGCCGGGGGCTTACGAAACGCATCAGCTTGCCTTTCATACCATCGCTCCAGCACAAAGGAAATGCGAGAAGCCCGACCGGTCCAAAGACCTTTCGTTTCCGGGGGACCTTCGGCTAGCAAGGTTCTATTAGGGAGGGAACGGGGTTTTATCCTATCATCTACCCTGCGTCTTGGGTTCCGGGTGAAAATTTTTTTACCCTCTACCATCGTGCCGAGGCTCCCCCTCCGCCAAATTCTCCACCCCCACCCACAGGTCTATCCTCCGGTAGATCTCCCCCAGGCATTCCTCCCCCAATCCAAGGGCCTCCTCCGATCCAAGGGCCTCCGGAGCCTCCGACGAAAGCTAGAGGAAGGAGGAGGGTAAAAAGGAAGATGACCATCCCCAACAAAAGGGCTATCAGGATACTCCCGAGAAGCGCCCAGCTAAGGAGCCCAGCCACGACGGCGGCTAGGAAGGAGCCTTTGAAAGGGCCAAAAGCCGCGCGCAACCAGACGGCCGGTAGAAAAAGAAAAGGCAGGAGCCCTACAAAGAGGTTGAGAGGGGAGGTTTTCTGTCTTAGCAGAGTGGTATTCTTGGGACCCGGGAGATTTTCCTTTTCAATCTGGGAAAGAATCGCGGTAATCCCCTCGGAGATCCCTTCGTAATAGGCATGGCGACGAAAATGGGGTAAAACCCGGTCCTCCAGAATCCGTTTGGCAATGACATCCGGAAGGATTCCCTCCAAGCCATACCCAACCTCAATGCGGGCAGTTCGGTCAGCAACGGCCACAAGGAAAAGCACCCCATCGTTGACCCCTTTGCGGCCAAGCTTCCACTCCTCGACCACTCGGATTCCATACTGCTCGATACTTTCCGGTGCCGTCGTTTTTACAATAAGAACGGCCACTTGAGATCCACGACGAGCCGCAAACTCACGCAGGCGCTCTTCCAAGGCGGCTTTCTCCATCGGAGAAAGAAGGCCAACGAGGTCCGTCACATAGGATCGAAAAGGGGGGATCGGTGCTAGCCCCCGATCCTGCGCAATGGCCGCCGGCTCGCACAGTGCCATCCCGCAAAGCTTGAGGGTAATGACTCCTCCGACCAGGACCCGCCAATCCATAGCTTTCTATCTTCCCGAAGAGGAGGCCGGCAGGGGTAATCCAAAGTCGACTTTGGGAGGCCGGGAGATTTCTCGTTCGTTTTCCACGGTGAAGGAAGGCCGGACTTTAAAACCAAAGAACGAAGCCGTAAGATTCGATGGGAAAGAACGCACGATCACATTATACTCTTGGACCGCTTTAATATAGCGGTTTCGCGCAACCGCAATGCGGTTTTCTGTTCCTTCCAACTGGGCTTGAAGATCCCGGAAAAGGTTATCGGCTTTGAGCTGCGGATAATTTTCGGCGACCGCAAGAAGTCGTGAAAGAGCTCCGGTAAGCTCCCGTTGCGCTGCTAAGAATCGCTGGAAAGCAGCTTCGTCCTTGATTAGATCTGGCGTCGCCTGAATGGCGCTCACCTGGGAACGGGCTCGGGTTACCTCCTCGAGAACCGACTTCTCGTGGGCAGCATACGCCTGAACGACCCGGACAAGATTAGGCACCAGATCGGCCCTCCTCTGGTACTGGTTGAGTACTTCCGCCCAAGCCGCTTTGACCTCTTCGTCCTTGGACTGGAGCGTGTTATACCCGCAGCCAGAAAGAAAAATGGGGATACCCGTTACGAGGATCCAAACCCAAAGCCGACGCCACGCCACAATGTGATTTCCTATTGCATCCATGTAGGATGACCCTACCCTAAGTCATGCCTGGCAACCAGCAAAGCGCAAAAAGGCGACCGGCTGACCGGAACACTCCCGGATATCGAGGACTTGCTCTAAAACTTGCCTTGTAGCTTAAACATAACTCCTGGATCCCCACGGCCCGAAAGCTGATCCGCAAGGGTGGGCTCCCCCACCCGGTAGCTTGCTTCCACACCGGCAGAAAGCGAGTCCTTGAGCTGGATTTCGGGCCCAGCTGAAAAAAGGAACCGGTCTTTGACGTTCCGATCCAGAAGACTTTCC
This sequence comes from Candidatus Methylacidithermus pantelleriae, assembly GCF_905250085.1. Classification (GTDB taxonomy): domain Bacteria; phylum Verrucomicrobiota; class Verrucomicrobiia; order Methylacidiphilales; family Methylacidiphilaceae; genus Methylacidithermus; species Methylacidithermus pantelleriae. The sequence continues at coordinate 10,445 of NZ_CAJNOB010000001.1, forward strand.
TGGCTTGCACGATTGTAGTCAGCGCGGACCTTAAAGCGGGAACGAGAAGAAAGTCCCTGGCGCCATTCTCCAAATGCGCCTTTAGCCGATTCTCGGGTTCCGGGCAAAAGAGAGGTTTCTGTTTCCCTTAATCCTAGGGTCAAACCCTCTTTACGCTCCTTCCCCCTCTCCCATTGGAGGCCACTCTGCCAGCCTGACTGCATCCATTGGTCACCTCCCAATAACCCGCGATCGGTCGACCGGAGGGTCCCCGTCTGACCCCATAGATTTACGGGGAGTTCTCCCAATCTCTGATCGAGTTGGAAGGCAAGTCCCTGTTTTTGGCTACTTTCAAAGGCACTCCCTAGCCCGGAGTGAACCGTCGATTCCTCCTGAGAAAGAGAGAAACTCCCCTTCGTGTATTGAGCCGCTCGCCACTCCAAAAGGTCTTTCTCTCGCTTGAACCAGCGCACGTCTTGTTCACCCCAGCCGCTTCCAAAGGGCGAATTCTCAAAGGAAGAGATACCCTGAAAAGAATCCAGCGAGAGACCTGCAGGCAGCTCGGTTCGAGACTGGGAAACTACCTCGCTTTCCCTCCAGCTAAACTCCTGACCGGAACCTTGAACCACCGTGGGATGGGGAAAGAGGGGTAAAGGCGTTTCGGGAGATCGAGCTTCCGAAGCTTTCATTAGCTCGATCCGCTCCAGAACGTCCCTATCTGTGCCGTCAGAAGCCTGCCAGGCAAGCGCTAGCTTTCCTTTCGAAAGATTCTCTAGAGGCGTGGTCTTTTCCGAGGTCTCAGGAATCCCTTCAAAAAGGATTGAACGGGAAAGCTCAGGCAACTGTTCCGCTAGCAGATCGAAAAGCCCACTCCCCAGAAACAAGGAAGGCAAAAGGACCAAGAGTAACCAGACGATACGCCCAAACCAACCCATGCGCACACTAGAAACGGAATGTATCCGCTCAAACCCCGGTGGCAACCCGGGATTGGGAACGAAAACCCTCGCTTTGCACCAAGTTACTGCCTATGATACGAAAGAAACCCTTCTGCCCACCAAAACGCCCGCCCGTTTTCTTTCCCCAGGTGCCTACCGGAGGCTCCGGGCAAGCCGATGGCCGCCGAACTACTACTAGATACTGGGCACCAGCATCCATCTCGATGCCACGCCAAGAGTTCCCATACCACGGCCGACCCTTGCTCGACAGCTCTCTCTAACGAAGGCAGGGAAAGAACGTTTTCTCTTTTCGTCTTTTACCACTTTCAACGTTGCATCTCACAGCTCACAAGCTAGCGACTGTTTTGGCTCGTTTTTCTTGTAAGAAGATTTTGTTACCCTCGTTGGGTGCGTTTCCAACGGTCTCCCTAGGTTTGTTAGCTGGATCGGCAAAAAAAATCCCTTGTCTCCTGGTGCGTTCTTGGGCTCCCGGGGAGGCTCACGTTTCCCAGAGGCCAAAACCGTTCCCTCCGTCAAAGTTTCTAGCTTTCCTTTTTTTGTCAGGCCCACCAAATGAGGTCTTTCAACCGGTAGGTTAGACAAAAAAGGTTCAAAAAGTTCGCAGGATGGGAATAGGCTTAAAAAAAAGCCTGCACCATGCCAAGACACTACTCGTTTTCCCATCGAGACCGGTGGTAAAAGAGTGGGTTGGAAAGGACCTGGGAAGAGAAGTTTTTCTTTCCATTGACCGGGCGCCCAGCAACGGGCGACCGGAAGGAACCAATCCCTGGGGAAACGTCCGGCAAAAAAAGAAAAGGGGTCGGGACCAGTTCCAAAAAAGCGGGATAGAGGGCGAGTGTCCCAAAACGTGCTAAACCCGTTCCCTGCGGAAAAACCGCCAAAAAAAGACCGCGCGAAATTCTTCTTTTTTGCTAGCATGCCTAAGGAGATCTGCCGGGTCCATACCTCCTAAAAGAAGGAAAACGAGCCATTGCACTGGTGATGCTCAATGAAGGGGGAAGAGAAAGCACCGGAGGAGGGAACTCTTTTTCTTGTCGGAACGCCTATCGGTAATCTTGAAGACATTACCCTTCGGGCCTTGCGGGTACTCAAGGAAGTCCAATGGATCGCGGCCGAAGATACGCGAAGAAGCCGAATTCTCTTGGACCGTTATGGAATCCAAAAACCTCTCCTCTCCGTACATCGTTTTAACGAAGCACGCCAAATTCCTAAGATTCTTGACCTTTTGAAAAGCGGGCAAACAATTGCCCTAATTACCGACGCCGGTATGCCGTGCTTTTGTGACCCAGGGGAACGAGTGGCGCAAGCCTGCCGGAGGGAAGGAATCCGCGTTGAAGGGATCCCCGGGCCTTCTGCCATCTTGCAGGCGCTTATCCAGTCGGGATTCCCCACGACGCCCTTTTACTTTGGAGGCTATCTTCCACGCCGGCCTGGCGCTCGACGCCGCGAGTGGGCAGAGGCAAGCGCCCGAGTTTTTACCTCCGTCTATTTCGAATCTCCCCACCGGCTGGTTGCCTCTCTTGAGGACGCCTGCAAGGTAGCTACAGACCTCCAGCTCTGTATCGCTCGGGAACTGACCAAGATGTTCGAAGAGCTTCGCTGGGGCCAGCCGGGGGAATTGGTGGAGTGGTATAAAACCAAAGGGGTTAAGGGAGAAGTTTGTATCGTCGTTCGAGGGAGAGTTGAGGGAAAAGGAAAAGCCAACGCAGGGGGAATCGGAGGATCCCATTGAAAAGAGCTTACCTCGAATTGCACCCTGTTCCGAAGGTGGCCTGGCTTTTCGTTACAAGCTTTCTTCTATCGTATAGCGGGCCTTACTGCCCGGCGGCAACCCGCAACAAGGAATCCCCTGAAACTGCCGCAAGAGCCTTGCCAGCGGGCACTCGCCAGAGCCCGGAAACTTCCGTGAGAGTAGTTAAGATCTTCGAACTCCTCAACGATCCCAAGCGCTATAAAACGGGAGGGAACCTGGCACTCGAATTTGAGCGCAAGTATTGGAACTACGGAGCGGCTTCGGAACAACAGCAAAAGGAAAAGGAGGGACACATCTTTCTTTTTCTTTGGAAAAGCCGCAAGCCGCTCACCGATGTGATCGCCCGGTTCGAGTATCGCCAAATCGGCTCCCGAGACGAAATTTTCGTACAGGAGCTCAAATATCCGGAAGCCCACGGAACAATACGATCGACCTTTTTTGTAACGGGGCGAGCGTATGAAAACTACGGTCCGGTTTCTGCCTGGAGGTTTTCCATCGTTCGCTCCGGATCGGTTTTAGCCCAGAAGCGCTCGTTTATCTGGTAGGAGGCTTCCTTTTTTGGGCGTGGCCTTCCCATGAATGTCGCTACCATGATCTCCCTCGGGTCTTCCAGCCATTCCCTAGGCCTCTCGGAAGCCCTGGCCAAGGGAGGACCCATCATCTGGCCAATTCTTGGGTGTAGTGTCATCACGTTCGGGGTGCTCCTGGAAAGATGGGTGTACTACCGGCGCTGCGAGTTGAACGTCCCGGAGTTTCTCACTGGAATTCTGGCTCTCGTACGCCGGGGTCGGTATGAAGAAGCGATCGCCCGCTGCGAAGAAACCTGGGGGCCCGTCCCGGAACTGGTTCGCAAAGCGATTGTTTTCCGCTCTCTGCCACCTGCAGAGCTTCGAGAAGTTCTCCGGGAAACCGCCCTCACATGGTTACCGGCCTTGGAAGCACGGCTGCCCATCGTGGCTACGATTGCCACCATAACCCCCCTTCTGGGCTTTTTGGGAACGGTCTTTGCCATGATGCAGACGTTTTCCGGCCTTTCCCAGAGTCTGCCGGCCCTTTCGATCCAAGAAATCGCCGAGGGGATCTGGGCAGCTCTGGTTTCTACCGGATTCGGTTTAGCGGTCGCCATCCTCAGCTGGCTCGCGTATCATTTGCTTTGTTACCGGGTGTACCGGATGATCGATGACTTAGAACACGCCATTGTGGAGATCACTCATGCTTTGGTCTTGGGTCAAACCACAACCCCATCTCCTTCGCCCACTCCGCCAGACTCAGGTCGGGTTGCCTCGCCGATCATTCACGATGGGGGAGTGGATCGAAGTGATTAGTCTTGTCAATGTCTTGCTTCTGGTAGGCCTGTTTTTTCTTTTCGGCCGGTCCGTCCTCTTCCAGACAGGGATTCGTGTGGAACTCCCCAAAAGTGCCATTGGCTACGGGTATCCCGCCACATTTCCGATTGTGACACTCCTTTCCCGCTCCCCGTCTCTCGAGATCCCGCCAGCAACTGGCCAGCAGGGAGGGGAACCCTTGATTTTCTTTGAGCAAAAGCCTGTCTCGCTTCAGGAGCTTTCAGTTTTGCTCGATCGTCCGTCTCGGGAGCCGGGAGAAAAGACACTTATCCTGAGGGCGGACCAAGGAGTTCCCTACGGTCGGGTTATGGAGGTTATGAACGTGGCCCTCGAACACCACTGGACGGTGGTGCTAGCGACAGCCAAGCCCGAAACAGCCCAATGAAGGGACAAGGGAATGGAAAACGAAAACCTCTTTCTTACGCCTTGGGGAAGAAAGGAAAGCCAGACCCGGGGAGCCTTCTTTTTCTTTCTTTTCCTTTCGTTTCTGTCGCATCTAGCCATCCTTGTGCTTGTTCCTGCACGGGAAGAAGGGTTTCGTTTGCCGGTTCGAACGTTCCCGTCCCCGAGGGTTTTTGCCCTTGTACCGGGTAGAAAGCAGGCTCCCTTTGCCGAAGATCTTGGGTTTTGGATACGCCTGCGGGATCCCAGTTCCGTTGTCCGGCCTCCGAATCCGGTTTCGGTCACCCCAGAGGAACTCCCCCAAAGTCTTCGGAACCCACCCAAGTCCTCTAGCCGACCGGGCCCTGGCTTGGTGCCGGCACCGCCCTGGGTCCCGGTGGCCCCAGTCCCGGATCTTACCCAGCTAGCGAAAGAAAAACTTTCTTTTCCCTGGGAAGAATTTCACTATCCGGCGCACGCAAAGGTCATCCCTTTGCCGGAAGAAACCACGATTCAGTGGGAGGGAACAAAGCCAAACGGGACGCCGTGGGATGGGTGGTCCTTACCGTCGGTGACCATCGGGCTAGTATCGGAAGCTCATCCGACGGTCCTTCGACTGGGTGTGGATGCCCGCGGGACAGTCAAGTACGTGCTGCTGGAAGAAAGCTCGGGAAAGGCGGAGCACGATCAACTGGCATGGAAAAAAGCGCACGAGCTTCTTTTTCCTCCTAGCCCCAGAAGACGGGGCCTGGAATGGACCCGCGCCTATGTCCTGTGGCATTTTACCGAGCCAAAAGAGGCCAAAGGAAACTCCCCATGAGCCTGAGTAAGTTCCTTGTTTCCTATGCTTTTCTTTCGCTTGCCTCGGCTGCTATCGCGTGGTCTTATTTTGAATGGCGCGCTTATCGTCAGCAGCTCTCCCAGCGCCGGATCCGGGTTTGTCCTTTCTGCAGGGCACGATACGTATCGGAACCCTCTCCCTGGCGAGTTCGTTGCCCTCGGTGCAGCGGGCTTCAAGAACCAGAAAATCCTTCATTGGAGGTGTAAGAAAACATGGGAATGTGGATTGGTAGAAATCGAAAAGCTAGAGTTTGTTACGGTTTCGACGAAATCTCGCTCGTTCCAGGTTCCGTCACCATTAATCCCAACGAGGTGGATGTGAGCTTTGAAATCCCACATCCGCAGGGTGACCCCATTCGACTTTCAATCCCGATTTTGGCCAGTGCGATGGATGGGGTAACCGACGTTCGCTTCTGCACGGCTCTGGGCAAGCTGGGAGGATTAGGGGTGATCAACCTGGAGGGGATTCAGACACGCTACGAGGATCCCGAACCGGTTCTGGAGGAGATTGTGCGCGCAGACCAAGAGTGTGTGACCGAACTATTGCAAAAAATCTATTCGGCCCCGATTAAAGAGCACCTGATCGCACAGCGGATTGGCGAACTAAAGAAAAATGGGGTCCTTGCTGCGGTCTCGTGCATTCCCCAGAGAGCAGAGCGGTTTGGGGCCATTGCCCAAGAGGCAGGTGTGGATGTTTTTGTCGTGCAATCCACCGTAAGCACGGTGCGGCATATTTCCCGCGAATACAAAGCATTGGACCTGGCCGAATTTTGTCGCAAGATGAAGGTCCCTGTCCTGGTCGGCAACGCCGTCACCTACGATGTGGTGCTGGAGTTAATGGAATGCGGGGTCTGCGGCGTGCTGATTGGTGTGGGCCCGGGAGCTGCGTGTACCTCGCGCGGCGTTCTTGGGCTAGGGGTTCCGCAGGTCACCGCAACGGTAGATTCCGCTGCGGCCCGGGATACCTATCTCAAGCGTTCGGGACGTTACGTTCCCATTATTACGGACGGGGGAATGTGGCGGGGTGGCGATATCTGTAAAGCACTGGCTTGTGGGGCAGACGCCGTTATGATTGGATCGGCTTTTGCTCGCGCTCTCGAGGCCCCGGGGAAAGGGACTCACTGGGGAATGGCGACGTCGCACGCAAATCTGCCCCGAGGAACGCGCATTCATGTAGGGTGCACGGGAACGCTCCAGCAAATCCTCTTTGGCCCGGCGACAGTAGACGATGGGACTCAGAACCTAGTCGGGGCCCTTATGACCTGTATGGGGAATGTAGGGGCGGCAAACATTCGGGAATTTCAAGAAACGGAAATTGTGATTGCCCCTTCCATCCAGTCAGAAGGCAAGCTTTTTCAAATCGTTCAATCCGTTGGGATGGGAAGCCGATAGAAAGGCCGGACGAGCTCGGCGGGAAGTTTTTGCGAGGTGTGAGCCGCTGTGATAAAGGACCGGATTGCCATCCTTGATTTTGGCTCCCAGTATACCCAGCTCATTGCTCGACGCATTCGAGAACTGGGTGTCTACTCGGAGATTTTTTCTTACAAGATTGCGCCGGAGGAGCTCCTCCGCTGGGGCGCCCGGGGTGTCGTTCTTTCCGGTGGGCCCGAAAGTGTTTTCGGGGTGGGCTCGCCGGTCATGGATTCACGGATTTTGGACTTGGGCCTTCCGGTTTTGGGGATCTGTTACGGGCTTCATCTCCTGGTTCACCTCCGGGGAGGTCGCGTGCGGCCCAGCGGGCGCAGGGAGTACGGATACGGGGAGTTCATCCAGGACGGGGAGTCGCTTCTTTTCTCGGGGCTTCCGTCACAATTTGGCGTGTGGAATAGCCACGGAGATCGCGTGGAAGAACTACCCGCTGGGTTTCGCCGAATCGGTTTTACGAAAGACGAGCCCAACGCTGCGATTGCTTGGGAGCAAGAGCGGCTTTACGGGGTTCAGTTTCATCCGGAGGTCTCCCATACGGAACTGGGGAAGGAGATTTTTGCCAATTTTCTCTTTCGAATTTGCGGTGTCAGGCCCACGTGGACCCTGGCCAACTTTGTTGAGGAGACCTTGGAGACCATTCGACGAGAAGTCGGAACGAAAAAGGTCCTTATGGCCCTCAGCGGTGGCGTGGACTCCTCGGTGTGCGCCCTTTTGCTCCACCGGGCCATCGGTTCTCAGCTTTGCTGCGTGTTTGTGGACACCGGCCTTTTGCGGAAAGGGGAAAAAGAACTTGTCGAACGAGTTTTTTCCCAGGACCTAGGGATCCGGCTCCGGGTGGTGGATGCTGGGGCCCGGTTCCTTCGGAGACTTCGTGGAGTAGCAGACCCTGAGAAAAAACGCAAGATTATCGGCCGGACGTTTATTTCTGTGTTTCGCGAGGTCGCGAGGGAGGTCGGCAACGTGGGGTTTCTTGCCCAGGGGACACTGTACCCGGACGTTATTGAAAGCGGCAAAGTTCCACACCCGGCTCACGTGATTAAAAGCCACCACAACGTGGGAGGTCTTCCCCAAAAGATGGGTTTCCGTCTTTTGGAACCCTTGCGAAACCTCTTTAAGGATGAAGTTCGCCAGCTGGGCAAGGAGCTTGGTCTTCCTCCCTCGCTTTTGTACCGCCATCCCTTCCCGGGTCCTGGCTTGGCCGTTCGTTGCTTGGCGCCTGTAACCCCCTCGAACCTGGAAACACTACGGCAAGCTGATGCCGTCTTGCTCGAAGAAATGGAACGGTCCGGTTGGATGGAGCGGGTTTGGCAAGCCTTTGCGGTTCTTTTGCCCGTCCGAGCGGTTGGCGTAATGGGGGATCAGCGTAGCTATGGTCTTACGGTTGCCATTCGAGTGGTTCAAAGCCAGGACGGAATGACGGCCGACTGGGTGGACCTTCCGAAGGAGCTTTTAAACCGCATCGCCCAAAGAATTGTCGCCGAAGTCCCCGAAATCTCCCGGGTCACGTACGATATTACCTCCAAGCCCCCAGGCACGATCGAATGGCAATAGGCTATAAGCCCACCATCGACAAACAACCTCTGGGATCCCTCGGTGGTGCCCCGCAGGAAATTCCTTGGCATACGCCAGCGGGATTGTTGGCGAGCAGACGACACGATCGATCCGAATTGGATTGCAAAGGTGCGATCTTTTGCCCGGTTGGGTCACGGGAAAGCATTCTTTACAAACACAACTATTTGGCCCAAGCCCATGGTTCCATAGCAAGGAGGCGCTGGAGTGGGTCAGAAGTTTCCCCAATACAAGCGTTTGGCTCCCAGAACCTTGTGTCCAAAAGCTCCTCTGCCTCCCTCAATTTGTCCTTTGGAATCCCCTGGTGGCTTTAAGCGCGATCGGGCTCCCTTCTTCCCATTGCTACCGATCCTCTGCTCCAAGGCCTTTGAGCATTGGAAAGCCTCTCCGCGCACCGACCGACCGTGCCCTACCATTTTTGTCGGAGTCCTTCTCCCGATCCTCTTGGCCATTCTCGGGGAGCTGCCCCCTTGGTCCGGACAACGCTGCCTTAAGATGACGAGTGATGGTTCTCTTGGTCGGCAACTCGTTTTTTCCACAATGAGCCACCGAACCCCAGATCCTCGCTGGAACCGATGACGCTAGGCTGTGCAAGCCTGCTCCACCCTTCTATGGACGGCCCTGCAGAGCGAGGGAGAATGGGTCGGAAAAGGTGGGACAACCGAAACGTAAGATCCATGGGAGCGGCTCGCCATGAGAGACGGGAGAGAAGCTTGCCCTGTATGACGGCAAAAAAATGGTTGGGAGAGCTTTCGATGGAAAGAAAAACCTCTCTTGCCGTGATCCTCTCTACCCAAGTTCGGGGAGGCACGCACGCCGAAGGACAGAAACCAAACAACACACGTTCCGATTGTAGGTCCGGCGAAACAAATGTCCCTTTTCCCTCAACGCATTTGGAAAGCCATAAGAAATCGTCAAAGCCATTTTTGGCCCCTGCTACCGAGCAGATCCTTGGAAGGAAACCTTTTGTGCTTGCAACAAATCCTATTGTCCCTCAGCAGAAAGAAAACCCTATGCCACATTTGCCGAAAATCATCCGCTACGGGGAGCCTTCCTGGGAGAGGCTCCTGGAAAAATGGAGCAAACGCTTAGAGCCCTCTCCGGAGGTTGCTGCAACGGTAACGGAAATTCTCAGCGCCGTACGGCACCGGGGCGACAATGCACTCCGGCAGTACACCAAAAAATTTGATTGGGTCGATGTAGAGAACTTCCAGCTGGAGAGGCGCCCGCCGACCCCTCCTCGGGAGGTTCGAGCTGCCCTGGAATGGGCGCATCGAAACATCCGGCTGTTTGCCCTGGCGCAACGACCGAGCCAGCGAATGATACGAAACCAAGAAGGGGCGAGGATTGGCGAATTGTACCATCCTCTGGATCGAGTGGGAATCTATATCCCTGCCGGTCAGGCAGCCTTGATATCCACCGTGCTTATGACCGTCACGTTAGCACGCGTCGCCGGTGTGAAAGAAATTGCCCTTGCTACCCGGCCCCCCGTGGATGAGGTCCTCCACTGGACCGCACTTTATGCTGGCGCTACGGAGATCTATCAAGTAGGGGGGGCTCAGGCAATCGCCGCCTTTGCGTTTGGGACAGAAAGCATCCCCAAAGTCCAAAAAATTTTTGGACCGGGTAACCGCTATGTGATGGAGGCAAAACGGCAGGTCTTTGGTATTGTGGACGTGGACCTCCTTCCCGGGCCGAGTGAAGTGGCCGTGATCGCCGATGAGAGTGCCGATCCGGCCGTGGTCGCCGCGGAACTTTTAGCCCAAGCAGAGCACGCAAAAGATGCATCGGTTTTGCTTACCACCCCGGTTCCGGGACTCATGGAGGAGGTCCGCAAGGAGCTTCAAAGACAATACAAAGATTGCTACCGGATTGATGCGATTGGAGAATGCTTGCGCAAGCGATCCTACTTCATCCTGGTCCCCAGTCTCTCTGAAGCGATCGCCGTGGTGGAAGCCTTCGCCCCCGAGCACTTGAGCCTTATGATTGAAAAACCCGAACGGATCGCTCGGAACATCCGGCATTGCGGCGCGATTTTTGTCGGCAAATTCTCCCCCGTATCGGTCGGCGATTTTTTGGCCGGACCGAGCCACGTGCTTCCTACCGGAGGGGGAGCGGCCGTCTTTAGTGGGCTATCTGTCGTGGACTTTTATCGGCGAACCAGCTACATCGCCTATTCGGAGGCTTCTCTGCGACGCGTCGCTTCCTATGTCGATGTTTTCACGAAGATCGAGGGACTCGATGCCCATGCCCGCTCTGTCCGTATTTGCTTGGAAAGGGCTAAAGCCAACAAAGCTCCCCAAAAGTCGCTCCGCAAGGAAGCTGGGAAAAGGAAGGATTCCTCCACTCCAGAGGAAAAAAGTCCTCCCAGCTAGCCTAACCAAAGGGGTGTTCAAGTTTCGCCTTGGAGCGAATTTGTTTCTTTTCCCATAGGCAGAGCGACGATTCCATTCCTTGGGGCGCGGAACCGGCGAGTAGACCGGTCGCCCTCCGCCAGAACGTTCGAGGATGGGAAATCCCCAGGGTCGCTTGGCTAAGCCTGGGAACCATGGTTTTCCCTTTGTCCAGAGAAAGAAGCTATTGGGAAGGTTCCTAGGGCGAAAAGCAGTTGTCGCTCAAACGGTTGCCCCGCCCTTAGAGCGGATCCTCCCTGGGAATCGATTCCCATCGCGCGATCCAAGGAGTAGCTTCACTATCCGAAGGAGCCCGATAGTCTCCCCGGGGGGAGAGCGACCCTCCCGAACCGACCTTCGGGCTATTGGGTAGGCAGCTTCGCTTGTATTGGCTGAGCTTGAAAAAGCGCCAGAGAAAAACGCCTAGCCACTTGCGAATCTCTTCCATCCGGTAGGCACGCCGACGTTGCGGGGGCACGTCCGGCCATTGTCCTTGATCCGGGTCCCTCCAGGCGCTCCAGGCCAAAAAGGCAACCTTAGCCGGGTCGTAACCAAATCGCAGCGTGTAGTAGAGAAAAAAGTCCACCAGCTCGTACGGCCCGATTACCTCTTCGGTCTTCTGTCCTGGTTCGTCCGGATGATCGCCCGGAACAAGTTCGGGGCTAATCTCGGTTTCCAAGATATCCTGGAGAACGGAAGAAACCTCTCCCCCCAATTGTCGAGTGCTGGCAATCCACCGCAACAGGTATTGGATGAGCGTTTTGGGAACGCTGGCATTGACCTGGTAGTGAGCCATGTGATCCCCCACCCCGTAGGTGCACCAGCCAACAGCAAGTTCGCTGAGGTCGCTCGTTCCCACCACAAGGCCTCCATGCCAGTTAGCTAAGCGGAAAAGATGACTCGTTCGTTCCCCAGCTTGCACGTTTTCGAAGGTGGTATCGAAGCGAGGTTCTCCGCGAGCTGCCGGGTGGCCGAGATCTTTCAACATTTGCTGGCAACTCGGGCGGATATCTAGCTCGCTTCCGTCCACCCCTAGGGCGTCCATGAGTTTCCGCGCCTGGGCTAGGGTTCGCTTGGACGTGGCAAACCCAGGCATCGTGAAAGCTAAGACATTTTTTCTGGGGAAACCCAGGACATCCATCGTCCTGGCACAGACCACAAGGGCGTGAGCCGAATCGAGTCCTCCCGAAACACCAATCACCACCTTCTGGATTCCAGTTGCGGTTAGTCGTTTCGCAAGTCCCTGGACTTGAATCTGGAACACTTCGCGACACCGCTCGTCTCGGCGTGCTGCTTCTGTCGGGACGTAGGGAAACCGCCCGTAGATTCGCCGCAGAGGAAGAAGCCCAGATCGCGGAAGCCCAAGCGAAAAGGATCGAGTTGTGTATCTTGCCAAAAAGGGACGGTAACGAGCCCGACAATCGTGAAAACTATTCTGCCTCATGCGATCGCTCACCAGCCGGTCCAGATCGATCTCGGCGGTGACCAGCTGCGACTGGTAGGAGAAGCGCTCCGTTTCAGCCAGCCATTGCCCGTTTTCATAGATAAGCCCTTGACCATCCCATGCCAGATCAGTCGTCGACTCCCCAAAACCAGCGGCAGCATAGAGATAGGCGCAGATGCATTTGGCTGATTGACTGGAAACGAGCAACCTCCGATAATCATCCTTGCCAACAGTGTAATTGGATGCCGAAAGGTTCACAATAACCGTCGCTCCGGCCAAGGTGGCGAGTGTGGAAGGAGGGAGGGGTACCCAGAGGTCCTCGCAAATTTCTACCGCAAACAGAAATTGCGGATACTCCCTGCACGCAAAAAGAAGCCCAGGGCCAAAGGGAATGTGCTCTTGTCCACACAGGTTTACTTCGGTGGTCAGAGCAGTATCGGCGCTGGCAAAGTGGCGCACCTCGTAGAACTCCCGGTAATTGGGCAGGTAGGTCTTGGGAACGATCCCAAGAATATTTCCTTGGCTCAGTACAACGGCACAATTAAAGAGGCTCTGGTCCACGCGTAGTGGGAGCCCGACCACTGCCACCGTGGGTAGCTCGCGTGTTTTTTCCTTGAGCCAGGCAAGGGCTGCGAGGCTTTCCTGCAAAAGCGCTTCCTGGTGGAAAAGATCCTCGCAGGAATATCCGGACAGTCCAAGTTCGGGAAAGACCACAAGGGCGCACTCTTCTTCCGCCGCTTCCTTCCACAGGGAAAGAATTTCGCTGGCATTATACTGAGGATCGGCAACTCGGACGGTGGGAATGGCCACCCCCGCTCGGATAAAGCCATGCTTGTAGAAATTAAAAAAGGAGGAAGTCTGGCTCATACTGCCCCAACCAGTGTTTGCCGTGTGAAAGCCCCGGGAGCAAAGCTAGCCTATAGCATCCTGGGGAGTCTCCACCAAAAACGTTTCGCAAAGGAAAAGCCCCGGCCGGTGCCCAGACCACCTGACTTTTTGCCAGCTCCCTCATGCTCTGGGTCAAGTGTCGAGCCAACCCCCGAAAACCCCAAGCCACGAACAACCTTGCCGGCCGCTTGGCCCGAGCTTTCTTGTCGGGCTTTCTTGCAACGGGGGTTGAACTATGCATTATTGATCGAGAGTCGTTGCAGAAGGCCGTGAAACTCCAGGAGCTTTTCAAGAATCCCAGCGAATGGTTGCGAGGGGACGGGGGCAATAACCGCGTCGTCATCTGCTGTCGGGTTCGATTGGCGCGAAATGTCACAGGATTTGCCTTTCCGGGGTGGGCACGGAAAACGGAACGCGAACGACTATTGGAACACGTTTTGCCCGTCGTGGCTTCCCACTCCGAAATGAAGGATCCGGCCATCTGTGACACTATGGACCATTTTTCAGCGTTAGAGAAGCAGGTGCTAGTGGAGGAACATCTGGTCAGCCGGGAACTCGCCGGGAGAAACACGGGTAGCGGACTTGTCGTTAACCGGCCTCGTAGTGTGAGTATCATGATTAATGAGGAGGATCACCTGCGGCTGCAAGCGTTTAAGGCGGGTCTCCAGCTTCAGGCCGCCTGGGAACTTGCAGATCGGCTCGATTCCGATTTGGATGAAAAATTGGAATTTGCGTTTTCCTCCCATCTCGGTTACCTGACGGCTTGCCCGACCAATGTGGGGACCGGATTACGAGCCAGCGCGATGCTGCACTTGCCGGGCCTGGTCTTAAGCGACCAGATTGGACAGATCGTAAAGGCTGCCAATCGGATTGGGCTAGCGGTCCGCGGGCTGTATGGGGAGGGGACCGAAGCGCTGGGGAATCTCTTTCAGCTTTCCAACCAGATGACGCTCGGGGAGAGCGAGGAAGAAATTTTAGGGCGGTTGGATAAGGTGATTCGCCAGATTGTTGAGCATGAAGAAAATGCTCGCCAGAAGCTTGTCCAAGAGCGACCTAGGTACATCGCAGATCAGGTGAGCCGGGCGTATGCGATTTTGACCCATGCCTATACGTTAAGCTCCAAAGAGGCATTGAACCTCCTTTCGATTCTTCGGCTTGGAGTGGATTTGGGCATTTTTCCGGAAAACGGTCGCCAGCTCATCGACGAATGTTTTATTCAAACGCAGCCAGCCCATTTACAAGTGATCTATGCGCAGCGGCTCAATGCTGAGGAGAGGGACGCCTTGCGGGCGGATCTCTTGCGCAATCGCCTAGCTGGTTTTCCGCCGCCTGACACAACCAAACTGCAGGCGGGGTTTAGCTTTGAGTGCTAATGTGGTAAAATAATAGGGGAAAGCCATGACGAACTTCACTCCACGAGCACAACAGGTTCTGGCCCTGGCCAGGAAGGAGGCGGACCGCTTCAACCACAACTATGTGGGAACGGAGCATCTTTTGCTGGGGTTGATCAAGCTGGGGCAGGGGGTAGCCGTTAATGTGCTTCAAAAGATGGGGGTGGATTTAGAAGTGGTTCGTCAAGAGGTGGAAAAACAGGTGGGGATGGGTCAAAGCAAGCCCACCGGGAACATCCCCTATACCCCTCGGGTAAAGAAGGTTCTGGCTCTAGCCGGTAAAGAAGCCAAGGCGTTAAACCACAGCTACGTTGGGACGGAACACATCCTGCTCGGTCTTTTGCGAGAAGGCGAGGGAGTGGCTGCGCGGGTGCTTAAGAGCCTGGATGTGGATTTGGAACGGGTTCGCAATGAGATCCTCAAGGAACTCGATCCCAATTATGCCGGTGTGGAACCTGGAGGGGAGGAGGAAGCAGAACCCGCGTTTACCAGCGGAGGAGAGACTTCGGTAAAGAAGGAAGTTAAAACACCCGCTCTGAAGGCTTTTGGCCGGGATTTAACGGAAATGGCCCGGCGGGGTGAACTCGACCCCGTAATCGGACGCCGGAACGAGATCGAGCGGGTCATCCAAATCCTCTGCCGCCGGACCAAGAACAATCCCGTTCTTATTGGAGAGGCAGGCGTAGGCAAGACGGCCATTGTGGAAGGTCTTGCTCAGGAAATAGCCGCAGACAACGTGCCGGAGATGCTCCGGGACAAGCGCGTCATTACGCTCGACCTTGCCTTAATGGTGGCCGGCACCAAGTACCGGGGGCAGTTTGAGGAGCGCATCAAAGCGGTCATGGAAGAAATCCGTCGAGCCAAAAACGTTATCCTTTTCATTGACGAGCTTCATACCATTGTGGGGGCCGGCTCGGCGGAGGGCGCAATGGATGCGTCCAATATTATCAAACCGGCCTTATCCCGAGGGGAGCTTCAGTGCATTGGCGCAACCACGCTAGCGGAGTATCGCAAATACATTGAAAAGGACGCGGCTTTGGAGCGGCGTTTCCAGACGGTCATGGTGGAACCGCCTTCGGTGGATGAAACTATCCAGATTCTCCATGGTCTTAAGCCTAAGTATGAGGCGCATCATAAGGCAAAATTCACCGACGCGGCGATCGAAGCTGCGGTCCGGCTTTCCGATCGTTATCTGACTGGGCGGTTTCTCCCCGATAAGGCCATTGACGTTATGGATGAAGCTGGGTCACGAGCCCGGATTAGTGCCACCATGCGTCCCCCGGTTGTGAAGGAACTGGAGGGAGAAATCGGAGAAGTAAGAGCCAAGAAGGAGGAGGCCATCAAAGCGCAGGATTTTGAAAAGGCTGCGCATTTGAGGGACCGGGAAAAGGAGCTCAAGGACCTTTTGGAAAAAACGCTAGCCGACTGGAGGCGTACCCGGGACGAAAAAGAGGTCGTAGTCGATGAAGAGGACATGATGGTCGTCGTGTCCAAGTGGACGGGGATCCCGCTGGTCCGCCTGTCACAAAAGGATCGGGAAAAGCTCTTGCGAGTCGCCGATGAGCTTCGTGGAAGGGTCGTGGGCCAGGATGAAGCCATTGAAGCGCTTGGGCGGGCTCTCCAACGGTCTCGAGCGGATCTGAAGGATCCCAAACGGCCGATTGGAAGCTTTATCTTTCTTGGGCCCACCGGGGTAGGCAAAACGCTTTTAGCCAAAACGCTGGCCGAGCACGTGTTCGGGAGCGAGGATAGCCTCATCCAGATCGACATGAGCGAGTATATGGAAAAGTTCAATGTCTCGCGGTTGATCGGCTCGCCTCCCGGCTA
Organism: Candidatus Methylacidithermus pantelleriae; assembly: GCF_905250085.1. Lineage (GTDB taxonomy): Bacteria > Verrucomicrobiota > Verrucomicrobiia > Methylacidiphilales > Methylacidiphilaceae > Methylacidithermus > Methylacidithermus pantelleriae. The sequence continues at coordinate 26,640 of NZ_CAJNOB010000001.1, forward strand.
TGTGGGTTATGAGGAGGGAGGCCAGCTCACCGAGAAGGTCCGTCGCAAGCCCTATAGCGTCGTCCTTTTTGATGAGATCGAAAAGGCCCATCCCGATGTCTGGAACATCCTTCTGCAGATCCTGGAAGAAGGTATGATCACCGATAGCCTGGGCCGGAAGATCGATTTCCGTAATACCATTGTGATTATGACCTCCAACGTGGGGGCGGAATCGGTGGTCAAGGCAGGCGCTTTGGGCTTTACTTCCCGCAGGGAAGAACTCAGTTACGAACAGATGAAAGAGCGGATGCTGGAAGCCGCCAAAAAGACCTTCAAGCCCGAGTTTTTAAACCGGGTAGACGATCTTATCGTCTTCCGACCGCTCAACCGGGAGGATATGGGTCGTATTGTGACCCTTGAGGTTGGGAAAGTGGTCGAGCGCATTAAGAATCGAAAGCTGGCGTTGCAACTCACCGAAGCCGCCTCTAACTTCCTCATCGAAAAGGGGTATGACCCGGTTTACGGGGCAAGACCCCTTCGCCGAGCGGTGGAAAAGTACCTGGAGAACCCGCTAGCGGAGGAGCTCCTCAAAGGGTCCATCCATGATGGGCAAACGGTCATCGTGGATGTTAAGGATGGGGCGCTCGTTTTTAGCCCGACCGAATCCCCCGAAGAAATCCTGGAAGCCGGTGCACCTTCGGGAAGCTAGAAAGCTACCCGATCTCCGACAAGCCCTTTGGAAGGGCTCACTTTCGTACTGGATTGGGGGTTCTCGACGAAATCCCGGAGTACTTTTTCGACCTTCGATGCCAGGACCTTGCAGGACCCCCCAACGCTTGGCAAAGCAGCACGGGTGTCCCGGGTGAACGCAGGCCCTAAAAAACCAAGATGCGCATGGGATCTGGGTTAGTGTAGGCACCTGCTGGGCGCCTTTTGGGTTTTCGGGAAGGCAAAAAGAGAAGGCCCGCCCCGAACCCTTTTTTGCGGGTTTGACTCTGCACAACGCCCGGAAAAAGGTTTGTTCGAACGATCCAAAGAGAGTAAACACACAGCCGTGCTTTCGAGGCAGGGGTTAGGTCCTTATGCAAAGACAGCCTTGCGGCAGCATGCGCCAAGCCCGTAAGAGTGCGTGTTTATGGGATTTCATGCGGTTGACGTAGGGAATCGGCGGGTCAAATGGGCGTGGGCGGAAGGATCACGCCTGGTCCTCTGGCAAAGTCACCCTACCAGCCGGATAAGTGGAGAGTGGTTTCAACGCCAGTGGTCAAAACAACCCACCGCCCCCATCGTCCTTTGCAGTGTGGTCCCGCGAGTGACGAAGATTTTTACACAGCGATCTTTCCACGCCAAACTCGTTCTTGTTAGCTCCCGAACCGTCCAACCCCTCTTACCTATGGCCTATCCGAGGCCATGGGAAATAGGAGCTGACCGGCTGGCCAATGGGATCGCCCTGCGGGAAAAAAAGCTTTATCCTGCCGTGGCCGTGGACATCGGAACCGCTATCACCTTTGATGTGATCGACCGCAAGGGTGTTTTTTGCGGCGGAGCCATCGCTCCTGGCCCAGCGGTCGCCGCGGAATTTCTTGCCACCCGGACGGCCCAGCTCCCCAAGATCCAGATAGGCAATTGGCGGGAGCCACACCGGGTCATTGGTAAAAGCACCAAGCAGGCCCTGCACACCGGTCTGGTCATGGGATGGCGTGGCTTGGTGCAGGGGATTGTAGAAGCCATCGCTCAAGAGCTTGGGGAAAAAACACTAAGGGTAGTGGTAACCGGGGGCGATGCTCCCGCCATTTTCCCACGAATACCGGCCGGCTGGGAGTATGATCCTCTTTTGACGTTGGAGGGGATCCGATATTTGGGCCAGTACTGGCTAGAAAAGGATAAAACCATGGATCCTTCACCGGAAGGGAAACGTCCCAGACGGTGCCTAGTGGACCCGGTCAGGGCAGGAGCACGGAGAAAGCGTTGGAGCCCCAAGCCAGAAAGAAAGGAGTCGAGCGGGTGAGAAACCGTCTGGATCTTTTAGCGGAACATCTCCGGTCTACGGGAAAAAAAGCCTTTGTTGCCTATCTCACGGCAGGGGATCCGAGTCTTTCCCTCACCAAGGAACTGGTTCTTGCCCTAGCTGGCTGCGGTACGGACTTGGTCGAACTGGGGGTTCCCTTTTCGGATCCCATGGCTGACGGGATCGTGAATCAGCTATCCAGCCAGAGGGCTCTCCAAGCCGGCACGACGTTACCAAAGATTTTGGAGCTTGTAGCCGACCTTCGCGAACAGTGTTCCGTCCCGCTCGTGCTCTTCACCTATCTTAACCCGATCTTTCGGTTTGGCCTGGAACGATTTGGAAAAGAGGCTCTCCAATGCGGAGTGGACGCTGTGCTTGTGGTCGATCTTCCACCCGATGCCTCTTGGGAGTGGGCGCCCTGGCAAGCCATTGTGCCGCGGATTCTTTTGGTGGCACCGACAACCTCCTCGGAGCGACGCCGCGCGATTGCCCGTAAGGCACAGGGTTTTCTCTATTACGTCTCCCGGGAGGGGGTGACGGGAATGCGCGAAGATCTTCCTCGCTCGCTGGCTACCGAATTGCGGGAGCTCAAAGAAATCGCATCCGTACCGGTCTTCTGCGGGTTTGGCATTTCCAAACCTGAACAAGCGCGGAAGGTTGCCGAGGCCGCCGACGGCGTCGTTGTGGGGAGCGCCTTGGTTCATACAATTGGGGAGCTCGGGTCGTCACCGCAGCTCGTGCAGGAGGTCACCCGGCAGGCACAAACCTTTGCGGAAGCAGTGCATTCTCTTCCCTGATCCGCTAAACCCCAACCGCCCTCTTTTTGAGAGTGCAACAACGATTCCCAAAAGCAAGCCCGCCCCAAAGGTTGGCAGGTGACCACCGGTCGCCACCTTTGAGGCAAGTCAATCTCCCTAGGATCAAAGCGAAGTTTCCCACCTTTCGCCTTCTTTTCTCCTTCCTTCGCTAGCTTAACTTCGACTCTATTGGTAAATGACAGCGGCCGAAAGGACTCAATGGTTTCCTCCTGCCTAGGTGATCCCTGGTGCCCCGGAAGAAAAAAGAGCCAGCAGGCCCACTTTTTTCGAATAGCGCGCTTTTTTTTGGCTCTTGCACACAGCGTTCGGCGCCTAAACATTTACCTTCAGACAAAAGCCCGCTCTAACCGGATGGGTACAGGGAACCAAGGGGTTTGGGGGATTTCTCCGTAAAAGTCTTTCGGGATCCATTGGGCTCGGAGACGGGCGGTGTGAGCCCATAGACCACGGAAAAGATCCGGATGGGATCGCGGACTCGGGCCCCCCGGCCGGGAGTGACACACGGGACAGACTTACAGAGAGCTTTTAAGCAGGGGAGGGCCCGATTCAAACGTCGGCAAGTCGCTGACCATGAGTGACGACGTTTTGGAGGGAAAGCTTCCGGCGGGAAGAGATGGGTCTCCAGGAGATACCATCCATCGCTTGCTTCCTCTTCTAGCATCCGCTCCTCTCTTTACGTTTCCACTAGTATCGGCCGTGAGGGTCGACTTTCTACTCCAAAAGCGTTTCTGGGTTTGGAGGCAAGAGAACGCCCCAATCGACCGGGCTCCCCAGTTTGAGCGGATGGGCTTTTGGGGGATCGTCTTGGGAATCTCAGGCCAATACCTCCTTGGCAAAAGCCACCGGGCTTTTCCGCCGGGCCCGATCGCTCAAGGCCTAGGCCATTTTTTCCGGGAATCACCTGCGAAACCTCATTGCCTTGTACTCCCATCACTTAACTCCGGTCAGTAAGACAAAAGCTCCCGATCTATTGGAAACACTCCAACAATTGTTCTTGGAGCTTTGTTTCTTTTGGCTCAATTAACGCGCGCAAGGCCTCTCCCCTTTTGAGTGTGTCCAAGTTCCACGGGCTTTTTCGGTCCCTCCATGAAAAAAGTTTTTTCTTGGATCCCCAACCCTCCTTGCAGTCTTACGACTAACGCCACAAGCGTCCTCGAATCCGCCCGGTTGCCCGCAAAATTTTTGCAACAAAATCGGAACTGCTTGACCATGGGTCGCAATCGAGAAGAAAAACTTGCCGCCGATCCCCTCGGTGAATCGCAGCTCTCTCCTTATTAGGCCAGGTCCCTCCAGCTCTGCCCCCTCAAAGTACACACGGGATACATCCATAAAGCACACAACTCGTTCCCGGGAGGGGAATCCTCACGAGAGAGCTTCCGTTCCACCTACCTCCTCACCCCGTTTCACTCATGCCTCGCCCGGTGTAGCTCCTTTTGCTCGGAAGTCCTTTGCCTGGATGCCACCCATTTGCGCTAAAAACTTTCGGCTTCGCTCGCTTTCTCCCACAACACACAGTTCGAAGGGGGAAAAGGACACCGTCCCAAAAGCGATCGCTTTGGGCAGCCACCGCTTCTGCTTTGTTTTTGTTCCTCCAAGAAATTCCTCTCTACCCTACGTTCGTGATACCTCTTCCCGCACCCCTAAGCCCCGGCGTGTAATCGCTCCCCCGCCTGTAAGCCCTCCAGGGGAGAAGCTTTTGGCCTTTGAAGCTTGCTGAAGCCATCTTTTGTCTTTCGGGAGGCAGCCTCTCCCATGGGCCCAACGGCTTCTGTCCACCTTTTTGCCCATCCCGGCAGGACGGCCGAACCCCCACCTGCCGATACAGCTTCCCGTTGCGATCAGTAGGGACCTCGTGGAGATGCGTGCCTTCAACTTACAAGAGCTACCGTTTCCCTATGAAGGCCTCTTTCTTCACATCCTCCTCGCAGATGGCCCTAGACGCTTTTCTATAAGTCCTTGACTTACAACTACAAAGGTTAAAGGCTGAGGGAGTTCCGTGAGTCCCTCATTTCTGACAGGTGAAGTTTTGGCTCAAATTTGCGGGAGATGGGTCGTTTAGCTAGAGCTTCGCGATGTGCCTGAGCCCTCGGAAGCGAGGATGGAGTGAGATTTTCGGTTGGATTGATGTGGTGGGGGGCACTGGGCATGGCAAAACCGCAAGTGGATTTAAGGTAAAGCTTAGCCGGGTTCGAAATATGGGCGAAGAGCGGCAAGTGGGGTTGTGACGCAAGTGAATGGGGCAGCCTTTGGGAAGGGGGGATAAGAAAAGAGTTTTTTTGCGAAGGATAGACAGAGTGGGTCGAAAAAAAATGAAAAAAACGACGGTGATCCAGAGCAGTGTGCGGATTGGGAAAAGAGTCGTCGCCGGAGGGTGTCGACAATAGGTCTGGCACCCACCCGGGGATTGGAGAGCCTCCCTCCCTAGTGCTGTGACAAGGGTGTAAGCAAACCCCCAAGAAGGAGAGGCCAAGTTTTTTACTCCCTTTCGCGCGCTCGAGAGCCAGTCGCCAACAAGAGAAAAGCGTTCTTTTCCCTTCCCTTTTTTGCTATTCCACCGCGCAGCGCTAGGAGAGCTTTGCGCAAAACTGTTTCGCGCGCGATTTTGTGAGCGGTAAGGATGGGCAAGCGCCTGGAGAACCATTCGTTCCCATCAACCAACCTTCCGATGTCCATCTTGAAAGTAGGTCACTCTCCCATTGTTTGAGACGGGATCCATCATAATTCCCGCTTCCAATCCGCGCGGAAAATCGTTGCCAACCACAAACTTTCTCGGGTATATTATACGGGAAAAGGCCGTTCGTTTCCCCTCGTTCATCCATTCATCCCACACAAGAACGGCCTTTTCCTTTCTTCTCATTTGAGATTTTTTCCATCCACTGGAACACTCCAGGTGAACAATCCGGGCTAGATCCATTCCCGGCTGTGGCAATGAGCGAAAGGCAATCCCCAGGCAAACATTTTCCGATATGGATGGGCACGCCTCTTGTAAGACTTCTCCCACCAAGTTCGGCAGAAACCTCGAAAAGCAGCCCATGAAGCTATCCAGGAACTCTTTAAAACGATCCGCATTGGTTGTAACGGGCCAAGGCACAACCCATCCGCAGGGGATACAGTCTCCCAAAAGACTTGGGCGGCCGACGGGATTCGAACCCGCAACCACCAGGGCCACAGCCTGGTGCTCTGCCATTGAGCTACAGCCGCCGTCAGGAATACGCCCTTGCTTCAACACCGCCAGGAGAGGCAAGGATGTCAAGCTACTCACAAAACCTACATGTTGGATTGGGTATGGTGCAAGCCTTCGGCTTGGCGTGCAGCGGCGGTTGGCGGTTCTCCATGCAGGTGTGTGGTGATAGGTCCCCTGGACAATGAGACATTCTTCGTCGAAGGAAAATAAAGTGAGCCCAGGACCGGGCCGGTAGGTCAGGCCCGAAAGCCAAGATTCTCCATTTGGTTGTGGCTAATGGGAAGCCTTCAGAGGGTGTTATCGTCGGCAAGTCTGCTTTGCACTCTAAGGAAATCAGGCAAAGAGTCGTGGCCAAAAACTTCGCCCGTGTTTGTCTCCCCAAAAAACAAGGAAAGAGGATTGGACAACGTGCCAGTTTCTTAGCTACCGACCCAAAAATGAGGAAAGTTTTGTAGCCGTTCGTGAGAAAAGGGTCGGGTACGTTCTTTCCGTTGGGACCAAGGTTATGGAGTCTAAAGAAAATAGCATTACGCTTACACCAGGTTCCCCGGCCAGGCGGAAAAGGATCTTCCGCGTGTGTGGCTACCAAGAAAAGGTTAAATGGTTACGGATCGAGTCTCACGGGCCCTCTTGGGTCTTGGTGGAAAGGTTCCTCTTTGGAAAGAGATACCCGATACCTTTTAGGGGAAAAGAAAGCCAGAAAGCCAGAAATTGCTCCCCCGGCTACAGCCAGCGTTTGTGGTCCTTCTACGGTTAGCGTGGCCAAAAAACTTGCCCCGGGAAAGCAAAAGCTATTGAAAAAGTAGGTAGTTTGTCCGGGTTGCGACATAGGGTTGGAAAGGAAGTTTCTCGATTTTGGAAGGCGGCCAAGCCCTCTCATTTCTAGAGTTTACGATGCCATGAGAATCCTTACCGCGACCGAGATTCGAGAACTGGAGGCACGAGAGGTAAGCCGGGGAGTCAGCGAAGAGATCCTCATGGAGCGAGCCGGTAAGGGTATGGCACGCGTCTGTCTGCGAGAATGGGATCGACCTTGCTCCGTGGTTGTTCTGGTCGGGAAGGGAAACAACGGAGGAGACGGACTTGTGCTAGCAAGAGAACTTGCTCGGTTCGGTTGGCCAGTCTCGGTTGTACTTACGGCCTGGCCGGAGGCGATGAGTCCTCTTTGTGCGAAAAAATGGAAAGAAATTTCCTCGCTGCGCTGCGTTTCTGTCTGCTGCCCAGGGCAGCCAATCCCCTGGCCCGGCGGGGGCGGTTTGGTGGTGGATGCCCTTTTGGGCATCGGAGTGAAAGGAGAAGTCCAAGAGCCGCTGAGATCCCTTTTCGTTGAGTGTAACCGGCAACGCAGCGAGCGGTTTTTTTCGGTCCTTGCAGTCGACTGCCCCTCGGGCTTGTCGGAAGGTTTCCAGCCAGGTTGGCCCGTGATTGGTGCAGATCTCACGGCCACAGTGGGTTATGGAAAGGAATTTCTTTTCCGGGAAGAGTTTGCCGACTACGTCGGGCGCATTGAAGTTGTGCCCATTTTTGAGGAGCAGCCTAGCGGGGAAGGAGCCGAGGCTCTAGTGCCTTCAAGCCTTGCCTATCTTCTCCCTCCCCGTCCGAAACTCTGCCATAAAGGACAATTTGGCCGTGTGCTCATTATCGGGGGTTCGTTAGGGTTTGCGGGAGCCGTTGTTATGGCGGCCCAAGCCGCCCACGGGGTGGGGGCGGGTCTGGTCTGTGTAGCTACCCGGGATGAAGTGTACACGGTGGTTGCTTCCAAGGCACCAGCCGAAACAATGGTGTTTCGGGTCGAAAACCGGGAACTTCTTACTCAACTTGCGGCTCGATCGAACGCCATTGGCTTTGGCCCAGGGATCGGCCTGGATTCCACAGCAGTTGAGCTTGCACGGTTTCTTGTCGAAAACACTCGATGTCCAATGGTTTGGGATGCCGATGCGTTGACGCTACTAGCTCACCATCCCGAACTTTGGACAGGGATGAAAAAGCGGGCCATTGTGACCCCTCATCCGGGAGAGATGCGACGGCTGCTTGGAAGAGACTTTGCGCTGGAAGAGAGACCTTTCGTTGCCCAAGAGCTTGCTACGGAAAAAGATTGTATCGTTGTTCTCAAAGGGGTTCGCACGGTGGTTGCTAGCCCGACAAGGCCACTCCGTCTTAACACCACGGGCAACCCGGGTCTTGCGGCAGGCGGATCGGGCGACACGTTAACCGGGGTACTGGTAGGACTTTTGGCTCAGGGTCTTTCGATCGAAGATGCAGCGGGTCTCGGCGTTTGGTTGCACGGGCGGGCGGCAGATCTGGCGGTCAGGTACCGCAAGGCAGAGGAAGGTCTGACCGCGACGGAGGTTGGCCGAATGCTGGGGCAAGCAATCCACTCCCTTCGACAGGAGGGATGGACGCCTTATCATCCCCGCACCAATGACGGTTTTGGGGGGTTCAATCCTAGGTAGAAGGATTCGTTTTTCCTGGTCACAGGGACGCGACATAGACAGGCGTGATTCGGGAAAGGAAGTTGTGGGTCCTCCTTCAGCCTTTTCCCGAGACAAGCGAGCCTCGAAGATCGGCCTGGAGTTTTGTCTTGGAGTTGGTTGGAACTTGGATCCAGTTCAGGAGAAAGTCGGGGGTGCGTTCAACCAGAAAGCCAAGGTGGTGACTCCGCCCAGCGGCCTTTGTCTTACTCCTTTCCCAGAAGTGAGCCCGAATGGGTTACCCACAAACGTAGGGCTTTCTTGTAACAAAGGCGTAAGAATGTAAAATGTTCTGCGCACAAGTTACGCCAATCCCTCACGGTTCGTTTTGCTGGGAGAAAGGCTTACATGGGTCAAGTTTTTGTTCCATTGGGGAGGATAACCTAACCCGGAGATTCCTGGGTTTGCCAGTTCCGTTCTATGACGCCTTCCTGCCGAAAGCCTTCGGGAGCATCCGGTAAGCGGATGCGCCCGAAGTCCCCCCGCTCCTCCGGTTTGTGGACCGGAGGCCGTCCCACTAGAAACATGGGCAGCATCTCACGGGCACAACTAACCTGTGACGGGAGGCACCGAGAACGCCCGTTCGTAGGTGTGCAGCGCGCCATTGTTGTCGGCCTGCGTTACCGACCCACACGGGTAACGGTACACGGACAGGAATGGATCCGGCTAAGATCGCGGGCTACTCCACAGGCATGCAGGCGCGAAACGCGCTGAGTTTGTCCACATCACCCCGAATGGCGATTCCCAGACTCGGTCTTGTAGCGCAAAAAGCAAGAGATCTTCCGATATGATCGCGTGTGAAGCTCTTGGTTCATCCGAGCGCCGTAGTCTATCTCATTGCAGATTTCGGTTTGAGCCTACCGAGGACCCTCTCCCTCACACCACGCCGCACGCACCCCAACTGAGGTGCCTTGTGCCGATGTACAAGAAACGTGCTCTCGCTTCCCGTCTTCCCTATGGGTGATCTCGTACGAACGCCGCGAGACACGTTGATGCTTGGTAGATAACCGCTCTACTCTAGATAGCACCTTCGATCTGTACGGACGACCAAGCGCCCGAGTTGAGACGCCTGGAGTACAGAAGATCTGTCCCCTTCCCCGATAGCCCTCCAGAGAGCACCATCCCGTTCAGAACCATCGCTATGCGACTTCTGTCGCGGTTGTGGCGGGGACTGACCTCCACTACCAGACCGGCTGCTAGACCCCCGGGTCAGCGTGTCTTTAAGCAAAGGAGATCTCACGCACCCTCTTGGGCTCTCCCAATGGAGCAGTGGCTCGTGCGAAAACTGACGTGAGCGACGCCATTCCTCATGGCGTGTACCCAAGGAAAAGAAGAGCTGGTCGCACTTTGCTTTCAAAGCGACTATGGAACGCGCTTACGTAGGCAGAGCACGGCCTAGGCTCGAAACCCAGCTGCGCTTCATCGGCTCGCCGCCCGTTATGGCGGAGCACCCAAAACGACTGCCACGCTTGTAGCATTTCTGGTGAGAGGCAAGCAGCAAGGACGGGGAGTCATAGCCCTTCGCCGTCGGGAGCATGGACAAGGTTTGGTTGAGATACGACCGTCGTCCATCCACGCGGCCGGTCTTCTCTTAGAGTGGCGACACACATGCCCTATTTTTTCTCCTCCCTAAGGAGAGGAGATGGAAGACTAGCCAGAGAAAAACTCAGCCAGCTCGACCCAAGAGCAAGGGGCCAAGCATGGGAACCCCAGGCCATGTGTGGTTGGTGATAAGCACTCTCGGAGCATGGTTGATTGGATGCTTGAAGGATGATCCCTTTGTTGCGCCCAACGCGGAGTAGCATCCGGCGGCATCGAGCGCTAGAGAAATGACAGTCACGGGGATCCCTTCATTCTCTTTGGTGCCTTCCTCATGCCGCTCTTGATCTCCGTCAGAGCGTTCAGCGCTTCTTTCCGCTTCTCCGGGGAACCGGTCAGCGCCGCGGACGCCAAGCGCGTCCGTAACCTGCAGTACAGGCTCACCGCCGACCGTAACGCACCAACACGCGTTTACGTGCCGAACCGCCGTAAACAACCCTCTTGCACCGGTGCCCTTGAGAACCTTAAGCGACGATGGGCGGTCTAACCGTCACTGGTGCCAAAAGGAAGCTAGATATACATGATCCGACACCACCTCCGGATCGGGTATCTCGTAGGTGTGATCCGCTGCCAATGGTGCGAAAGGCTCCTTGGAACCTTCCACCAGTGGGCGAAAACGAGCGCATCCTTGCGGTATTGGCCTGAGCCCACGGCAGACGTCGGTGTCTCCGCTTATGAACCGGACGGGATTACGACGACCCCTTCCGATCCCCCTTTCTCTCAAAGACAAGAAAAACCTTTTTGCTGCGCTCCCAAACAGGTTTGCTAGCCAAAATGCATCAAAAGCACCAGCTCCCTTTTGATTTTTGAGCTAGCCTTTTGTCTTTGGTAAAAAGACCGATCGATGAGTCCTACGGGTTAGTGTCCCTCCATAAGCAAGCGCCGGACCAGGCGCTCGGATCCCAAAAACTGGCTCAAATGGGCAAGCTGGCTATCTTCATAGGCTTGGATAAAAAGCGCAATACTAAGCGCAAGCACCTTGTGAAAGGCTCGGAAAGCTTCTTTTGGCTTTGGGCTATGGGCGACAACCTGTTCCCCGTATTTCACAAGAAGATCCCACATTGCCAGGGGATACCGCAAAGGCAGTCCAATACGGACGTGCGCTTTCCCAATCCGCATGGCTTTTTCGGCGTATTCGGCTCCATATTCCCCGAGGAAAAGATCTTGAAACCACCCCGTGATTTTTTCTTGTAAGGAGGGGACATCAATCTTTTCGTAGTATTCTCGGGTGTTAGGGTGCTGGAGGATTCTTGAGGAAAACTCCTCGACCATGGGTTTCGAATAGGTTGCTGCGATCCCATGAAGTTGCCGTAAGAACTGGCGATCGTCTTCGTTGATTCCTAAAAAATCAACCAGTTCCTTTACAAGCTCTTGATCCTTGACGCTCCAGCTTTTTGGGTCCTCCATGTCTTTCCCTTTCGATGAATCGCTTTCCTCAATGCGTTGGGAAAGATTCCTTTTGTCAGGACGTCGGTCTGCATTGGCTAGGGTGTTGTGGTTTTCCCAAAGAGTCGACCAGCAGTCCCCAGGGTAAGCCAGCCGGCGCCTCTTTCTCTCGTTGGTCACATCTCAACTGGCAAGCGGAATTTCCAGGCATGGAGAATGTTCACAATAACAAAAAGAAACGCTTGTATGACACTCTGGCCAAGGTCCAAGGGAACATTCTCTGACGACGGATCGGGATCAAAAAAGAGAGCAAGAAAACTACGGCAAAAACGGAAGCCTTGAGCCATGGAACCTAGTACACGTCTTTTCGGTATCGCTTCTCCACCTTGGTCAACTGCACGTTGACATATTCTTCTGCCTGCGTCCGGGACAGACCACCGTACTTTTGAGCAATGCCTATGAGGGTTTCGTGGACGTCTTTCGCCATCCGGCTCGCATCCCCACACACATAGAAATAAGCGCCGTTTTGCAGCCAGTCCCAGAGTTCTTTACCAGCTTCCATCATGCGGTGCTGCACGTAAATTTTATGAGCCTGGTCGCGGGAAAACGCGGTATCCAACCGGGTGAGAACACCCTTGCGCTGGAACTCTTCAAATTCCTCCTCGTAATAAAAATCGGTGCTCCGGTGCTGCTCGCCAAAAAAGAGCCAATTTTTTCCTCGGCTTCCGATAGCCATACGTTCCTGAAGGAAAGCTCGGAATGGAGCGATCCCTGTACCGGGTCCCACCATGATGATGTCGGCGTTGGGATCCTCGGGTAAATGGAAATGGCGAGCCGGCTGGACGTACACAGGGACAACGGGTTTCCCTAAGGGCACAAGCTCCGCAAGGTACCCGGAGGCGAGACCGAGTTTTTGTCGCCCAAAGGAAGCATAGCGTACAACGGCTACGGTGAGATGGACCTCTTCCGGGTATAGCCGGGGACTGGAAGCAATCGAGTAGAGACGGGGTACGCTACGTGTCAAAAGAGATGCTAGCTCGCTGGGCTCAAAAGTGACAGCCGGGCATTCCCGCAGTACATCCACGTAATCTTTCCAACGCAGGTATTCTTCTAGCGTTTGATCGTCGCTGCAAAGAGTGGAGAGTTTTTCTTTCTGGGTCCCTGGAGGGAGTTTTTCGACGAGGGCTTTGACAAATTTCTTGGTGACGCGATTGAGGATATAGCCCTTACGCAGAGCCTCTCCTGCCGGCAATTCCGATGTTCCTCCCGGCATGGGAAACGGTGCTTCTGGAGCGATCCCTACCCTTTGCAAAAGCTCGGTGACAACCTCTCCAGGGTTTTCCGCAAAGACTCCCAACGAGTCACCCACCTCGTACCGAAGTCCGCTCCCTGAAATATCGACGACAATATGGCGGGTATCCTTGTTGGACCCTGGCTTGGTTAGGGGCCGGTTTTCCCGGATGGAGGCAAGAAACGGGTTGGCACGCGAATAGGGAGGCCGGTCGGTTTTGGGTGTGAGGGTATGGGTTGACATGACCAAGCGTTTTCCTTTTTGGAGGCGTCTGTCCTTTTTTCTACATCGTTTCCATGGGAAAAGAGCCACAACTCCAGGGCGAGACCCAAGTCTCTCTTCCCTATCTTTCCCAGTTCCTAGTGTCAAAAACCATCGACTCGAGCCAGCTCGTATTGTGGTCCGTCGTTTGCCCCAAACGAACCAACGGTTCCACCCTAAGGCAGGGTTGCTTTCCGTGCAAGCATTCTTGATTCCGAGTCTCGACGTGCGTGGCGGGGGGAGTTCTCTTTCAACCATCCAAGCTTTGAGTGTTTTTGGATTCGTTTTCCATGGACCGGCGTCGGTGGCTTTTAGCCAGCAAGCCACAGGCTTGCCAAGCCTTGCCAACAGGGTTCAAGCCTATGCCTCAGAGTGCCACAAAACGCAAAACCTTGGAATTAGCTGATTCTTGGGGGTATCCTTTTGGCTATCTTCCCATGGCATACTGGGAGCTGGCTCCGATTTACCAAGCCCGCGTTTGGGGTGGCCGAACCCTTGAGACTTCTTATGGAAGGGTCTTGCCGCCAGGTCAATTCATAGGCGAAAGCTGGGAACTTTGCGATAGACCAGAAGCCCAAAGTTATACCCTAGAGGGGCAAATCCCTTTGGGGGAGTTGTGGCGCCGGGACCGCAAGAGAATTTTCGGCGAGTTTTCGCCCGATAGCAGTCGATTGCCTCTTCTGGTAAAACTCTTGGACTGCCGAGAGCCGACGAGCGTTCAAGTCCATCCCAACCGTAGTGCCCTGCAAGCCATGGGTCATGAGCCCAAAGCGGAAGCGTGGTATTTTTTGCGCACGGAGCCAGGAGCGGGTTTTCACGCTGGCTTTCGCCGTCATACAGATCCCGAGGAGATCCGGCGGACACTGCGAAGCGCATTACTTTTAGAATTTCTCCATTGGATTCCGTCCCAAGCTGGGCAGTTTTTTTACAATCCCGCGGGTCGGATTCACGCCTTGGGTGCAGGCAACCTGGTTTTTGAGGTTCAGGAAAACTCCGATACCACATACCGGCTCTATGACTGGGGGCGGAAACGCGAAAAAGAGCGTGAGCTTGAGGCCTGGGAGACGGTCCACGCGTGCATCCAGTGGGATGATTGGGAGCCAGAGCCCCACTTTTCCCCGGGATCCTGGAGTGTGGAGCTTCCTTTTTGTAGCTTCTGGCGAACCGTCCTCACGAGGGCTGAGCCTTCCTTCTGGCACCCAGCTGGTAAAAGTTTCCTCTACCATTTTTGCGCGGAAGGCAGCATTCGATTTTTCGATAGGGAATTTGGCCCTGGTCGAGGGTGGCTCGTAAGTGCGGATCACCCCTCTTATACCCTTGAGGCCCTGAGCGAGAGTGCCATCCTCTTAACCGTGGGGTTTCCCGGGCTGGCTTCGGAAAGTCTAGGAGGAAAAGCCCCGGTAGTGGGCGGAAAATCCAAAGCCAGATCTTGACACTTGGAAAGAAAGGAAAGCAGAGGGTTTTATGGGGGTAGCTGGAATCCTTACCGCAAGGCCACTGGTGGCTTCGGAAGTCGTGAGCCGGTTCTTTGGTGCGGACTGACGCGATGAGCCTGATCGTTCAAAAATACGGTGGCAGTTCTGTCGCCAACACAGAGCGCATTCGGAAGGTGGCGGAACGAATAGCGCGCGTGTGGCGCGAGGGACACAAGCTTGTGATTGTGGTCAGTGCCATGTCCGGGGTTACGGACCGGCTCATCGAGCTTGCTAGGGAGATTTGCCCGGAACCCAGTGGCCGGGAACTAGACGTCCTTTTGGCTACAGGCGAACAGACTTCTATGGCGCTTTTGGCCATGGCTCTTCATTCCCTCAAAATCCCGGCTGTTTCTCTTACAGGAGCGCAAGCAGGGATTGTTACGGACGGAAGCCATACCCGGGCTAAGATTGCCAACATCACTCCCAAACGGCTTCGAGAGCACCTGCAGGCCGGCCAAGTGGTGATCGTGGCAGGATTTCAAGGCCAAACGGAAACAGGGAGTATCACCACTTTGGGCCGGGGAGGATCCGATTTGACCGCGATCGCACTGGCGGCGGTCCTACGTGCGGATCTTTGCCAGATTTTCACCGACGTGGACGGGGTCTTTACCGCTGACCCAAAGATTGTACCCAATGCGACCAAGATTTCGGAAATCTCCTACGATGAAATGCTCGAGATGGCCGCTTTGGGGTCCAAAGTCATGCAAGCCCGGTCGGTGGAGTTTGCAAAGAAGTTCAAGGTGGTTTTCGAGGTCCGGTCGAGTTTTCATGACAAGCCCGGCACCGTAGTTAGGGAGGCAACGGAGGATATGGAAAACGTTGTGGTACGAGGAGTGACTCTAGACCGAGATCAGGCCAAGCTCACGATCCTTGGCGTACCCGATCGGCCGGGGATTGCGGCCCACATTTTTACGGCTTTAGCCGAAGCGGATATCAACGTCGATATGATCGTGCAAAATGTCTCACAACACGGGACAACCGACATTACGTTTACGGTCCGCAAGGAAGAACTTGCAAGGGCTCGGCGTGTGACCGAACCCATCGCAGCGGAGATTGGGGCTCGTGAGATCCGCTGGGAGGAAGCTATTGCCAAGCTTTCCGTAGTTGGGATTGGCATGCGGTCGCATAGCGGAGTGGCTGCGAAACTTTTTCATGCTCTAGCCCAGGCCGGTATCAACGTGCAGATGATTTCCACGAGCGAGATCAAAATCTCGGTGGTCGTTGATGAAGCGTCGGCCATCAAGGCCGCGCGGGTGGTTCATGATGCCTTTGAACTTGGCCACCAAGGATCCCCGGATTCTTCTGGAGGTTAGGGAAGAGGCTTTTTGCCTTCGGTTGGTACCGAAGGGAGACGATCCAAAATGGCCTGTGCCATATCCTGGAGCCGGCTGGAAGGAAACCGGGACAAAAATTGTTCGAGGGTCTTTCTTGCTTCCTGGGGGTTGCCCATGTCCTCTTGGAGCCTAGCTAGTCCGACATAGGCAAGCTCTTGATAGACAGAAAGACGGTTTTGGCGAAGAACCTCCCGGTAGAACTTCTCCGCCTCTTGGACCTTCCTTTCCAATCGTAAGCAGTTGGCTCTGCCAATCTCCGCTGCGGGAAAAAGCTCATGGCCCGGGTAACGTTCGAGGAAACGAGCAAAGAGATCTGCGGCCTGAAGGATCGCGCCGTTTTGGCTATCAGCAAAAGCCAGTCGAAGAAGCCAGATCGCAGAGAGAGGAAGATGTTGGTATCGATCCGCTACTCGAACTTTGGCCTCCCGGTCCTTCGCTCGATAAAACTCCTCTGCAGCTACCAAGCTTTTCCCTTCCAACTGGGTTTCCCGTACCAGGTACATGACAAGAAAACATAGCCCCAAAAGCGAGAGAAGGGCCGCAGCCACAAGACCAATGAATCGCCAAGGGCGCCGAGCTTGCCGGAACATGGCCGCGGGTTACTTTACTCAAAAAGACGACGAATCCCGAGCGCCAAATGGCAAAAAAAAGGTTCGGTACCCTGTTTGTTCTGGCACCGGGTTTTGAAGACGGCCCGGGAACAAGTTTTTACTGCCCTTACTGCATGATGTTCGAAGGCCTTCTTTGTCGTTTTCCCAGCTTGGGGACAGAGCTCGAAGTACAGCGGATTGCCTTCGCCCGGCCGAGGGAAGCGTTGGTACGGCTATTGGGAGATGAGCACCAGGCTTGTCCTGTGCTGGTGGTCCCGAAAGAGGAAAAGCTTCCCCATGGGGCGCCTCCACCGAAGGAGGCTTTGGGTCATTATTTTTGGGACGAGCCGGAGGAGATTGCCAAGGTCCTTTCGCTCCGGTTTGCTCTGCCGATGCCTCATTATTAGCCGGGCAGAACGTTCTTTCTTCCAAAGAGGGACCCTAGCTTTGCCTGCGGGAGAATGGACTGGAGAGCCGAGGGGTAAAACGGTTCTCACGGAGTTTGTGAAACTGGCGAAGCTACACCGGCAGGGCCGTTTTCGCCTGTTTTGTTTGCTCGGTGTCCGGCACCTTGGCTAAAGAAAGAGCACGGGTTTTTGTCTTAGGCAGCGAAAGAAGATCTCCAGGCCGTGTTGGAGTGAGAAGCTGCCCGGATCTTTTTTACCGGGGGGCCTCAGGTAAACCATGGGGTGGATTTTGTGGTGAGAACTAGGCTTGTGCGGTGAAGGAGAGTCCTTTGCCAGGGGACCGAGTCCTGGAAAACCTAGCCTTTCTGACGTTGGCTCGGCGTAGCGACGTTTCAGGGCTTCTTCGAAGAGAAGGCCTCTCAAAAAACGTTTTTTTCTCTGGTCCTGTCAGAGAAAAGAGTGCATGAGCTCTCTTGGAGAAGAACACTTTCGAGCGCTTGCTTCGGAGGATGCATCGGCTATCCTAGTAGGGCAAAGGCGGTGTAGGGTATCGTTAGGCGCTTACCGCTTGCTAGGTTTTCAAGGTTTCGCGTTTGCCGCTTTAGCTCAGCTGGTAGAGCAGCGCTTTCGTAAAGCGCGGGTCGTGGGTTCGAATCCCACAAGCGGCTTCGGAAAGAATAGACCTAACTTCCTATAGGACAAGCGCTTAACAGGCTGTATTGACGAGGGCAAGAAATTACGATCCGTGCCTACACAAACCGGCTAAGGACACATGCATCATGGCGAGACTTTGGAGGGAGAATGGATCGGGTAGCTCGGGGATAAGCTCCTTTTATGTCCTACACTCGGGGGGAGACGTATCGGTAGCGAGCTTATATAGGTTGGGGGGCCGCCAGTCCTGCGGGTCATGAGCCCCTTACACTTTTCCCCACAAGCTATAAGGCGGCCCCCAGACCCGCAAGTCTCACTAGCGCAAGCCTACTATTTTCCCATGAAAAAAGATGCGTTGAAAATCTCTTTACACATCGACCCTACACAGTTGTCCATAAGTCCTTAACTTCCAACACAAAGGTCAAAAAACCTGGGCAAGATAAGCTAGGA
The DNA here is from genome assembly GCF_905250085.1 of Candidatus Methylacidithermus pantelleriae. Lineage (GTDB taxonomy): Bacteria > Verrucomicrobiota > Verrucomicrobiia > Methylacidiphilales > Methylacidiphilaceae > Methylacidithermus > Methylacidithermus pantelleriae. Next base: position 44,544 of record NZ_CAJNOB010000001.1, read on the forward strand.
TACGACCAGCCGTCTCCGGTTCTGTCTTCGCCAAAGAGTCTTCCCGATAACCCGCCCGGCATCCCTCCAGTAAGGGGAGACCCCTTTTGCCCCTTTCCTATGACGGGATCGAAAGATCCCAAAAAAGAGGTGTTCTTTCGCTCCCTTTTCCTCCCTTTTTCCCTTTCCAATGACTTCCAGCAAGCACAAGGCAAGTGGTTGGCCTCGCGAAGGGAAAGGTTTTCGCTCCCCATCAAAGATCCGCTCCCTTTTGTAAGACCTCCCCTAATCGATTTTTTTCCTTCAAGGGTCGACCCATTTGCCCTTTTCTCGGATGAGTTCGATGAGTCGGTCGACCGCTTCTTCTTCCGGGATATTAAACCGGACGGGCGTTTTACCCACATACAGGTTCACCTTTCCAGGCGCCCCCCCGACATACCCAAAATCAGCATCCGCCATTTCCCCTGGTCCATTCACAATGCATCCCATGACTGCAATCTTAACGCCCTTTAAGTGCCCGGTAGCCGCCCGAATCCTCGCGGTTGTTTGTTGCAGGTCAAAAAGCGTTCTTCCACAAGACGGGCACGCCACAAATTCCGTCTTGAACGAACGGGTTCCGGCCCCTTGAAGCACATGATAGGCCAAAAGGACGGCCTCTTTCGGATCCGGTTCGTTACGAACCAAAACGGCATCACCGATTCCCTCGCACAAAAGAACCCCGATTTGGATGGAGGTATCTAAAATCGTCCGGAGCTGGTCCGGCCAGGTGCCCTTTTCCTGGGGCCAAAAGGTATCCTTGAGAAGGATGGGATGCCACGAGGGAATGCGAGCAGCTAGCAGGCGAAACGCATACAAGGGTGGAAGCGGGGTTCGGTCGGCGATCGTGACGAGGCAAGGTTCGCGTATGTTCCACAGGCTCTTCCAGCTTTCTTCCTGATCGAGCCGGACTTCCCTTGGCCGTACCGTCTCCAAATCGAACTCGGGCAAAAGTTCACCTAGTGCGGGGTCTTGAATGAGTTGCTCTCGTTCCTTCCGGGTAGTTACGGCTACCCGCACCGGGGAATCCCCCCCTACGGAAATCCCATCCGGTAGGGTGAGCTTCCGTGAAGACCGCCGCTCGTACTCCCAACCAGCCGGAATCACCATCCCCTCGGGACTTTGGTTCCGGTAACGTTCCACCAGTTCCACCAACGCCCTTGCTACCGGGATTTCCTCCTTACTGGGTTCGGTTAAGGAAACCCGGATGGTGTCACCTATCCCTTCCGCTAGAAGACCTCCAATCCCAATGGCGCTTTTAATCCGGCCATCAATCCCATCCCCAGCCTCTGTTACACCCAGGTGAATGGGATAATTCCAATCATCCCCCTGCTCTTCCAAACGGCGAACCAGAAGGCGATAAGCTGCCAGCATGACTTTCGGATTGGAGGCCTTCATCGAAAAGACAAGCTCGTGCAAACCCCATTTCCTTGCGACTCGAGCGTATTCCAGAGCGCTTTCCACCATGCCTGCCGGTGTGTCCCCGTAACGGTTCGTAATACGATCCGAAAGCGAACCGTGGTTAACCCCAATCCGCAAAGCGACCCCGCGACGCAAACACTCCAAAACAAGCGGTCGAAAGGTTTGCTCGATTTTCTCTAACTCCCGGGCGTATTCCGCGTCCGTATAGACGCGAACGGCAAATTTTTTGCGGTCACAGAAGTTGCCCGGATTGATGCGGACTTTCTCTACCCATCGAACCGCCTCCATGGCCGCCTCGGGTTTAAAGTGAATGTCCGCAACCAAGGGAACAGAACAACCCAAGGCCCCCAAACGCTCACGGATGGCCCCTAAATTGGCTGCATCCCGTACCGTCGGAGCCGCCAGCCGAACCAGTTGGCAGCCTGCCGCCACAAGTTCCAGGGTTTCTTGGACGCATTTTTCCGTGTCCAACGTATCAGAGGTCAACATGGACTGTACGACGATCCCGTTTCCCCCTCCGATGGTAAGCGTACCAACTCGTACCGGCCGGGTCGCCCTTGGACGTTTCCTATAATCCACCCTCACTACTGACTGCCTCCACTTTCCACCCCGGGGGGAGCAAATCGCATCGGGGGAGCCTCGCGAGACCTCCTCCAGGGAAGATCCTGCACGTCAAAAAAGGTGACGTAGAGCATATAACCGATAAGAACCGTCGCACAAGCCGTCTGTAAAGCTTGCAACGTCTCCTGCTTGAGAGGCCTGCCCCGCAACCCCTCAATCACGGCCAAAAGAATATGCCCCCCGTCCAGTACGGGAATCGGGACAAGGTTTAAAAGGGCCAGGTTCACATTGAAAAGAACACTAAACCACAAGGCGAGACGCCACCCCTGTTCGCTTTCAAAGAGCATGTAGTAAAACCGCATAATCCCCACCGGCCCGCTTAAATGTTGCGGTTTAATATCCGAGCGGGGGGAAAGAATCGCCGAAATCGTGCTGGCCATCGCTGCTACGCTGGTTCGGAATTGGGTCCACGGATCCGGATGGACGATCCGCACAACCCCATTGAGATCCCACTGAATGCCCAGTTTGGGTTTATCCTCTCCGACCGGTCGTTCCGGCCGGACCACCACCTCCCATTGGGTGTTCCCTCGCCGGACCGTCAGCCGCACCGGTTGATTTCCCTGCTGCGCGATATAATCCCCTAGGGCCAGAGGAGAGAGAAGTTTTTGCCCGTCTACCGCAAGAATTTGATCATTGGGTCGGATCCCAGCTCGTTCGGCCGGGCTATGGGGGAACACCTTAGCCACCACAGGGGTTTGGGCCGGAAGAATCAAGATCTGACGGAGGCCTCGCCTTTGAAAAAACCCTCTGTCGAGCCGTTCCGGGACCACTTGGAGATCCAAAATCTTGCCTTGCCTTTCGATTTTGAGATGGATCGAAGTCCCTTCACTCCGGACGATTCGCCATGCAATCGCGCTGTCATCCATCCCTTGGAACTGCTGGACCGGGTGATGATCCACTTCAAGGATCCGGTCTCCCGGTCGCACCCCGGCTCGGTCAGCAGGGCCTCCCTTGACTACATACCCGATCACGGTGGTCAATTCGCTTTCGCTCACGGGTCGACCCACCACCCAAACCACGCAAGCAAACACCAAGGCCAGTATTAAGCTCGCCACCGGCCCCGCTGCTGCCACAATGATTTTGTCCAGCGGGCTAACCGAAGGAAAGGAAGAATCTGGCTCGGCTACCTTCCCTTCCAAGAGCTCCACAGGCCCCATCTGGGGTAACGCAACATAACCTCCCGCCGGAATCCATCCCAGGCTAAACTCGATTCCCCAGAGTTTGCGCTTCCAAATGGGCGTGCCAAACCAGATCCCGACTCGCTCCACAACCAACCCTCTCCAGCGTGCCGCCACCAAATGACCCAGCTCATGAACCATAATGAGCAGGTTGAACAAAAAGAGGACCTCGGAGAGGATCGCAAGGAAATGGATCCACCGGCTCACTTTTTCGGCTCCCTTACCAATATCGCCCGCTCTTTCACCCACTTCTCTGCTTGGGCCCGCGCCCAACGGTCGACCTCCAGGATCTCTTCCAAGCAAGGATGCGCGACCGCCCGGTGCTGCTCCATGACCTCCTGGACACACCGGGGAATGTCCGCAAAGGATAAGCTGCCTTGAAGGAAGGACTGGACGGCAACCTCATTGGCTGCATTAAGCACGCAGGGGAACGTACCCCCACTGCGGGCCGCCTGCCGGGCCAGCTCCAGAGCTGGAAAGCGCTCTGGGTCAGGCGCCTCAAAGGTTAAACTTCCCACTTGAACTAAGTTAAGGGGGGCCACCTCGGTGGGCAAACGGTCCGGATAGGTTAGGGCATACTGGATCGGCAGCCGCATGTCAGAGACGGAAAGCTGAGCCAAAACGCTTCCATCCACCCACTCCACCAGCGAATGGACGATACTCTGGGGATGGATCACCACCTCAATCTGATCGATCCCCACACCAAAAAGCCAATGCGCTTCAATCACCTCAAGTCCCTTGTTAAAAAGCGTCGCGGAGTCGACCGTGATCTTGCGACCCATCTTCCAGGTGGGATGCGTCAAAGCTTCCGTTTGGGTCACGTGCGCCAACGCTTCCTTCGGAGTAGACCGGAAAGGCCCCCCCGAAGCCGTCAAAATAATCCGCCGAAGCTCCTCCCGATTCCGGCCCTCCAAGCATTGAAAAATGGCATTATGCTCGCTATCAACAGGTAAAAGTCTTCTCCCGTACTTGTGGAGCGCAGCCGTCACAATGGCCCCGGCCATAACCAGAACCTCTTTGCTTGCCAGCGCGATATCCTTCCCCGTTCGAATCGCCGCAAGCGTCGGCCGGAGCCCAGCGGTACCCACAATGGCCACCAGCACAAGGTCTGCCTCCAGAGTTTCCACCAAATGGCAGAGCCCCTCCGGACCAGCCAGGCAAGGTACTTCCCTTGGAAGCAGTTTGGCCAGCGCGTGGGCAGCTTGCAAATCGTAAAGAGCCACGGCCTGGGGACGAAACTCCTGGTACTGCCGCCAGAGTAACTCGTGGTTCGAGCCGGCAGCCAGTCCCACGATCTCCACCCGGTCCGGAAGCGACCGGGCCACCCGGAGTGCATTTTCGCCAATGGAACCCGTGGATCCGAGGAGGATGATGCGCTTCTTCATGCCCCCTGTTGCCACGGGTTTGCGTTGGCTCAAAAACTACCGTACTGCCTCTACGAGCTGGGCGAAAACCTGCGGCTCCTGATACGCAAGAAAAGCAAGATTCTTCCGATCGATTTCCACACCTGACTTCCGTAACCGTTCCATCAGCCGACTATACGTAAGCCCCTGCGCGCGGGCTGCCGCATTGATCCGGGCAATCCACAGCGCCCGGAAGACTCGTTTCCGCGTTTTTCGATCCCGATACGCCCAATAACGAGCCTTAAAAAGAGCGTCCTTGGCGTAGCGATAGAGTTTACTACGACGACCCCGAAAACCCTTGGCCGCAACAAGAATCCGCTTCCGCCGTTTTCGCGAGGCCGGTGCATTGGTCACTCGAGCCATAACTCCCTCTTTCCCTGCGATTGTGCCCTAAAGGCTACGACACGTCAATCCTTGCGCCAAAACCCCTGCAACCTTTAGGAACGACCAAAAGGAAGACACCGGAGAACCCTTGGCTCCTCCACAGAATCGATCCTCCCCCAGCGCTTGAGCCGCCGCTTGCGTTTCCGATTCTTGGAAGCCGCCAGATGCCTCCTCCCAGCTCGAGAGGCAAGCACATAACCTCGCTTACTCACTTTAAAACGCTTGGCAACGGCCTTTTTCGTCTTACTCCTGGCAATGGGTTTCGGCATAAGTGCTTCTCCCTGTCGCTTGCGACGTACGTTCCTTTTCCCTAAGAGCCCGGTGAGGACCCGGCTTCGTTGGCTCCCGACTCCTCCAAGGTGTATTTTCGCACCCTTTTTTGTTCGGGCAACGGGTTCAACGTCAACCAGATGGAACGACCACTAGCGCGAGGATCGTCGTCAGCCGTTCCCACATGGGCCAAATCCTGACGAACCTTTTGCATGAAGGAAAGAGCCAGATCTTGATGCAGGTTTTCCCGACCACGCAATAACATATTGAGCTTTACTTTCATGCCTTTGCAGAGAAACGACTCTGCCTGGCGCAGCTTAATCTGGTAGTCATGGGGATGGATATTAAGATGGAGCTGGAGCTCCTTGAGCTTCGAAGCCGCGACCTTCTTTTTAGAGTCCCGCTCGCGCTTTTCCTTCTCATAGCGATACCGGCCGTAATCCAAAATGCGGCATACCGGAGGATTGGCGTTCGGGGCCACTTCCACAAGATCCAGTCCTTGCTTGCGCGCAGCCGCCAGGGCATCGGGAAGTTTCATGACCCCCATGGGTTTCCCGCTTGAGTCAATGACGAAAACCTCCTTCGCACGAATCTGATGATTAGCCCGGAGCACGGGAGAACGCGGCCGGTGGGATGGGAAAAAGGCAGCCACAGGAAACAAGAATCAGGCTAAAGAACAGGAACGAGAAGCACGCTCAGCAAGCAAGCGCTTGACAAAAACCGGCCAGTCCATCACTCCCAGATCCCCCGATCGGTAGCCTCGGACAGAAACCTGACACCGCGCACACTCGTTTTTACCAACGATACACACATAGGGGACCTTCTGGACAATCGCAAGTCGAATCTTTGCGCGCAAGGTTTCCCTCCCCTCTTCTACCGTTGCCCGAATGCGATAGTCGAGAAGCTCCTGGCAACGCTCCCGGGCATAGGCAAGCTCCTGGTCCGTAACAGGAACGATCCGCACCTGTTCGGGAGCTAGCCACAAGGGAAGAGCCCCTCCAAAATGTTCCAAGAGCATGGCAACCAGCCGCTCCAACGACCCAAAGGGCGCCCGGTGGATCATGACCGGACGGTGAGGCGCGTTATCCGGACCGGTATAGACAAGCTCAAACCGTTCCGGTAAGTTGTAATCCACCTGAACGGTTCCCAGCTGCCACTGGCGGCCCATCGCGTCCCGTACCAGAAAGTCGATCTTGGGGCCGTAAAAGGCAGCTTCGCCCGGCTCCTCTTGGTAGGGGATCCCCAACTCTTGCGCGACAGTTCGGAGCGCCCGTTCCGCCTTGTCCCAATTTTCCCGGGTTCCGACATACTTTTCCGCTCCTTCCTTTCGCAGGCCAAGCCGAACACGATAATCGCTCATCCCTAGCGTTTGAAGAACCTTCTGAACCAGCTCCAAACACCCCCGGATTTCCCCTTCTACCTGCTGGGGCATGCAAAAGATATGCGCATCGTCCTGCGTGAAACCTCGAACCCGCGACAAACCCGTTAGTTCCCCCGATTTCTCCCACCGGTACACGGTCCCAAACTCTGCTAGCCGCATGGGAAGCTCCCGATAGGAGCGAGGCCGGGAAGCAAAAATGCGGATGTGCATCGGGCAATTCATGGGTTTTACTAAAAACCCCTCCACCTTTCCTTCTTCCAGCCAGTTACTGAGTTGGGCACAACTGGCGTCTTCCCCTGCCAGTTTCGCAAGTGTCTCCGGATCCACTATCGGGGGAAACTGGCTTTCCTTGTAGTAGGGGAAATGCCCGGAGATCTGGTAAAGTTCCAGCCGCGCCACATGAGGTGTAACGACCTGCTGGTAGCCTCGTTTCTCCAGCTCCTCGGACAGAAACTGCTGAAGCTCCTGGCGAATGATCGCACCCCTGGGCTTCCAAAGAACTAGCCCAGGGCCTACCAGTTCATCGATCTCAAAAAGATCCAGTTCCTTGCCTAGCTTCCGATGGTCTCTCTGGCGAGCTTTTTCCAGGTTCTGGCAGTATTGATCAAGCTCTTGTTGCGTTCGAAACGCAACCCCATAGACCCGCTGCAGCTGCGGGTTTTTGGGATCACCCCGGTAATAGGCGCTGGCCACATGGGTCAGCCGAACGGCACCAATTTCGCCGGTATGTTCCACATGGGGCCCAGCACACAGGTCGACAAATTCCCCGGTCCAGTAAAGGCTGATGGGTTCTTCCGGGGGAATGGACTTGAGAATGTCTAGCTTGTAGTGGCTCGGATACGGCCGTTCCCCCAGGGCCGCCAACCGGCCTCGCTCAGCTAGCTCCCAGGCTTCCTTGCGGCTTACCACGCGCCGGACAAAGGGCAGCCGAGCGGCAATGATCCGCCGCATTTCCTCTTCTAGCTTGGGGAAATCCTCCGGGCTAATCCGGTGAGGGAGTTCGACATCGTAGTAAAACCCTCCTTCCACGGGCGGACCCGCAGCAAACTGGGCCTCCGGCCAAAACCGTAAAATGGCCATCGCAAGAATATGCGCGGCCGAGTGTCGTACTTTCTCTTCTTCTGGATCTAACGGGGAAACGCGCTTTTCCTTCATGGATGGTCTTTCTGCTAACCTGCCAGAAACTTCCTTTGGCTCCAAGAACCAAAGAGAACCCTTTTCCGCCACGGTTTCCCAAGGAAACGAAAAGCTTTTTCCTTAGAAACCCCGCTTTTTGAGAAAAAACAAAGCCCAACCCTAGACCTTGCAGGTCTGCCTTTCCTCTCGTACGCTATGGCCAAAAAGCTTCTTTAGCCCTGGAAGACCCCTGTGGAGTTGGCCTATTACGTCCATAACCTCGATCCGTATCTTGTCCGCTTTTCAGGACATTGGGGGATCCGCTACTACGGGCTTGCGTACGTGGCGGGATACCTCCTTTTGCGCTGGAGCCTTTCCTATCAGAGACGGCGGGGATGGCTCCCGCTGGACCAGGAGCGATGCGAATCGCTAGCCAATAGCGTTTTCTTTTTGGGAGCGGTCCTTGGGGGACGGCTGGGGTACTGTCTTTTGTACGATTTTCCGAACTTCGTCCGGAGGCCGTGGATTTTTTTTGAAGTATGGCGAGGCGGAATGGCCAGTCACGGGGGGATTCTTGGAGTCACGGTGGTTCTCTGGGCGTTTGCCAAGCGGGCTTCCCTTCCTTTTTTTGTCTTATCCGACGCAGTCGCTTTCTTTACCCCATGGGCTCTGGGCCTAGGCCGAATAGCGAACTTTGTCAACGGAGAGCTTTGGGGTCGTCCTGCGTCGGTTCCGTGGGCAGTCATCTTTCCCAACGCACCTTGGGTGGAAGGGAGACCCGTTCCGCGGCATCCCTCCCAGCTCTACGAAGCCCTTGTGGAAGGGCTTCTTCTGGGGAGTTTTCTCTGGATCCTGCGGCACAAACCGTTGCGACCCGGATGGCTGACGGCAGCCTTCCTATTAGCGTATGGAATAGGACGCGTAGCAGTTGAATGCTTTCGCGAACCTGACCCCCAGATTGGATTCTATTTTGGCGTGCTCACCCAAGGCCAGCTTCTTTCCTTCCCGATGATTCTAGCGGGAACTGTCTTGGCCCTCTGGCTAGCCAAAAAGGAAGCTTGCCCGCTACCCGGAGAACGCTCCGGAAAGTACCAGCTTGGAAAAGCTGGCCAACCCGGAGCTTAAGGTCAAGGAGTGATCGCACCCCATGGGAAGCAAAAACCCAAGGCAGCGCTGGGATGTGATCGTTATCGGAGGCGGGATCGCGGGAATTTCCCTAGCGTATTTTCTTAGCCGCGAAAACAAACGCGTACTTGTGCTCGAACGGGAATCCCGTATTGGCCGCCACGCCACAGGCCGATCGGCTCTTTTCTACCGGGCAAGCCACGGGCCAAAAGAAGTTCAGGCGCTGGCGGTGCTCAGCCGCTCCTTTTTCCTTTCCCCACCTCATGAATTTGGCTCCGGACCCTTGCTTACCCCACGGGGGGCTCTCTTTGTGGCTCAGCACGGGGAGGAATTTTGGTTAGAAAAGCTCGCACAGTCCCTACTTCCCCAATGCGGCCCTATCCAATGGCTGAACGCAGAGGAGGCCAAAAGACTCGTTCCCTTGTTACGACCGGACTATGGAAACACCTTTTTGTACGAACCGGATGCGTGCGATATCTCTTTATCAAAGCTCGTTGGAGGAATGGTCCAACGGATCGGTGCTTGCGGCGGTGCCCTCCGGTACGGAGTCACTCTTACCTCCATCGGGATCCAGGATAACCAGTGGACGGTAGAAACCCCGGAGGGCGTGTACCAGGCTCCTATCCTCTGCAACGCAGCGGGGGCTTGGGCAGATGAACTCGCGATTCAGGCGGGAGTTTCTCCCTTGGGAATCCGCCCCCTACGACGGACCGTTTGTCGATTGTTCTTGGAAGAACCGGAAGTTGCCCGCTGGCCAGCCATTTTCGATGCCAGGGAAAGGTTTTACTGCAAGCCCGCACACGGTGGGCTTTTGGTTTCCCCTGCGGACGCAGAGCCAGCAGAACCGGGTGATCCGCAAGCTCGCCCGGAAGATGCCGAAGTTGGCCTCCAGCGGCTCCAAGCGGCGGTCGCTCTCCCCTCAAGCCGGTATAGAGACTTGTGGGCCGGCCTTCGATCCTTTGTCGCGGACGGCCTTCCGGTAATCGGCATGGATCCAAAAGTGCCAGGGTTTTTCTGGCACGCAGCCCTTGGAGGATACGGAATTGAAACTTCTCCTGCTCTTGGAAGGTTCGGGGCAAGCCTTTGCCTGGGAGCTCCCCTCGGGGAGGAGTTTCAAGAACTAGCGCTTTTCCCCCATACGTTTTCTCCGGCAAGGCCCTCGCTCAAGCAAACGCAATGACGATTCTTTGGGATGTGAGTTTTGGGAACGCGTCTCCCGCCGCAAACCAAACTCCTGCCAGTAAGCACGTTTTTTTCTCTCTTCCCCAATCCAGGGTTGTGCCAATAGCGAAAGAGTAGAGCGACACATGAGTTTCTCTCCATGGCAGCATCTTCGCATCAAGTTCCCTAGGTGGACCAAGCGGCACGGTGTTGGCTACAAGACCGGTCACCCGATGTGGAGGAAGGGACGGTCTACCTCTTCCCACAGAATAGGCGCCTACCGCAACGGCTGATCGTCCATGCGCCGATGAACCAGCGGATTTGGGACAGCCAATTGCCTTAGCTTCTCGGGGGTTTTCCACTCCACCAAACCCTTGCGGATCCTCAAAGCAAGGCCGTCAACAACGTCGGCTCCGGGACAGAAACGGCCATCGTAGAGAGGTTGTTAGCGAGGTCCCTCATCCGAAGATGAGACGGCCTTTTCGTCCGAGGACACGCAACCGGCTGATGCGCTTCAGTCTTGAGTACCAGGAAGCAGCATTGGCCACGGAGAATCAATCGATCCTCGTGGTGCATCCCAATTTGAGATGAGGGGCGACATCGTGCGCGACCTGCACGAAAAGATCGTTTTTTCTATGTCTCAGGCTTTACCAGAAAAAATCCGCGCAAGAACCGTGCCCAAAAAAGGCGGTCGCAGCGATCGCATGAGGAAGCTCCCTCTTTCCACTTACCAGGTGTGGCTGCGCATGACGATCCAAGAGGGTTCGTTCTTTAGCCCCTATGCGACCGCCCTACGGACGGGGAAGCGGAGTTTTCCGTGCCAGATGCAGGCTTGTGCTTCGATCAAACCAGAACAATCGGTCCTTCCTGCCGCCGTTTGCCTCTGCCGCCCAAAAGTTCCCTAGCCTTTCGCGTCCTCACTCCAAACAAAGATGGGCTTCCATCGGCGAAAGGCGGAGGTGGGCCCGAACCTATCGAGGAAGCTAAGGAATGGGATCCAGAGAGTGGGAAAGGTGAAGGTGGTCGAAGAGCGCAAGCAAAGGAAGGGGAAACCGCAGGTTTTGCAGGAAAAAAAGCGGCCGCTAGGTATCGTCCCGAGGAAACTCAACGGGTTTTTGGCTAAAGAGGACTTTCCGAGCGGGTGCGTCTCTCTCTTTCCGTTTCCGCCGCTTCTTTTCGTAAACATTTTTGTGTGGAAGAAAACGGATACGCCAACCATGCGGGACGGAAGCGGACTGGCAGCCGGAGCGCGGCCACCAAGCCACTTCGATCTACTCGGCTCGAAGGACAAAACGGCGGGCCACTCGTCCTGCCCGGCCAGCGCTATCCCCAGACGGGAGCCTATCAGCGCGCGGTTGCGGCTGCCGGACGGATTGGTCAACCCCAGCCACGAGTTCCTTTTTTAGGCACGCGCTTGCGCCTAGAACCGGGAAGCGATCCTCCAGGCCCTTTCTGCGAGCCGCACGCTCACCCGAAGAACCAAGAGCGGCAAACTCGTCCGAGAGCGGGAGAAATCCGCAGTAAAGGTAGCGCTTTGTGCGGGACGGGAAGGTGTAGCGGGCGTTTGCGAGCGGTCGCGGCGCAAGCCGTTTCCCTGGTGACACGCCACCCTGCCCGATGCGTGGGGAGCGACATGAACGAACATCGCTTCGCCTTGGCCGAAAGGGACCGTTTGCTAATCTCGTCGAATTCCGACAGACCCGATGAAATTTCTCTGGCAAGAGGAGGGAGCAAGCCAAAGCGATCCTTAGTTTGGGGGCTGCAAGGAGATTGCCCGGCCCTTTTCCGAATCGGGCAAGGCGCTTGGGATCAGACGCTGGGATCTTCGCAAGAAGAAGCTTGAGCTTGAGTTAGTGGATCCCGTTAGCGGTTACCTGCTTTTCTTCCTTCGCCTAGCGGCAAGGCGATCGCGGTTGCTCAAGTGGGCTTTTCCCACCGGAGTCGTGTGATCGAAGGTGGACCCCGGGTACACCTCTGTGGTGGGCGTGGTCAATTCCTGGCGCGCCGTGATGCACCAAGTTCTTAACCAGGGCCCGGCCTCGTGCCCTGGGTCGGAGAAGATTTTTACGTCTTTCCGAACGCCCATTTGCGCTAGAGCTAGTCTTCCCTACTCGCAATGGGGGTCGGTCATATGAGCTTCGCCCTACCCGCAAGCCATCGGACGAAGCATGTCCTAGCCGGTTTTTCTATGGCGGGCTTCGGAAAAGAGCTAAAGCGGCACGTGCACCGCACGATTGGCTGGTGAAAAAATCGACCGCTTCCCCCCACCACCTCTGTCCCCGAAAGCGCAAGACTCGGCCACTACCCGGGTTTTGTCGGTCAAACTCGGGCACGCGAAAGCGTCGGCAGCACTGTTCGGCCGGCGTCCTGGACGATTTTCTTTGGGCAGAAGAGGGGTTTTTGATGGTTCTCGGAACGGTCCGGAGCCAGGAGCCAACTCCAAGGATTTTTGTCCTGATCGCAGCTCTTTTTCTCCTTCCAAAGGCCTGTGGTCCGGTTAGCGCTCACCCGAAAACGCCCACATCCCACAAACCGCTACGCTTGGAAATCTCTCCCACCGTCCAAAGACCTTTCCCTAAACTCCACGGTAACCAACTACCAGTAGCGCGAGAAGGGCCGGGAGATAAACAATCGAACCTAGAAAGAGGGAACGGGCATGGGTCCGGCTTGGCTCCTGCAAAAACCGAAACGCAAGCCCCACAAAAAACCCTCCTAGAACGACCGCCCCCGGACCATAGAGGCCCCCTACTGTTCCCATCCACCACGGAACAAGGGAGACGGCCCACAGGAGCACCGAAAACACCAAGCATGCCCACCCGCACGACACCCCGGACCGGTCCGAGTCAAAGAAGGTTCGAATGCCAGCTTCCCCGTACTCCTGCCGGTACAACCAGGCAATGGCCCAAAAATGGGGTAATTGCCATAAAAAAAGGATACCGAAAAGAACCCACCCCATAGCCCAATCCCTTTGATCCCCTGCCACATAGCCGATGAGCGGCGGTAAAGCTCCCGAAACGGCGCCAATGAGCGTGTGCCACGGGCTTTTTCGTTTGAGGGGTGTGTAAAGAACGACGTAAAGAAAAAGAGTGAGCGCAGCCACCCAGCTGGGTCCCATTCCCACGGTTTTCGCAAGATAGAAAAGGCCGGCCAATCCCTCAAAGACAGCAATCAAGCAGGCTTGTCGAGGGGCAAACCGACCCGCGGCAATTGGCCGGTCACACGTCCGCGACATCCGTCGGTCGACGTCTCGCTCAAGAAGCTGGTTCAATCCCGCAGCAGCAGCCGCAACCAGGGCCGTTCCTACTAAAAGGTGCCAGGCTTTGCCTCCTTCCGAAGGCCGGGAACTACCGACGTAAAACCCCACAAGTGTGGTCACAAGGACCATCGCCATTAACCGGGCCTTGGCCAATTCTGCCACATCCCGGCACCACTCCCGAGCGCCCACCAAAAGCTCTCCCAGCCGGGAACCTCCCATGTCCTTCGTAAAAAGTCTTTTCATCCCTGCGTTACCTTTGAGCCCAGGCCCCTACCGGACACCCTATCGTGGAACCAGTAGCTCCGGGCTCTTCTCGTTTGGCCTCCCAACCTCCTGACTCCTCGTTTTCAAAACCAGCACCCACGCCCATCCTGCCAGAAGAAGAATCACGGACCCAAGGACCACGTGGGCGGTGGCGATCCACGGGTGCCGCCATGTTAGGATGGTGGCGATCCCAAGACCCATTTCACCCACGACCAGGCTCCCCCAGAGTCTCGACCACCCGGCAAACCACGGGAGAGACGTTTCTTTCTTTCCCCAAACCCAATAAAAAAGTGCCCCTAGCCCAAGAGCCAACCCTATTCCGCGGTGGATCCATTGGAGGTAAATTTGACCGAGCGTGGTAGGAGGCCACCCATGTTCCATTCTCCAGCGATTCCAATTCGCTAGCTCATCCGGAGTAAAGACCGGCCACCATTTGCCATAGACGGTGGGAAAGTCGAGAATGGAAAGCCCAAGATGAGCATGCCGCATGGCCGCCCCTAGAAGAATTTGGCTATAAACAATAACAACTGTTCCTCCCAGAGCCCAGGGAAGCCAAGCGGGAGCTTTCGCATGGGTTTTTAACTCAGTCCCCTCCCACCAAAAGGGAGAGGTTGCCAAGACGACGAGACCAATCACCAAAAGAAATCCCTGAGCCAGGACCGCATGAACTAGTCCCAGATCCTGTTTGAGCCAGATCACCCGCAAGCCCCCAATCACCCCCTGGAGGACGACCAAGAGAGCCGCCCCAGACGCTAGCCAACGAACCCATCTTCTGGGTTCGACCCACCAAGCCCAAACAGCTAAAACAAAGGTGAGGATCCCCACCGCAGCCGCCGTCAACCGGTGCAGGTGTTCGTAAAAAACTCCGCCGACCCATCGGGAAAAAGGGAAAAGGAAAAGATTATAACCGAAGGTCGAGGGCCAGTCTGGTACGGCCAGTCCTGACTCGGTACTGGTGACAAGCCCCCCAACGCCGATGAGAACAATGACCGAGCCCAGGACTCCGATCGCATACCGGTGAAACGCCAGCCGCCCCATTTTAGGCTAATTAGGTTCGAGAGACGGCTCTTGTCACGTGAAATCCTGCCTTGACTTGATAAAAAAAACTAATCTCGCCAAGCCCCCCTTTTCGAGCGAGGCCTCGCCAGGCAGACCCAAAAAAGCTCCTTTTCTCCTCCAAACCCTTCGGCATGGGACGCTCAAGGGAGATCCTTGTAGAAAAGGGGCTTTACCCATAGTATCTCATTAGAGGCCACAATCCGAATCTCATGGGCGTTACGATCCACCCCTCCATGGAATCCCCTCCTTCCTCCGGTACAGACGGCCAGAATTGGTCCGAGCGCGTGAGACGAGAAATTCAAAAGGCAGTGCTGGGCCAAGAACGAATCATTGAACGGATCCTCGTAGCCCTTCTGACGGGGGGTCATGTCCTTTTGGAAGGAATGCCGGGTCTAGCAAAAACGCTCCTTGTCAAAACGGTAGCCCGGGTAACAGGACTGGACTTTGAACGGGTCCAATTTACGCCGGACCTTTTGCCGAGCGATCTTGTGGGAACCCTTGTGTACCAGCCGGCAACCGGACAGTTTGTCCCTCATTTAGGACCGATCTTTGCCCATGTGATTTTGGCCGATGAAATTAACCGGGCCCCTGCGAAAGTCCAAAGCGCTCTCCTAGAAGCCATGCAAGAGTGCCAGGTCACCCTGGGAGGGCATTCCCACCAGCTCCCCTCCCCCTTTCTGGTCCTGGCGACCCAGAACCCGATCGAGCAGGAGGGAACGTACCCTCTGCCGGAAGCCCAAGCAGACCGGTTCCTTTTCAAGCTCCTCATCGACTACCCCTCACACGAGGAAGAACGCCGGATGCTACAACTGTGGGGGTATCTCACCGAAGAACCCAACCCCCAATGCGTATCCAGCCGGGATGAGATCCTGCAGTTGCGTCGAGCTGTCGACAAAACGTACGTTTCCCCGGCGATCGAAGCCTACATTTTGAGTTTGGTTCGTGCTACCCGGAATCTTGCCAAGGGAACGGGAGATCACCGGGGAAAACCCCTAGCCTACGGGGCTTCCCCCCGGGCGAGTCTTGCCCTTTACCAGGCCTCCCGAGCGCTAGCGTTTCTGCGCGGTCGCACCTACGTAACGCCGGATCTTGTGCAGGAACTTTTCTTGGATGCACTCCGCCATCGAATCGGGCTTTCGTATGAGGCCATTGCAGAAGAAAAAACGCCCGATGATATTCTTTGTGCGCTTCTCCAGACAGTCCCCGTTCCCGAGGAGTAGTAACCGTTTCCCCACCCCAACGTAAGCAAGGGAGTCTTTGTCAAACGATGGGTCCAAGAAGTCGCTCGGATGCATCGCAGTCCCCCAAGGAGTCAAGTGCACAAGCCGGTTTGCTTTTGCGCCGGTTGGAATGGCGCATTCGCAGGAGTTCCGGTTGGATCGTAAGTGGGCAATACCGCAGCGCTCTCCGAGGCAAGGGAAGAGAATTTGATTCGGTCGTGAAATACGAATTTGGCGACGACGTGCGAGACATTGACTGGAATGTGAGCGCGCGGATGGGCGAGCTTTACCGAAAAAAATTTGTGGAAGAGCGGGAGTTATCGCTGGTGCTCGTCTTTGAGGATAGTCCTTCCCTCTCCTTTACCCTAGGGGGACCTACCAAACGAGAGTTTCTTTTGGAGTGCGCGGTTCTGGTAGGCATCTTAGCTCGTATGAACCGTGACCGGTTGGGTCTTTGGTACACCAACGGTAAGGAGAGCCGGTTCTATCCCCCCGCCCGGAGCTGGGGGATTAAGGCTGGTTGTCTTACCTATCTTTTGCGTGCCTCGGCTCCTCCCATCTGGGAGAAAACCCCAATCGAAATTCCATGGGATTTTCTCCTTCGCGCCCTTCCGCGACATTCGATTCTCTTCTGGTTGGGCGATTTCCCTCCAAGATCCAAGCCTCGCTACTGGGAAGAAATCCGCCGAAGATTCCAACCGATTGGGTTTCGCGCGTTGGATCCCCGGGAAGAAGATCTGCCCTTGTTGGCGCCCGCGGAGATCTTCGATCCAGTGACAGGCCAGCTTCTGGAACGAGCCCCAGGTTCGTTCCGAGAGGATTGGCACGGCTTCCAGCAGTGGTGGGAAAAACGAGAGGAAGCGTGGGAGTCTTTTTTCCCTCATCCTGCCAACCGGTGGACGGCACGAACAAGCGATAGCCCTCTTCGTGCCCTCGTGGCCTTTTTTCGACACCGGATGCGCCTACTGCGGCGAGGATAACCCCATGGAGATTACGTCCTGGCAAAAACCCTTGTGGCTTTTGGCGCTCCTAGTTTTGCCTGTGCTTGCCTGGGCAAGGAGGGCTCAACCCCGCGCGGCTTGGGTCATTCCGCACGCAGGACAGTGGCTCCGGCGTCGTGGATGCCGAGCGGCCTGGCCCACGCTTTTATCCTACCTGGGGCTTGTCTTTCTCATCCTGGCCTTGTGTCGGCCCCAAGGACCCAAAGCAGGTGAAAACGTCCGAAAGATGGGATATGACATCATGCTCGTATTGGACATTTCCGGGAGCATGCAATCAGAGGATTATGTGCGAGACGGTAGACCATTGAGCCGGCTCGATGCGGTTCGTCCCGTGGTGGAAGCTTTTCTTAAGCGGCGACAAAACGATCGCATGGGTCTTATTGTTTTTGCGGGTCATCCCTATACCTTGGCCCCTCTTACGTTTGACCATGCATGGCTCCGATCCCAGCTGGCACGGGTTCGAGCGGGGTTGGCCGAGGATGGAACCGCCATTGGCGATGCCCTGGGGCTTGCCTTAATACGGCTGGGTGTCTTGCACCCGCATTCTTCGTCGTTCCATTCGAGCCGATTCATTGTGGTTTTGACTGACGGGGCCAATAACTGTGGGCGACTCAATCCTCTGGCGGCAGCGCAGCTGTGCCGCAAGCACGGCGTACCCGTGTACACGGTGGGAGCAGGAAAGGGAAATGCAAGCTCGCTAGCGGAATTAGACGAGCCCCTGCTAAAAGCCATTGCCGAAGAGACGGGAGGCGAATTTTTCCGAGCCCCAGATAGTTTTACCGTAGAAGCCGCCTTCCGGGCCATTGACGCCCACCGGCCTTCAATCCTCCAAGAGACCCAGCCTCGGGTAAAGGAAGAGCGGTTTGGTGTGTTTGCCCTAGCCGCTTGCCTCTGCTGGATCGCAGCGTGGGTTCTCGTCACCTGGAGGGTTTCGCGGCCAAGCTTGCCCAGGGCGTGGCTAAGCCGCTTGGCTATCCTAAGACGCTCGAAAATCCCCGTGGAGGTAAAGGGTTTATGAGTTTTGGGTCTCCCAGTTTTCTTTGGCTCCTACTGGCCTGGACCGGGTTTTGCCTTTGGTTTTTTTTGCAAAGAAAAACGTTCTCCCCTTTTGCTCAACAACCCTTGTGCCGTGTGGAGATTTTTCCCAGGCAAAACCGGGTAATCGGGATACGGAACAAAACTCAAGTCCCTCTTTTCCTTTGGTTGGGCGTTTTTTTTCTTCTTTTGGCGCTAGCTCGCCCCCAGTGGGGAAAAGTGGCTTTTTCTCTTCCTCCCGGATCCTCCCGAAAGGTGCTTTTGGTACTGGACCTTTCCCAAAGCATGCTGTGCACGGATGTCCACCCCAGCCGGCTGGGGCGCGCCAAGGTGCTCGTCGAAGGCATGCTGGCCCGGCTCAAAGGGGAGGAAGTCGGACTTGTGATTTTTTCCGGAACGGCCTTTGAAGAGGTTCCCTTTACGCGTGACTATGAGGTTTTGCGGCAAACGCTAGCCGAGCTCGACCCCTCGTATCTTCCGGTCCCTGGGACGCGTTTTCGACCGATGCTCGAGACCGTTTTGCGCGTGGCCGAGCGTTCGAAGGGAGAACCCATCGAAGTGTTCCTTTTGAGTGATGGAGAGGCGCACGACCAATCTTGGTCTTCCTATCTTGGGCCGCTGCGGAAGGCCCCGGTTCGCATCTGGTCCATTGGCATTGGGACTTCCTCGGGAAGCGTTATCCCTGCAGGCAAGGGCCTCCTCCATGATTCCTTCGGGAAGGTTGTCGTTTCCCGGCTTGAGCCGCGGTCACTGGAAGAATTGGCTCAAGCTACCGGGGGTGGCTATCTTGCGGGCGATCGCTGGGTGGATCTTGCTTCGCTCCTGGAACAACTGGAGGGTGGCCGAGTCCCGGAAGGATTTTCCTCTGGAGTAACATCTGAGCGTCGCCAGGAACACTTTGCGTTGTTTTTGGCAATAGCCTTTGTGTTGCTTTGTCTTTCCCTGTGGAGAGAAATTCCGGCAAGCCCGCCGGGTTCGTTTCAACTGCCCGGAGGGGTATTGAGGAAATGGGGTCTTTCCCTCGCCTTGATCCTGGGGCTTGCAAGCTTTTCCTTGTCCCGGCAGGCGTGGGGAGCGTTTCTCCAAACGATTGAGGAGCTTTCCGAAAGGGACCGGCTTTCGGGTAGGGAATACGAACGGCTCGCTTCCGACACGCTCGTCCACGCTCAGAGAGAACTGGGCCTTGGCCACCGGGTTCCCCGCGGAATTGTTCTTGATGCTTTAGAGGCCGTAGATCGAGGGGAACGCAGTTCACCCAAACTCGCCCCTTGGAAGGAACTTCGAGACAGGTTGAACGAACTCTTGCGCGAGCTCGACAAAAGGGAAAACCTTGGAGAACCATCCTTTTCGCCTGGCAGAAAAAAAGGGGGGTCGTCGTCCTCCTCCTCGTCTACGGGAAGGGAGAGGGCAGGCGAGTCCTGCCAGGGGGAAAGCGAGTCGCGCTCCGATTCGAACGAGGGAAACGGTTCTTTTTCTTTCCAGCAAAATTCGCCGCCAGTCCCGTCCGGCGTTGCCCCGCAAGAACAAGCCGGTGGTCAATCCAGCCGTTCCTCTATCTCTGGGGAGAAGGATCCCCTCCGCATCGATCAGCTCTCGGAGATTGAGGAAGGAGACTCCCAGGCTCGCATTCTGGGAAGGCTTCGGAGATCGGAAGCAACTTTTTCCTCAAAGATCGATAAGCCGTGGTAAAAGAGTTTCGTTGTCCGTGAAGACGTTGCGGCATTTGCTCTGGATCCTTGGGAGCTATTGGGTCCTGACCCCGGTGGCGAGTTACGGGCAACTGGCCTATTGGGTCTTGCCCCCGGATCCTGTGCAAGCGGGAGTTTCTTTTGAGATCGAACTTGTGTTTGAGGAATGCATTCCTCAAGCCGCTCCTCAGCCCCCTAAGGTGGCAGGCCTTTCGTTACGGAAGCTGCACGTTCGGTCCTCCAGTCAGTTTGCACGATCCCACCAGTTTCCGAAAACGCGCTTTCTTTTTAGCGCTCTGGCCCGGGACCCTGGAACCTACCAGATCCCGCCCTTTGAGGTGCCCACAGACCAAGGTCCTGTCTTGGTACCGAAACTGGCCGTCTGGGTAGCCCCACCCGAGGCAAACCTCTCCTCCTTTCCTTCCGACACGGAACCCGTGCGCTCGGTCTTGATCGTTCCTACTACTTCGGTATGGGTGGGAGAACCTTTTCCGATTGAATACGAGCTGGTGGGCAAACAAGGGACCATTTTTGAGCCGGCCGGTCCCCCGGAATGGTCCCCGGAGGATCTCGTTATCGAAGGATGGAAAAAAGCAGGGGTCCTGTACTGGCAGGAGGAAGGGAAACGCGCTTTCCGCTACCAAACAAATGCCCTGGCCACCCAACCGGGCAAACTCCAATTGCCCTCCGTTTTTCAAGAGGTCCGCGTCGAGATAGAAGCCCGAGCGGGGAGCGGGTATTTTGCTCCTCCGAGTTACCAGAGCCTTTCGACCAGTTCCAACACGCTGACCTTGGAAGTAAAGCCGCTTCCCCCTGCCCCAAAAGGGTTTAGCCGAGCGGTCGGTCAATTCCGGCTCGTGTCACGGATCGAACCCTCGGAGGTGCGTGTGGGAGAGCCGGTTAGCTGGACGTTGGAGGTCGCAGGAGTGGGCAACTGGCCCGAGCGCTGGGGATTACCCCCCAGGACTGTGCCTGCGGGAATGCGTGTGGTCGAACCACGACCCCGGAGGCAGCTAGCTGGAAGCTCTCTTTTCCAAGGCAGTCTTTTGGAAGAAGTCGTTCTTATCCCTAGCCAGCCAGGCAACTACCAGCTTGCGCCGGTGGTCTTTACGTACTTCGACCCGGTCCAGGGTTCTTTTCAAACCCTCCGAACCGAACCGATCTTTTTGCGTGTCCTCCCGAGCCCCATGACTCAAGCGGGACCCAACGGGATCTTTTTTGGGCCATGGAAAGGGACCCAGTCTCAAGGTCCCATTGTGGGGATCGCTACCCCACCGAACCTTTTGCGTCCCGAGCTAGAGGGAGAATCACTCGGGTGGGCTCCGTTCCCCTTGGTTTGGACCCTTTTGCCCGGAGCTCTTGTCGCGGGAACGCTTTGCGTAGCCTGGATTTTTTTTGCCTGCAGAGAAGCCCGCAAAACAGACCCCCTTTGGGCACGCCATTGGGAGGCACGCTCCCTAGAGAAGCTCCTCGAGGAGCCGCAAATCTTGCTAGAAAACGAAAAACGGCAATGGGTCCGGCAGTGGACAAGGAAAGTCGCTTTTCTTTTGGGATTATCAAAGGCCGAACCAAGTTTCCAAGATTGGAAAGAGGCTTTGGAGCGCCATGGGATCCGAGGCCAAGCCCAAGAGACCTGGTTACAACTCCTTTCAGAAACCGAGCGTTTTCTCTATAGCCAGGAGGGCACCCTTCCCCCCGACTGGCCCGTGCGCGCACGGGAAGCTCTCCAGAAAGCTCCGTGGTCCCAACGACCCAGCGTTCTCCTTCTTGGAAGCCGGCTTCGGCTGCGGTATTTCTTTCCCCTTCTCTGGCTTTTTGTGGGAATGCCTTGGGAAGCCGTGTGGCCCGAACCACTCTGGGAACTTCGCCAGGGGAACTTTTCTTCTGCGATCCAGGGATGGACATCGGCTCTTTCCGAGCGGCCGACTGATTGGAAGCTCCGGAATAACCTAGGGCTTGCTCTTAGCCAGGTAGGCCGCTGGCCGGAAGCAATGGCTCACTTTGCCTCTGCCGTACTCCTTGCTCCCCGCAAAGACGAACCCCGGTGGAACTTGAAACTTGCCCTTCAAAAGGTAGGGGTTGCCGACCCACGGATCGTCCAACTAAGTCAACCCTGGCGCTTTCCGTTTATCGCTTCCTTTGCCGAATGGGAACTTCTTTGGACGGGAGCCTTCACCCTGCTTTCCCTTTCGTTTTTCCCCTGGATGTTAGGCCGCTACCGGCTTTGCCCCTGGACGCCCTGCAAGCGACTTGCTTCCCTTGGGGCAGGGACGGCACTGGCGTTGGGTTTGGTCTCCCTCAGTGCTCTGGTTGCCTATGGTCCGTTGGGGGATCCTAACGTCGCTCTTTTTGTGAAAGACACAAGACTCCGCACTCTCCCGACAGACGCGGTGGAGGAAACTCGCCTGGTCGTTGCGGGAAATCTTGGGATTGGTCAAAAGGAATTTTTAGGCTGGCAACAAGTGCGGCTGATCAACCGCGAGGTGGGCTGGACGCGCAAGGATGCATTGGTCTTCCTTTACACTTTTCCGCGTCCCTGAGACTTAAGACCTTCCATCCCGACCTTTTTTCCTAAGAACCAGCGCAGGCTGGTTTACCCTTTTCTCGGGGACAGGGTGGGGTCGTTTCACCATTAATGGATCTTGCCACGCTCTTTCTCGAAGTTTTCGAACGCCCTGCAAATTCCTTCGAGACATGGCAAGACTGGGTGTTGAACATGCGAAGCAATTTTCCTCAAACGAGGAGGCCGGTTGACAAAGAACGGGGCCCGTAAAGCAGGGATAGACCATACAAGCCGAACCTGGCTTTTCCAAAAAACCGGGAAAGAACTCTTGCAAAGGCAAGCTCACAAGAATCTAAACCCAATCTTCTGTTTTTTTCCGTGCTCGGAACCGCCCGGATGCCTATTGGTCCCCTGGCCGACCCGTTCGGCAAAAAAAGCGGTGCCAGTTTCTTTTTCTTGTGGGAAAGGTTTTTTTCCGCGGGTCCGAGGTAAACCGGCCCGGGAGCTTGTCAAGGCAAGGCTTGCGGCTTTTTTGGGGGCCCCTCCTTTCGATCGGAAACCAGGCGTTTCTTCTCTTATTCTTTTCCCAGGATAGAGGAAAAAAGCTCAAGATCCTGCGGTTTCCCTGGAGTCCTCATTTGAGTTCTCTATGGCGTACTTGGATAGCCCAGGTAACCCACTGGCGAGAGGGCCTCGTCACTTGGGCCTTGCGCAGCCAAGCCCCCAGGGAGGGGGCAATCGCTTGGGAGCCTCCGGGCGGGCTTAACCGCCGCATCGAGACTTTGTATCCGTTTACGTGGGATAGGACTGGATCACCTTTCTTTGCTTGGGGTAACTCCGGCGCGCCCACGAAAGACGCTTCCGATGGGATTGGGGTCTTGCCTTTTGCCTAGCCTGGATTTGGGTACCAACGCTTCCGTTTGAGAAGCTTTTTTTTCGGCGATTACCCTTTCTTTTGGGGCTTACTACTGGCTCTCACCGGCTTAGAGAGAGAACGGGAGTCGTCCAGTTCTAGCTCCTCTATGCGGAATAACTTTCCCCGAAGAGACGCATCCAATGCCCGGAGTTTGGGCGTAAAAAAAAGCCGGGCAAGTAACTTGCCCGGCTTTTTTCATAACCGAATGAAGTGGGTTTTTTCCTTAGAAGGTGTACTTAATTCCTCCGACCACAATATGCTCCATAATGGAGTCAAGTTTCACCTTGGTGTCGGAAACCGCAGGGAAAACCTGCGAAGCTCCGCCTCCCAAGGATACAACCGTCGGCACAGGTGACACTGTCGGATGGGTAAAGTCTGTTTCCCCAATCACCAGGAACTTGTACTCTGCGAAGATCGACCAGTGGGCAAGGCTTGAGCTAAATTTATCTAAATCAAGCTCCAAGCCCGCAATTCCCTGAACCGCCGGAGCTAGCTGCACCTCGTTATTCCCACCGGCTGTCGCAAAAGTTAGCCCTGCACCACCCAGGTTATTGGTCGGACCAAACTGCTGGATGACACCTCCACCATTGCTGGCCACGATGGCCGCGGCTGCACCAGCCCCGATGTAGGGGGTCACCCACGGAGTTTCAAACTTGAGGATCCCATTAATCGCAAGGATCCCAATGTCAAAATTATTACTCCAGCCGCCAAGATTGAGCGCTTGCACGGAACCCGGCGGCACAAGCACATCCCCAAAATTTGGCCCGGGCCCTTTACCGAACAACGTCGCCCCCTGGTGCAGAGGGCCCATGAGAGCCGAACCATAGTCGTGACCCAACCAGTATCCATCAAACTCGATCGCGGGTTTGATCCTCCAGTGCGGGTCGCTCCCAATCTGCGTGCCGGCCCACTCGTACCCTAGCTTTAGGCCCCCCACCCCTCCAGTGTCGCCCCCGAGGTTACCGTCCAGCCAGTTGGGACCACCAGGAAAAACGTCCTTGTTAAAGAACGGACCGCCCGCAGGAACCGAAACATCCCACGGTCCATTGGCGTTCGTCGCTGTCACATGAGAGTTGTCCGACTCATGAAAAGCTGCCCCACCCTGGAGCCCAAGATACAGTCCTTCCTTAGGGGTGAAGGCTTCCTCATGGGTGACTTCTTTCACTTCTTTTGAGGGACCTTCCTCCCCCGCAAGTACCAAACGGGGCACAGCCAAAGCCACGACCGGGGCTAGCCCCACCGCCAACCATCGTATTTTTTTCTTTTCTATCATCTTGACCCTCCTCTGACCTTTGGATCTTTTTTCTCTCCTCTCTCCTTACCCACTCTCGGGCGCGCCCCTGTTTTTGTATAGGGGCCTACTCCCATTTTCCCTAAGACCGCCCATTCATGCTTGGTTTGCATTACGCAAAAAAGCCAAGGCCGCGTCAACGAAAAAAACGATTTTTTTTCGAACGCTAAAAAAAGAGGAACTTCCCACCCCTTGGGCTTCCGGAGTTTCGGTCTTCTTTTGCCCTACGGTCTAAGTCCCATTACCTTATTCCCAGAGGGAAGAGCCGGCCATCGCCCAGGCTTCAAAGAGCCCGGGAGGAAAGTCCGAACACCTCAAGGCAGCGCGCCCTCGGAAACGGGGGGACTGCCCTTTAAAAGGGGGCAGGACGGAAAGTGTCACAGAAAACAAACCGCCTCAAGGTTTCCCTTCGGGGGAGCCTTGAGGCAAGGGTGAAAAGGTGGGGTAAGAGCCCACCGCCCGTTCCGGTAACGGACGGGGCACGACAAACCCCGCGCGGTGCAAGGCCAAACAGGGGCCAAGGGTTGCCTTGCCCGGCCGGGAATGTTTCCCGGCCAGCCCCGGGTTGGGCCGCACCGGGAAGTGTCTTTCCCGGACCTCGGCCTCCGAAGGATCTTCCGTAAGAGGCCAGGTAGAGAAATGATGGCACCCGGCAAGGGTCTTCCGGGGAGGGGCCTTCGCCGGGAACAGAATTCGGCTTATGGCTCTTTCCCTTCTCCCCGGTTATTCTTTTTTTTGAACGTCCGCTCGCCTTCGCACGTCCAACCTGTTAGGAGTTATTCCTCGCTTTCTCCTCCAGCACTCCTCCTCTGCGCGTACAATAGCGGCCCGGTCCCCCGCCGGGCCGCCCTCTTTTTGGGCCTAGCTTCCTCGTGTTGAGCCGTGTATGGTCCTTGCAGGCCGTGAACCCGTCTCCCGCAAAGCTAAGTCCCTTGAGGGCCCATCGCACCCACCCGAAAAGGGGGATTCAATTGCTGTGCACGGATTTTGACGGGACTCTTTTGGGCGGAGGCGGGGTCCATCCTTCTCTTTGGGCCGTTTTAGTCCGTTTGGTCGAGGAAGAGCACATCATTTGGGTCATCAATACGGGACGCACGTGGGAAGGGCTGGCACATGAGCTTTGGCGACTTTCCCCGCCGGTATGGCCTCATTGGGTGGTCTTGGGCGAACGAGAGGTATACAGGATCGAAGCTCGGGAACCCAAACCTCATAAGTCATGGAATGAGCTCTGCCAGCGTGCCCATCACCAGCTTTTTGAACGAACCCGGCCCTTTTGGAGGGAACTCTTGCGGTATCTCCACATGGAAAGCCGAGCCAGGTTTACCGTCGACCAGCTTTGGTCCCCGGTTGAAATTGAGGCCACCTCGGAAGAAGAAGCAGACCGGATTCACAGGTTTGTCCGAGAACGGATTTGCCGGTGGAGGTCCCTCTCGGTTGTCCGTAATTCCCGATGGTTCCGTTTCGCTCACAGTTTTTTCCACAAAGGGACGGCGCTTGCTTGTATCCAACGAGAAACGGCTACTTCGCCTGCCCGAACCCTAGCAGTCGGGGACCATTACAACGATTTGCCCATGCTGGAACCCGTCTACGCCGAGTATCTTGCCTGCCCTGCCAATGCCATTGAACCCGTCAAGGAAAAGGTACGGCGCTACCAAGGCGAAATCGCCACAGGTGAAGCCTCGCTAGGAGTCCTCGAAGTGTTGGAAAAGGTTTTTCTATCGGCCTCCCGCTCGTTTTCAAGAGGGTCAAGAAAAGAGCTAGAGGAGTAACGCCTGGATTCTCCGATTCTCCGTGAAAACCTGCCGGATCTGCGCGTATCGCGCGGACCTTCCAGAAATCATTGCGCGCGAAGTTCTCCTAGGAACCCAGGAAGAATTTTCCTATTTTGAGTGCCTCCGGTGTGGAACCGTGCAGATTTGCCGGATCCCCGAGGACCTTTCCCGCTATTATCCCCCGCAGTACTATTCGCTGGCTCCTCCAAGAGAGCTTCTGGAAAGATACGCCCGGCCTTCCCCCGTCAAAAGCTGGCTAGCTTCGCTTGTTTTGCACAAAAGCTTTCCAGCTAAAAGCCTCCTCTTTCGAGGGCGACTTTTCCCTCAATTTCTCCGGGAAGTTTCCAAGCTTGGGCTTCGCCAGGATTCCGCCATTCTGGATGTAGGCTGCGGGGAAGGCCTCCTTTTGCGCCGCATGTATAGCTGGGGGTTTTCCCGCCTGACTGGAACCGATCCTTTTCTGGCGACCCCGGTCCAGCTCCCGGGCCTAACTCTAAAGAAAGGGACACTGGAAGAGCTTCAAGGTTCGTTCGATCTTGTGACCCTGCATCATGTCATCGAGCACGTGGGGGACCCGCGCAAGCTCTTGGGAACGGCTCGCAAGCTATTGCACGAAAGCTCTTGGCTTCTGATCACAACTCCCCTGGCCGATAGCTACGGGTGGCGAAAATACCGCGCTAACTGGCTCGGGCTTGACCCACCGAGGCACTTGCACGTCTTTACCGTGCGTTCGATTACGGCACTCGCGCAAGAAGCAGGCTACCGGCTTGTGGAAGTGGTTTACGACCCGGGAGAACTCCTGTGGGAAGCCTCTTTTAGGATTAGCTTGGGAGAAAGACCCTTTGGCCCAAGCCAATCCAGCTGGGCACGCCAGCGTGCTTGGAAACGCTGGGGGCAGAAGCTAGCTCTGCTGGGCGATGCCGATGTGGCGACCCTCTACTTCCGGTTGAAGGCTAAAGAATAAAAGAAAATCCCTTTCACAACCGGATCCCATTGCCGGGGAGCCAATGTAAGGGGGCCTCCACCGCCCAAACCCTGCCTCGATTGCCCCCTGACCTCTGAAAGAGTCCCAGAGGCCACAAGAAAAAAAGGACTCTCCCTCACCACCCATGGGAAAAGACCGCTTGCTTTCTGGGTAGCCGCGAAGCAAAAAGCGTTTCTATTGCGAAGCGGTAAGCGCTGGAGGGAAGCTTTTTATCTTTCGATCCTCCCGCAAGCTTGCAAGTCCCCAGGAGCCAATCCCTGCAAGCCCCAGAAGCAACATCCCTTCTCCCCATCTTCCGGCTCCTTGCAGTTTGCCAAGCTTTGCAAGAGCTCCCCTGGGGATCCCCGATCCCCAGGGGGTAACGAGAAACGCTTGGATCCGGGGATCGGTCAAGCAACGACGGACTCTCTCCGCTCGAGGAGCCCCGATGGCAAGTCCCTCCCTAAGCTGGAGCGCACGAAAATCCCCATGCTCAAGAGCCTGGGAAAGATTAGCTTGAGCTAACTCCCTCCAGGCGATTCTCTCTTTGAATCCAACAGGCGGTCCTAGCAGGGTCCGCAGGAGGACCCCCGCGAGAACCAAAAAGCTAGCGAGATTAGCCAGCGCAATTGCCCCTTTTTCCCAGAGTTCCCGAGGCCTGCGCGCGGCAGGAAAAACAAGCGAAATCGCTAGTGCAAGATTGAGACACGCTCCCAAGGCTGGGAGTTCCAGGTAGCGGGGAGCGATCTGGCCGGAACCCCGCCCCCAAGCGATCGCCAGCGTCCCTCCGAGCACCCAGAGCCCCCAACCCACCGCAAGGCAAGAGCTAGGCCTGACCCTTTTCTTTTGGAACGTTGCAAGCAAAAAACGGCTTGCTTCAATCCCAAAAGGGGCCCAGAGAAGCACGGCCAGCCAGGGGCTATTTTTATAGGGAAAGGCAAGTTCCTCACCCCAGAAATGCAATAGCCTCGCCAAAGAGGACGCTTCTAGTCCCCGGTGGGACGGCACACGGGGGGTTGCCATCCAGAAAAGAAGAAAAACAACCGCTAGCAAAAGGCTTCCCCAAAGCCGGCGTGCGGCGCCTCCTTTGGTTTCCCTTTCAGGTGGGGCCAAAAGTTGGACACCGGCAACCACGGGAGCCCAGAGCGCTCCCGATGCCATCGAAAAAAAGGCCAAAACCCCCATAAGAACCCCCAGAACCCAGCCCTGGGAAAATGGGGGATGTTCGATGCACAACCAGATGGCCAGAAGCGAAAAAATCTCGGTAAAAAACACCTGAGATTGCCAGGCCATAAGCGTATCCTCCCAACCAAAGAAAGGGGGGATCGTGATGCTACCGATCCCCAGGGCCAAGAGCAGCTTAGCAGGCATTCCGGCTAGCTGCTGAACCAGCCCAAGAAAGAGAATGACCGGCGGACCGGCAGCTAGAAAGGCATTGACGAACATCTGGATCCTGGGGTCCCACACCCCCCCGTTCGCATAGGTTACCCCAAGCGCAAGCGCCCGAGTCGTAAGAAGCCTGTGCTCGCAGTGAGGAAAAAAAAGACAAGCAAGCCCGTCTCCTTGGAACCAGGGCCGGAAAAACTCTTCGAGCTCGTCCCACTCATCCCAAAATGGGAGGGAAGAACCGTAGTCTTCCACCATCCACACCCTGGCTCCCGCAACGGCGAGCAAAAGCCCAAAAGAAGCACCGGCAAGCCCTACCTTGCGAGAGGTACTTGAGGGCCAGCCTAACTGTGCCCAAAGGAATACACTTCCCAGAAGCAACGCTACGCCCAAAAGAAACCATCCGATCGAAACCCAGGGGACGGGTTTGGGCGGAATGGTTCCCTGGATCTCCCAAGAAACGGAGACCTGGGCCGGGCCTTGCGCCTTTCCAACGGTAAACTTGCCCGCGCTACCATCCCACTGCGTGGTGACTCCCTGGGACACTTCCCAGCGGCCCAGGGGAAAGCTTCCCTTTTCCCCTGGCAGAGTGATCACCCCACCCAGCCACAAGGTAACCGCCCGGTCTAAAGCCATCGTTACCTCAAGTTTCCGGGGCGAAAGGAGCGGAAGATCCAAAAGAATCGGATGCAACTTGCCATCCCCGGGCAACGCAGCACAGTAAGTCGCCGGAGAGAGCCACGCAGGGTCCGTCCAGAACTTGAGCCGGACCACACAGTCGGATTGCGAGCCTACCCACAAAAGGGCTCTTCGAGCCCCATGGTCCAGCGAGAAAGAAAACACTCGAAAGACCGCAATCGATGCCAAGAGAGCCACAAACCCTCCGGTTGCCGCAAGGCCGGCCCGCAAGTTTTCCCTCATCCCTTGCTTCCTTAAAGGAAAAGGCCACCGGAAGAAAGCAAAACAAGGCGATCCTCTTGGGAAGAGAAGCAAAGAACCTCCGGAACTGGCTCAACATCTCGAAGTCTTTTGGAGAACGCCACAAATTCCTTCCCCCGAACCGACGAGAGTCTTGCCATTGGGCCTATTCTTTCGTAACCAACGATAGCCTTGGCTTGTCCCAAAAAGGGCGGTTACGGTTTCCGGGCGACCCTCCGGGCAACTGCTAAGGAAAGGCCCCCGGGGAAAGCAGTTTTCAAAAGTTTCCGCCTCAGACACCGTGGAGAAAACGGGCTTTTGTTATGGATCGGTTGCTTGTGACCTTTTGTAACGCTGTACCCCCTGGACTTGTCGCAGGAGTTTTTCACTATGAGACTGGAGCCTTTTATTGGGTGCCCCTTCCTGAACCCTTGCAAAGGGTCCGCGGAGCCACAGGGATTGGCTTTTGGCAAGGACACTATTGGATCATCCTTCAAGATCCACGCCGGTGCCGGCTACTGGAATTACGCGCCGACTTGGAACCCATCCAAGATTGGCCTCTGCGAGCTACCGATCCTCACTCGATCCTGTGCCTGGAAGATTCTTTCCTCATTAGCGATAGCGGTTGTAATGGCCTATGGCGGATCCTTTGGAAAGGACGACAGCCGGCGGAAGCGCTTTTCTGGCAGTATGATCGGGCATGCGCTGATCGCGTTCACCTAAACTCGGCGGCTTTTCATGAAGGCTCGCTCTACGTTTCCTGTTTCGGGCAGCGGACGGACACCGGCTGGAATAGCGCACAGGATGGGTTTGTTTACCATGTGCAGGGGCTGAAAATCCTCGTGGACGGCCTCTATCATCCTCACTCGCTTCTCAGCTTTGAAGGAGCTCTATGGTGGCTTGAATCCAAAAGAGGGCGCTTGCACACCTTTTCGAACGAGGAGGGACACCGGGCTTTCCTTGAGCTCAAAGGGTATATTCGCGGTTTGGCCATAAGCGATCGGTGGATCTATGTAGCGGCAAGCGCCGCAAGAAGACGCTCGCGGAGCCTCGGCCAATGGACCCAAGACGTGCCGAAAGAGCCTGAGCTTTGCGACTCTTGGCTATATCGTATCGATCGGAAGACGTTGCAGTGGACCCGACGCAACCTTTCCTACTACGGAGCGGAACTTTTTGACCTTCACATCCTCGCAACCCAGGAAACACTTCCCTTAGAGAAAAATCCTTCCGATCCGGTTCGAGAAAGGATCCGTCGGTTGGAGGAAGAGTGCCTCCAATCCCCTCCGACCCGTAAGAAGAAGATCCGTCAGTGGCTCTCCTTTCTTTCCCCGCACAGGAGTAGGGGATAGAAACCATCGCAAGGGCCTTTATCAAAAGCTTCCCTCTTACCCGCGCTTACCCGGAAGGAAACTTCCGATGAGCCCAGCGCCAAATCGCTCGATATTTCGCGTGTCTCCACTGCCAACGACTTTTCTTTCTCCCCCAGCTCAAACCCCAGCTTATCCCGAGAAGGAAAAGCTCCCACGCAGCCTTCCACCGGTGGGCCTGGCGAATGCGAGCAATGACATCAGGCGAGTAATGTTTGGAGTAAAAAAGATATTCGGCTCGAAGTTTCCGGTCCCATACCTCCCTTGGGCTTCTGTCTCGCTCACTCCCACCTCCGCGGTGGAGCACCCGGGCTTTGGGGACGACCCCAATTTCCCATCCCTCTTTCCTTGCCCGCAGGCAAAGATCAAAATCTTCCCCGTAAACAAAGAAATCTTCATCAAACCCCCCGAGCGCCTCGAAAAGCTCTCTCCGGACCACCATGCTGGCTCCCAGCACCATCGCGATCGGCCCGGGGAGCCGGTCAGAGAATGGAGCGGCATATTTTTCCCCGGGATACCGGGGCGAAGCAACAGGCTGTTCCTGGCCTTTCATGTCCGTCAAGCAAGTGGAAGCAATGCCGACTCTTGGGTTTTCCAGCATAAACTTGTGAATGGACGCAAGGACCTCCGATCCTAAAAGGACCGTATCGGGATTTACAAAATAGAGAAGCCGTCCCGTGCAAAGGGGTAAAACCCGGTTGCAGGCCCTACCAAACCCGAGATTTGAGCTAAAGGAAACCACTTTTGCCCAAGGAAACGCTTGCTGGAGACCCAAACCAAACCAGGGGTCTCCCTCGTTATCGAGAACCCATGTTTCCCAGGTAACGCCCGTTTGCTTTTCAATCGACGCGAGGCAACCGGGCAAAAGATCCCGGGTTTTCCAATGAACAATGAGGATGGAAAAATCTCTTTCCACACTCACCCTAGTCTTTTTGGGTTACGCCAAGGCATTCCTCATAAATCCTAACCAGTTCTTTCACACGAAAACGCCAATCGCACCTCTCTGCCGTTTGCCGGGCTTCTTTTCCCATCCGTTCCCGTTCGAGCGGATTGCAGAGTCTTTCCAGGCACTGAGCCAGTTCTTGGACACTCTCCGGGTCTTCCAGAATCCAACCGTTACGACCGGGATCCACTAGTTTCGCTGCCCCAACGTGGGGTCCAACGACGACCGGAAGGCCGGAGGCCAGAGCTTCCAGTACCACCATCCCGAAAGCCTCCCAGCGCGAGGGAAAGAGAAGAAAGTCACTGGCGCCGTAGTAGGAGCTGGCAAGACTTTGCGAAACAGGTCCAGAGAACCAGACGGCACGCTGGCTTTGAAGCGTTCGGAGGCAACTCCCCGCCTCCTTTGGATTTCCTCTTCCTACGACGCACAGCCGCAAGGGATAGCCTTTTTCCCGGAGCCTTGCTACCGCTTCGGCTGTTTGGGGCAGTCCTTTCAAACGGAAATTATTGCCGATAAAAAGAGCCACCAAGTCCTCCCGTTTCCACCCCAAAGGGCCAAAAAGTTTCTGCTTGAGCTCTTGGCGCTCCGGAAAGACTTGGAAAGACCGAAACTCGACACCGGGACAAAGCACACGGATTTTGGGGACTAGCTCCGGATATTCCGTACGAAGCTCGCCAGCTGCAAGCTCCGAGGGACAGAGAATGACGCGGCACCGGGGCGAAAAAAGCGTTTTTCGTTCCAGAAGGTCGACCAGCTTGTCCTGGGGGGTTGCCCAAGAGCGAGCTTTCCCGACGATTTTCCTCCACCGGCGTCGGGGAAGTCCAAAGCTTACCACGTCCGCCTCCACGCCAAGCTCATGCGAGTGAACCAGATCAAATGCCCCTTTTTGAAGGTAGCGCTTGGCCTGCATTGCAAACGCAAGTTGCCCCCACGGGCCGCTTCTGGGTAGGATCCTGCCAGCCTCATGGAAAACGAAACCCTGGGTGCGCTGCCCTGGCCGCAAGCCCACCACATGAATCTCCCAGCGCGGGTCCTCAAGGAGCCCCACCCCCAGGCGCCAGGCAAAAAGCTCCGCTCCCCCCCAATCTCCGAAGTAACGACTGACAATGGCCACTTTGACTGGCTTTTCCATGTTTGCCCCCAAGAGTTTTTCGGGAAGCTGGGGAAAGAAAAAACCCAAAAAGGGCCAACTATCCCTGCCCTAGCTTGCCGGAGGATTTTCCGGTTTTTGGGCAGCGACTACAAGCGTGCGACCCAGAAGCAGAGCCGGAGAGTTGTGTTCCTGGACGAAGGGGAGGTTCTCCGCAGAGACGGTCTTATACCGGGAGCGTTCCCTCCAGAGAGCCAAGCGTGAGGCTACTCCGATTGGAACACAAAGGAGGAAAAACCAACCTAAAGACCCTTTTTGCCAGCGATCCACCGCGATACGAATGTTCCGGAATCCAGCCTGGAAAAGGGCATGGCTAAGGTAAAAACAGGGAACCGGACTGATATGGCCATCCGTATCCGGCGGAAGTTCATCCGAAAAAGGTAAAGGGCCAAAAAGGTTCCAAAATCCAAAGAATAGAAAACGAAGCCGGGAACGAAGGTTAAGTACGTTGGGTGTCGAAAAGAGGGCAAGCCCCCCGGGCACGAGCACCCGATACACTTCTCGCACCACACCGCGGTAATTTTCCAGGTGTTCCAGCACCTCCGTGCAGGTAACCAGAGAAAAAAACCCCGAGGGATAGGGAAGAGGCTCCCGGTTTAGGTCAACCCTCGTCACCTTCATTCCCTCAAGAGGCTCCGGGCTGCGATCGCACCCAAAGGCTTCCAAGGGGAAACGCGTGAGAATTTCTTTCGCAAGCCGGCCATCCCCACATCCAATATCCAGGTAATTCCCGGCAAGCCGAGGGCAACACTCTTCGATCATGGCAACCACTTTCGCATGGGTGGCCGGTAGACTTAACATTAACTTCTCCCTATCTGTGCTTTTTCGCACAACCGAGCTTTACTGGCTTTGAGCCTTCGGCTGCTGACGGCGTGCTAGCACAATGAGCGTGTTACCCCCGAAAAGAATCGGTCCGGAAAGGCTATCCCACAGGGCATACTTCTCCTTCCGGGCCGCGGGTTGACAAACGCCATAAAGCCAGACACCCAGTCCGATGGGCCAAAGCCAAAAAAGCTGACGCCATTTCTGCGCGTCTCGATACCAGCCGAGAGGTTGAAAATGATGCCAAAGGAGTAGCTGCTTGATCTCCGCAAAAGTCAAAAGGTTTTGATGATCGAACCCGGAACCATACCGCTCCCGTTCTTCCCGCGGAATGACGCGGTAAAAGCAGCCCCGGAAAAGGAAGTTTAACCGTTCCTCCAGATTGCAAATATTCGGTGTGGAAAGGACGAGCCATCCTCCGGGCCGCGTGACACGGGCTACTTCCCGGAAGAATTGAAAGGGGTTTTCCAGGTGTTCGATCCCCTCCAAGGAGACAACCAAGTCAAAAAACGCATCCGGACAAGGAAGAGCCTCGTTTACATCCCCGTTGACCCGGATAATCCTGGGATCAGCTTCGTCTGACTGCGCCAGATCCCGATCCACCCCCCATACCTCTAGCCCCCGCTGGACCAGCCATTGCGCCATGGCCCCCGGCCCAAGGGGAGCATCTAAGGCCCGGGTGATCAATCCCTGGGAAAGCAACGGTTCCAAGATTTTCCGAACGACCCGATGAATCTCGGCTCTTGCCCTGGGTACGGCTCCCTTCATCCAAGGATCCCTCGCAATACCGGGGGCAAAGGACATTTCCTTGCGGCCCGGTCCCGATCCGCGGTCATGCGCGCCGTGCCTCTCGCTCTACGATCCAAACAATCAGCCCCAGTCCCAGCGCCGAAAGACCAATGGCGACCCCAAATCCCAAAAGAGAGGAAACGAAAGCTTCCCCCATAGACTTGCTCCCATTATCGTAACAAAGTATGGAGGAAAAAGGATCGCAAGCTATTGGCAACTTCCCGATCCGCCCCCGTTTTCTTCCCCGGGTCAGGTCCTTATGGGGCCAGGAAGTCTTTTTACTCTTTCTTGTGCTTTGCCTTCCCCTCCTCGGCTGGCCGCAACCCACGGTCTACCCCCAGGCCACCCAGAGCACGGGCAGTTCTCCCAATTTCTCGGGCACTTGGGTTCTGGTGGAAGTTCAGCCGACTAGAAAAGGCAAGAGCCTTCCCGCGCTCACCCTAACCATTGAGGACTCCGGAACCAGCGTGACCCAGGTTCGAACGACAGGAACTGGAACCCACGCGCAGCACTGGAAGTACACCTTTTACCTGGACGGCCGGGTAGCCGAAAATCGCACACCCCGTGGGGCTCTCCTCCAGACGCAAGCCCGACGCGCTAAAGGTCGACTGGTCCTCTCCTCCTGGCTCACCCGGGACCTTCCTTCCGGAAGGAAGATCCGCCTCCACATCCAGGAGGCTTGGACACTCAGCCCCGACGGGACGCAGCTACGAATTGAACTCGTTCGCCGCCATCCCTCCGGGCGCCTGCTCCGGAGAGAACGTCTCCTGTTTCGCCGGGTGGCATCTTAACACCCTCCCGAAAAGACAAGCCCGATTTCTAAAAATGGACCGACCTTCGAGAAGGCCGTTCCTCCCGCCACAAAACAGGCCGGAGCACTCGAACTAGGAGCCGCGTGCCAACTCTCCTAGTCGAACTTCTCCCGCATGAGCGCCCACAAACCAATAATGATAAAAATCCAAATAGGTACGATGAAGAATGCCATGGCACGGCAAAAAACCGGAAAACCCCGTCTCTGTCAAGCGCAATCCCATTTTTTTTCGCTTAAGCCAACGTCTTTTGTTTTTGTACCCTCAACCACCCGATTCTTGCTTGCGGCTCTGCAGGAGCAACAGCCGACACGGGTAGTTCTAACTCCATCTGGCGCCCGAGAAACTCCATAAGAATACGGACACGCGCTTCACCGGGGAGCAGCTTCGAAAGGACCGCCTCAAGGCCCTGCAAGGCTCCGTGATGAACGATGACGCGGTCCCCCTCCTTGAGAAGTTCAACATCCTGCACCCCCTCCTCGCCGAAGTGCGCCTTTAATTCCTCGATGACCTCCGCCTCAACTACTGGATACCGATCCCCAAAACACACTACCCTACCAACCCCTTGGGTGTGGAGGACTAACCGCAGATGTCGCACTGGGTTAAACCAAGCAAAAAGGTACCCTGGAAATAAGGGCTCGATTACCGAAAGAAGCCTCCGGCGGACAGTCTTCCGGTACCGGATGCGCGGGCAAAACACTTCTAGCTCCGGGCGGTGTCTTGCCAAGGTCCGGCAGGCCAAAAACTCCCGCCGTGGTTGGGTTCGCACACAAAACCAATAGGCCAAGTCAGGTAGTTGAGCTGCCGCGTATTCCATCGCTATCCCCTTTCGGCTTACCTCCCGGTCGAAAAGGTTTTCTCTTCGGCCAGGAGGTTTTTTGGTGCAGCAGATGATGGACCTAGGACCTGGCACTTCGAACTGGTCAAAGAGGCAGGGGAAAGTTTCCTAAAGAGAAACGCTCCTGCCCGCCTACCCATAAGCACAGGCGCTCCAAAAAGGAGAGACTGGGTTCACTCCCGAACCAGTCGCTCGGTGGTGTCGAAAGGATTGGTGGAACCCGGCCAAAAGCCATTTCCGTTGGCTCCGGGTTTGTCCCCTGGGTCTTTCACCTCAGGCAGGGTTTTTTGGAGCAGCTCTCAATCGATGGGTAACGGACTCCCAAGCGCGGCCCCCCGGTGAGAAAGAAGACAATCCATAACCAAGGGTTTTGTCCGTAGGCCTGCCCCTCAATGCGGCCTGAGGGACGACCTTTCGAGAGTGGGAGCCTGCCCCTTTTTGCGGGGTTCCCCCCGGTCCAACCATTAGGCAAGCGGTGACCCACGGCCAGTTGACCTTTCTTGGACGGGTTTCGGAGCCGTTTTGTACCAGGCCCCTTCGAGGTCGCCAACGGACGGGATACGGGTTAGACTTGGGGAAAAAAGGAAGGAGACTTTCGTTTTTCTTTGGTTCTGGAAAAGGCTATCGTTCGCAGGCCCGTCCACTTAACCCTTCGCCAGCCCGACGGACCGGGTTAATCCCTACCCCCTTTTTTAGGCAAGCGAGCGACACATCCAAGCGGGACTGCCAACCCTGCAACGATCCGAGAACCCAAGGGCAATCTTTCGGTGGCTCGTCTTTTTTGACTATAGGTCGAGGACCCCTGGGAGAGGTCAAAAAGACCCCCTCTTTTCTAGCTTTTGTGGACCGCGACAGAGAGCGCCCTTGGGAACTTTTCCCCCACCAGCCCCCTCCGAGGAAGGAGATCCCTCAAACCACCACGCCTCTAGCTACCAGGGACTGCCCCGGCCAGGGCTCGAACCTGGGACCGAGTGATTAAGAGTCACCTGCTCTACCAACTGAGCTACCGGGGCAAAAAGTCTCTAGGAGCCTACGCTCCTTTTACCTATATAGCCAGAGGCTCACGGGGAAGCAAAGCCCCATTGGATAGGCTTTTCTCCAGAGTTTGCGCCAAGAGAGAAAAAGGCAAAGAAAGTTTGCTTAGAAAAAGCGAGCCCTTTTCAATAGATCGGTGGGGCCAGCCGCTCCAAAGGGATCGAACGCAAATCCGGCGCTAGAAGACGCCCATAGTAGGAATCCCCCGGATGGACCTTGCGGGTAGGTCGCCCGTCTTTTCCCACAAGCTTTCCTCCCTCGTTCACCCACCCGAAAAGACCTCTCTTTAAGTACCAGGCCTGCTCAACCCCCCACCTGGTCAATTCCTCCACGAACGCGGCCGATCGCCAACCGACCGAGTCGTAAGCGACAATCGGCCCGGGGTCCTTGGGCAGGCGCCACAAGCGCCAGGCCTGGGGCCGAGGGGAAACTCGAATGGCACCCCGCAGGTGACTGACCTCGTATTCTTCCACACTGCGAAGATCCACCAACACCGGGGGGTTGCGCGAGGAATCTTCCAACCAGCGTGCCAGCTCCATGGAAGAAAGGCTTTTTGCGTGGGGGAAACGCTCCTGGATCGCTTTTTCCAAACTCTCCCAAGAGAGCGGCGGAGGGGTTACCTTGCAGCTCGCCATGAGAAAGACGAGAAAAGAGACGAGGAAAAAGCCAACGTTTTCCCTCGCTCGCCATGTTTTGGCGTCCCTTCCTACTCCCCAATGATCTTTATGAGCACGCGTTTTCGTCTCTTTCCGTCGAACTCGCCGTAAAAAATCTGCTCCCACGGCCCTAGATCCAGCCGACCTTGAGTGACCGCCACCACGACCTCTCTTCCCATAATGGTCCTTTTGAGATGGGCATCGGCATTGTCCTCTCCCACATTATGCTCATACTGGGAGTAAGGCTTTTCCGGAGCCAGCCGTTCCAACCACCGCTCGAAATCCCGGTGAAGACCAGGTTCATCGTCGTTGATGAACACGCTTGCTGTAATGTGCATCGCATTGCACAAAAGAAGCCCCTCCTGGATTCCGCTACGGCGTAAGCTTGCCTCCACCTGGGGGGTGATGTTGACCAACGCCCTCCGAGTTGGAATCTCAAACCAGAGTTCCTCGCGATAGCTCTTCACGTGTCTTCCTTCTCCCTTTCCTTCCAGAGTTCCCCCTGCAAGGATTGCCCGGGGGTCACACGCAATTTTTCGTAGGTCCGGGGCGTTGCTACTCTCCCCTGGGGCGTTCTTTTGAGAAAGCCTTGAAGGATCAGGTAAGGCTCATGAACCTCTTCCAAAGTTCCTGGATCCTCTCCCAGAGCAACGGCCAGCGAGTGGATCCCCACGGGTCCTCCTCGGAATTTGAACACCAACGTCTCCAAAAGCCGCTTGTCCATGTCATCGAGACCATCCTCATCAATCTCCAGCATGCTTAAAGCCTCGCAGGCAAGCTCGACGTCGACCGGTCTCCCTTGCCCTTTGACCAGGGCAAAATCACGGATCCATCGAACCAGGTGATTGGCAATCCTCGGTGTCCCTCGAGCTCTTCGAGCCACTTCCCATGCCCCGTCGGCCAAAAGGGGTACCTGGAGGATCCCCGCGGCTCGCTGTACGATCCGAGCCATTTCTTCGACCGGGTAATAGTCCAGCCGGTGGACCATTCCAAATCGGCTCCGGAGCGGAGCGGTAAGCATGCCTACCCGAGTTGTGGCCCCCACCAGAGTAAACTTGGGCAAGGTGAGCCGGACGCTCCGAGCACTGGGCCCCTGGTCAATGACGATGTCAATGCGAAAATCTTCCATCGCAGGGTAGAGATATTCTTCCACCGCTCTGGGCAGCCGGTGAATCTCATCTATAAAGAGAATCTCCCCCGGTTCCAGCGAGGTGAGAAGCCCCGCCAGATCCCCCGCTCGCTCCAAAATCGGCCCCGAAGTAGCCCGGAAGTTGACCCCCATTTCCTTGGCCAAAAGAGTCGCAAGACTCGTTTTACCGACGCCGGCCGGGCCACAAAAAAGCAAGTGTTCCATGGGTTCCCCCCGGGCCCGAGCGGAAGCTACCAGCACCTTGAGCCTTTCTTTCACCCGCTCCTGCCCGATAAATTCTTCCCAGGATCCGGGGCGCAAGGATCGTTCCAGTTCTAAATCGACGGTTTCGCCCTTCCAAACCGCCCCGGTTGTAGGATGTTGCTCCATGACCTCCAGAAAAACCGTTTTTTTCCTTTCCCCGCTTCCTCTGCTGCCACGCCACCCTCTTACTCCCAAACGCCATCCCCTTCCCGGCTTTTTTGCTAGGCACCGGGTTTTTGCCGTACAACTCTCTTTGACCTCCCGTTCCCTAGAGTCGTCGCAACGCCTGCCGCACCAGTTCTTCTAGCGGCAAGTGGGGGTCTGCCTCTACGACGGCTTCCACCGCCTTAGTGGCTTCCGATTGCCGGTAGCCCAAAGCCACAAGTGCCAGGACAGCATCGGTCGTCTTGGTCCGTGGTTGCCCCCCGGACGCAAGCTCCGGAACCCCCTTTAACCGGTCCTTAAGCTCGAAGACAATCCGCTCGGCCATTTTCTTACCAATCCCTCGGATCGAGGCAAGAAAGGTCCGGTCCCCCTGGCGGACGGCTTCCCGAAACCGCTCCGGATGAGTTACACTGAGAATGGAAAGGGCACTTTTGGGCCCAATCCCTTGCACATGATCGACGAGCAGCCGAAAAAGTTCCCTCTCTTCCCGGGATCCAAAGCCATAGAGGGCCTGACCCGTATCCCGGAACTCCCAATAGGTCCAGAGGCGAACCGGAGCCGGAGGCCGGGGCAAGGCCTGGTAGGTGCTCAAAGGAATGGCAAGCTCCCATCCCACTCCAGAAACGCGAACAAGCGCCCGCCCGGGCTCTTTTTCCATCAACTCCCCCTCGAGAAAAGCCATCATACCCGCCCGCTCCCCACAGAGATCGCCCAGTTGCGGTGAAGATGTGCGAGCGCCACCGCCAGAGCGTCCGCCACATCGGGTGATGGGGGTTGGGATAGCCCAAGCAGGGACTTTACCATAAAGGCCACCTGTCTTTTCTGGGCTTGGCCTTTTCCTGAAACGCCTAGCTTCACAAGCCTCGGGGGATACTCATAGACGGGAATCAACCGACGCGCCAGTGTTAAGAGAATGACTCCCCGCGCGGCCCCTAAGTCCAAAGCCGTGCGGATACTCTGAACGAAAATCACTTTTTCCACGGCCGCCACCTGTGGAGCAAACTCACCCACGATCCTTTCCATCTCGCTCTGTAGGGCTTGCAAGCAAGAACCTATGGAAGCTTTCCGAGCAACCCGGATCGTCCCGCAGGAAACAAGCCGGAGCCTGCCACGACCTTGGCATTCCACAATCCCGTAACCGGTAGAGCGCAGGGAAGGATCCACGCCCAAAACGCAATGCTTTCCGTTCCGGACTTCCCCGGAAACTTGCTCCACTTTCCCCCCTTCCCAAGGCTTACGATCCTTAACCTTTGGCTTTCCCCTCACCTCGAAAGCCTTTCCATTCGCCTTCCCTATGGGTTTTCCGCTCTCCCCATTTTGACTGGAAAAGCTCCTCGAGAACCTGCCACCAGCCCTCTCCCCCACAACCCAGAGCCCAGTCCAAAAGAATCTCCGCAGCCTTTTCCACTTCTTCCGTTCGCCCCATCGAAGCGGGCGCGACTCGGCAACTGCGGATCTCTTCCGGCAGATCCGCTGGTTCGATGGAACTACCGGTCGCAAAAACCAGCGCTCGCTGAATCGCATTTTCCAGTTCCCGGACGTTCCCGGGCCAGCTATAGGAATAGAGAAGCTGCCAAGCTTCCTCAGAAACCCGCAGGCTTCCGCCCCCCGGCCGGCTTTTCCGATGCTTGCGAAGGAAGTGTTGCACCAGTTCCGGAAGATCGGGTAACCGCTCCCGAAGAGGAGGAACGTGGATGCGCACTACGTTAAGCCGATAGTAAAGATCCTCTCGGAATTCCCGTTTTTGAACTGCACGGGCAAGGTCTTTGTTGGTAGCAGCAATGAGCCGGACATCCACTCGAATCGGCACATTACTTCCTACTCGAGAGAATTCCCCCTCCTGCAATACTCGCAAGATTTTGGTTTGGGTGGTAAGCGGCATGTCGCCGATCTCGTCCAGAAAAAGCGTCCCGCCATCGGCCTCCTCAAACTTTCCAATCCGTTGGGTCATGGCCCCCGTAAAAGCCCCGCGCTCATGACCAAACAGCTCGCTTTCCAAAAGATTGTCGGGGATGGCCGCACAGTTCATGGCCACAAACGGCTTGCCGGCACGCAAGCTGTGCTGGTGAATGGCCCGCGCAATCAGTTCCTTACCGGTTCCGCTTTCTCCCGTAATGAGGACGGTTGCACTGGTGGGAGCTACCTGGCCAATGAGTTTATATACCCGTTGCATCGCAAAAGAGCTTCCAACCAAAAACTCCAATGACTCGGAGGACGGGACCGGCGTGCCTTCCGTGTGAGGGAGCTCCTTGCGATGCCGCGCTGCGAGCCGTGCCCTTTCCAATAGGGCCTTAAGCCCTTCGAGCTCAAAGGGCTTGAGAATGTAATCAAAGGCCCCGAGCTTCATCGCTTCAATCGCCGTTTGGGCAGTGCCATAAGCGGTCATCATGATGACCACAGAAGAAGGGTCCCGCCGGCGAATCTCCCGGAGCGTTTCTAGCCCATTTTGGCCAGCCATCCGGATGTCCATGACAACGACATCCACTGGCTGCTGGCTTACAACGGCAAGTGCCTCCTTTCCGCTTTCTGCCCGAAGGACCCTCCACCCTTCGGGTTCCAACAGACGTTCAAAGGCGTAATGAACGTCCTTCTCGTCGTCGACAATAAGAATCCGGTCGGGCTCAGGTTCTCCTGTTTGCGAGGAGCCTATTTCCGGCAGGGTTGGCTTTTTCCCTCCGCGGGAACCGGCCTGGGTTTTGCTCATGTCCCAAAGTCTAAAAACACTCTCCTTTTCCCGCAAGGGATGGAATCATCCAGCCGGCGCGCACCATTTGCAACGAACGATAGGATCGAGTAACCTTAGGGAACCTTTCTATGAAAAATTGGTTGCGCTTGTTCTTGGTTCTTAGCCTGTGGGTAGCCACGGGGATCGGGGGAGCCTATGGAGCCAACTGGCTCACCAGCTATCGGGAAGCGCTTTCCCGGGCAAAGAAAGAAAAGAAAATCGTTCTTATGAACTTCACAGGGAGCGATTGGTGTCCCTGGTGCCAAAAACTGGAAAAGGAAGTATTTTCTACACCGGAATTCAAAGCGTACGCAGACAAGCACTTGATCCTTCTCTTCGTCGATTTCCCCCAACACAAGGAATTGCCCCCGGACCTGAAAAAACAAAACGACGAGCTCGCCGATAAGTTTGGTGTAGATTCCTATCCTACCTTGATCTTCTTGGATCCCAGCGGAAAGAAAATCGGCGAGCTCGGTTACATGCCTGGCGGACCCAAGGTATTCCTGGCAGAAGTCGAACGAATTCGCCTGGGCAAAGGCCACGCCCAGGACCTTACGGCACCCCAAGAGGGATCCTCTCGAGTTTCCCTCCCCTAAGCCCTTCCGTTCGGGACGAGCCGAGTAGCACGACGGGCGGTAAAGCGTTTGCCCTTGGGAGTTAGAGGAACCCTAAAAGGAAGCGTACCCCCGTTTCTTTGGAGTCCTAGGGTCTTCTTTTGTTTCCCCACCAGCGCACAAGCACGCTTCGGCCGAAGAGACTAAACCGTTCCTTACCGCGCGCTACGGCAATCCTCTCTCTGGCAAAGGCGTGAAACTCTTTCGCGAACCATACCGGCCTACGTTCCCTGGTTCCCAAAAAGCGACCAGCCGGTCTTAAGTCTTTTCAAGGCTTTTACCCCGACGGGCCAGCAACGATTTCTTGGGTTCTTAAACTCTCCTTAAACCGTTCCTAAGACCCTAGACAACCATTTCCTTTCGAGGAAAGATCCTCCGGGACGCTGGCCAAAGAGCGCTCCCGATCATTTCGCGTGCCGGGGTTTTTACTGACAAAGCCCACGTAGTGCCTAGTCTTGCATTTTTGGGGGATAGAGGCTCGGCAGGCCGTCGATCGCCTCCCGATCGGGCATGCGCCGCTTTGAGCCTTTGAGTCTTTTCCGAAGCTCCGCCACAGAATCGACCACACATGCTTTGTCCCGATCGCTTGCGGGTAGGCGCTACCATCTCCCGCACCGACGCGCCTTCCGAGAGACCCAACCCTCTGCGGGCCAGACGCACGTGGCAACACCCTGGTAAGAACTTGATGCCCTACCGGCGCCCGGGGTTGACCGCGCCCACCACAGACGTGTAGGCGGGGTCCGACTTCGATCACCTCGGCTCCGGCGCGAAACAAAGGGGACCTGAGCAATCGTTGATCGCCTGGGCGCTAGGCGAAGGAAGAAAAGCAAGCGAGCGCAAACGGGATCCACTGACTCACGCTCAAGCTTCCTCTTGCGAAGATTCAACCGTTCGATCACAAGCGGCTTGCCCGATTGAACACAGACCCGCGCGATCTTTTTCGCACGCATGAGCAAAAGTCGCTTTCGCCTGCTTTCCACTCTTCCCATCGAGATTCGATCGGATCCCGCGGATTCTCGCGAGATTGCCCAAGCGGCCCCTTTCGACCCAAGGGGAGATGATCCTCGGTTGATCTCGATGCCCACCGCTCCAGTAAGGCAGCGTTTCAACGGGGAAACGGGCGCGTGCCTCGGAGGCTTGGCAAGCACCTGTCACCCCTTCCCGCACCGCACGAGGCGGTAGCTTTCCCGGCGATCCCTCCCGCTTCCAGACGAGTCTCCCAAGTCTTCATTGGCGTGGTCAGATTTTCCTGGCGGCAAGCACCGAAAGGATCGACTCCTGGCCGTAGGCGCAAGCGCACGATTTAAAAAACCAGGAATTGGCTCGGGCTTTCCCATCCGTCTGAAGCCGCAACCGCAACAAAGCCGATCGACTGCCGTCCGGGGCGACTACGGCTTGGCAGGGACCCGTTGCCCGAGGCCTCGTCCTTCGACCCCAGGAGAAAAAACGGGCTGCACCGCTCCACCTGCCAATGTCTCTTCCGGTTCGCATGGGTTGGCGTGTGGGTTTTTTTCCAAGGAAAACTTTTTACGGGAAGAGGTGGCACAAGCCCAAAAAAGAAGGACACGCACCCATTCGGGACTCCTCTTCGGCCAGAAGCGCGTCACGCTTGGTCGGGAGGATGGCCAGCCTGCACTCTTTCTCGTGCACAATATTCCAGTTCCCTTCTTTCCTGGAGCTTGCAGACCACCTTTTCCGCTCTGCGCGGATCCCGCTCCTTAGCTTTCTCCATTGCGATCGTGGCGCTTTCCCCCGATCGAAGCCTTTCTTCCCTTCGAGCTCGAACCAGGAGGGCAGAGGGAACTCTTGGGCGGTCAAGCGACACTGTGGTAGACAGGATCGATTGCCCTTGTTTGAGCGAAACCCAAGCCCGCATCTGGCACAAAAAGCCTCCGCTCCCGCTTGCCCGTAGAGCGTCGCGTGGCCGTTACGCAACGCCCACTACTCGGCCGTCACCCCAAGAACCGGCTCTGGTAAGTGAAAAATCCAGCGAGCTTACTCATCAATGCCTGCGAAAACCTTCTTGCCACGCTTTCGAGCAAATCTCTTCCCGTAGAGCCTGGCACACAAGGAGACCATGACCTCATCCAGATCGCACACGATCTTGTCCGTCACGGCATTGGGATGCACCCCGAATGGATCGA
Organism: Candidatus Methylacidithermus pantelleriae; assembly: GCF_905250085.1. Taxonomy (GTDB): domain Bacteria; phylum Verrucomicrobiota; class Verrucomicrobiia; order Methylacidiphilales; family Methylacidiphilaceae; genus Methylacidithermus; species Methylacidithermus pantelleriae. The sequence continues at coordinate 89,343 of NZ_CAJNOB010000001.1, forward strand.
CTCTGCACGGCCCAAGCCACTTCCCGGTACTCGAGGACCAAACGCATCAGCCGGTCAAGCTCCTCGACCGGGATGACGCCAACCTTGGGATGAGAGACCTGCCCAATGAGTTCTCTACGATGACCGTTTGTCCCAAAGCCGACCTTTTTGACGGGCTTGAGGATCTGTAACAGTTTGCTTGAGAGCCAAGTCGGGAAAACCTAGGCCAATTCCCTATCTCAATCCCGCTTTTTCGTGGGCGCTTGCACACCCACGAGCAAAGGGTCGCGCCATCGGGTGGTGCCTCCTCCGCATGCACGAGTATTGTCCCGGTCGGCAACTATTCTTGCGAGAAGAGGCAAAGGCCCTCCTGCCCCATCCGGCAAAGCCGCTTTAGAGCCAACACCCTGCCGCTTGAGCCATGCACGTAACTTCATGCTGATATACGGCCCCATACACAGCGTTATAGTTCGCTCTATGTCTTAGCTCTTGCCAACCCTAAAAGCCCTTCCCAGAGACGTTCCGTCACAAAGGAAAAAGCTTGGGGACAATAAGGAGCGTTACCCCGGCCCAGGAGCTACGGCCTGTGTAGGAAGAGAAAAAAGAGAAGCACTTTTGGCTGGTTTCTCCGACCCAAAAAGGCAAGTTTGCTTGCTACGTTTGCAAGCCTGGCCGCTGTTTTTCTGGGTTAGCTACAAAAAAAGGAAGACTGAGTTTTGGAGAGAAACCCTACCCCACCCGCCAGGGGAATTTTTTTACCAAGAGATTTTGTTGTGCATCCCACAGAGGCGCTCATAGATAAAGCTTGGGAGCCGAGCTGCCGAGGAACTTTCAAAAAAAGACACAAGCGGGTGACCATTCTCTGGCCAAGGGTTTTTTCCACGATGGTTACCGGCTCGGCGCTTGCCCACCCAATCCTCCGCGGCTACAGTGCCCATAGCCTTGCAAAAGGAAGCGGCAAGTTTTGATTCGCTCTATCCCCTGGAAAAAGCCTCGCCACGCCTGGCTCGTCTGAAGGCTTACCTGGAACCTATGCCCAGGGAAAAACTCCGCCGGCTTGCGATTGCCGCCCAGGAACTGACTGTGCGGCATTTCGGCCGCACCATGCGTCTTTTTGCTCCCCTCTATCTTTCCAACGAATGCGTCAACATCTGCCAGTATTGCGGTTTTTCCCGGACCAACCGGTTGGAACGGATCACATTAAGCCCTGAGGAAGTCGAAAAGGAAGCTCGTTACCTTACCAAGCAGGGATTCCGGCACCTCCTCTTAGTCTCTGGAGAACACCCGAAAAAGGTTTCTGTTGAATACTTAATCGAATGTGTTGAAAGGCTCCGTCCTTTCGTTCCTGAAATTTCGCTGGAAGTGGCTCCGCTGGACACCTGCGACTATGCTCGCTTGGTCCAAGCCGGGCTGGATGGGATGGTGATCTATCAAGAAACCTACGATCCGGAGTCCTATGCCTGCTGGCACGTCGCCGGGCCGAAACGGGATTTCCTCTACCGCCTGCTGGCTCCCGTGAGAGCCTACGAGGCCGGTATTCGCCGCATTGGAATAGGTGCCCTTTTTGGATTGACCCCGTGGCAAGAGGAAGCGTTGCGACTGGGCCGTCACCTCGATGCGCTTTTGCGACAATGCTGGAAAGCCTTTCTTACGGTGTCCTTCCCACGGATCCGTCCCTCGGCGGGGAACTTCGTAGCCCCGTTTCCACTGGCCGATCGGGATCTCATCCAGCTTGTCATCGCCTTTCGGCTTTCCTTCCCCCAAGTCGGACTGGTTCTCTCCACCCGAGAGACGCCGGCCTTGCGGGATGCACTGGCCCCGGTGGGGATTACCATGATGAGCGCAGGATCGCGGACCGATCCCGGGGGTTATACCGGAGCTGGCCTACGGACTGTTCCCATCCGCCCCGCCCCCACTGCGCCGGCCAAAAGGGAAACGCGGGAGCAGTTTGCCATCGCGGACGACCGGTCCCCTGAAGAAGTGGCAGCTCGGCTCCAAGAACTAGGGTACGATCCGGTCTGGAAAGATTGGGAAAGATGCACGAGCTAGTCTCTATCCGTGTCAACGGTCAAACCCTCACGGTGCGCACAGGGCTCACACTCGGCGAGCTTGTGACCCAATGGGGCTTGCCGGCTCGCGGACTCCTTGTAGAGGTGAACCAGGAGGTTCTCCCTCAAAACCAGTGGCCTACCTACGCTCTCCAACAAGGGGATGTAATCGAGCTTGTCCGCATCACCGCTGGCGGCTAGGCGCAATACTTCCGCCCCTGAGGCCGCCCTAGGGCAACTCAAGATCCTGCCCGAGAACCCTTTTGGACTGTTCCTTTCGGAAAATTTCCAAAGCCTCCCAGAGCTTGGGATCCTCCACCCCCAAAATGGCCACAGCCAAAAGCGCCGCATTGCGAGCGCCTGCCCGGCCAACCCCCACGCAGCCAACCGGGACACCTGCAGGCATTGGCACCATAGCCAGGAGAGCATCCACACCACGGAAAGCTCCTGATTCGATCGCCACACCCAAAACGGGAAGAACGGTCTGAGCCGCCACCACTCCGGGAAGATGGGCTGCCCCTCCTGCGGCTGCGATCAAAAGTTTAAGCCCCCGATCCCGTGCCCCGAGTACATAGTCGCGAAGCGCCTCTGGTGTCCGGTGAGCTGAAAGCACGCGGGCTTCATAGGCCACACCAAACTCTTTCAGGGTCTTGGCCGCCTCGACCATGACACCCCAATCACTGGAACTGCCTACGAGAATCGCCACCCGCGGTTGCGCTATGGGGGCGACCACCTCGCCTCTGCCCTCTTGGCTCATGCTCGCTGGACCGAGACTTGCTCCACGGAGCGACTCCTACTTCTTTTTGGCAGGCTTCTTTGCAGCTGTCTTTTTTGCCGGTTTCTTTGAAGCGGCCTTTTTCTTTTCTGCCATTGCTCGATCACCCCCTTCCCGATTTTCCGAAAAGCTCTTGGCTTCCAAGAACTTTCCTTGAAAACCCCTCGCTTCTCTACTCAAAGGGGCCTTCTTGGCAAGTCTCTTTTTTCGTTTTTTCGCTTGGCTCTTCTTCCTTCCCTTTCCAAAGACCAAACACCTGCGAAGCGATCTCTTCGGCTGGCCATAGCCGGCCCAGCCCAACATGTCCGCAGGCCAGAACCCCTTGGTCCGGACCCAGCCAGCGAACCCCTCTTTCGGTGAGGATCCGCACATTTTCTTGTACCGCCGCATGAAACCACATGTTGCCATTCATGGCCGGGGCAATGATGAGCGGGCAACGAATGGCCAGAAGCGTCGAAGTCAAAAGATCGGGAGCTAACCCGTGGGCTAATTTGCCAAGGACATCAGCGGTCGCAGGAGCAACCACGGCAAGCCGGGCACGCTCGGCCAGAGCAATGTGAATGGGCTTGCCATCCAAAATCCCAAAATCACGATCCGTGAAAGCCTTGCGACCAGTGAGGCTTTCAAAAAGGAGCGGACGGACAAATTTTTCCGCTTCCCCAGTGAGGATCACGTCTACCTTAGCCCCCTGGCGAGTCAAAAGGCTTGCGATATCCGCAGCCCGGTAGGCGGCGACCGATCCGGTTACTCCCAAAAGAACCGTGGAACCCTGCATCCTGAAAGCTCCTCCAATCCTCGCTAATATTCCTCCAGGCGAAGCCGCCGGCTCAAGTATCGTTCAGCCTTCATGATCGCCCGGAACTTTTGAAGATCCTCTTCGACGGATCCGCTTAGGATCGTATATTTGAAGTCCCGCCAGCGCTTCATTTCCTGGCCCGCCCGATGGAGACGCAAGCGAATTTCCTCATCGTTTTCCGTTCCCCTTTTTCGTAGCCTCCGCTCAAGCTCTTCCAAAGTGGGTGGCATAATGAACACATCCACCAAAGCTTCCCGGATCTTGGGATCTTCAAGGGAACGGATCTGGTCGGCCCCTTGAACGTCGATATCCAAAAGGACATCGGTCCCTTCGTCCAAAGCTTGAAGCACGGGTTCTTTGGGAGTCCCGTAGTAGTGGCCATGAACCTGGGCATATTCCAAAAACTCCCCCCGACGGGCTTTGGCCAGAAACTCCTCCACGGTAAGGAAGTAGTAATCCTCCCCGTGGAGCTCTCCCGGCCTAGGAGAGCGCGTTGTGCAGGAGATGGAAAAAATAAAATCGGGCGTTTTGCGCAAGTTATCACAAAGGGTCGTCTTTCCGGTCCCGGAAGGTGCGGAAACGACAAAGAGGATCCCGGATCTTCGAAAGATCTTTTGACTACCCATGGGATAGGGAAGAGATCGCCCCGGCCGGACGTCCTTTTGCTGCGAGCCATTTCAAAACTTGGTGAAGATCCTTGTCGCCACGACCGGAAAGGTTGACCAAGACCACCGAACCTTTGCCCAGTTCCCGGGCTACCTTGAGGGCTACCGCCACCGCATGGGCACTTTCCAGCGCAGGAATGATCCCCTCGGTGCGCGTTAAAAGACAAAACGCCTCGACCGCTTCCTCGTCCGTCGCGTAGGTGTACTCGGCGCGTCCCGTATCCCGCAGGTGCGCGTGTTCCGGCCCTACCATGGCATGATCCAACCCTGCCGAGATCGATTCGGTCAACTCCACCTGGCCAAAAGGGTCCTGGAGCAAATAGGAATACGCTCCTTGCAAGATCCCAGGGCATCCCGCCTGGAAACGCGCTGCATGCTTGCCTTTTTCGATCCCGGCTCCCCCCGCCTCGACCCCAATCAAACGCACCGAGTCCGAAAGAAAAGCATAGAAAAAGCCAATCGCATTACTCCCTCCCCCCACACAGGCAACCAAGGCATCGGGAAGGCGCCCTTCCCGCTCCAAGATCTGGCTGCGGGCCTCCTCCCCGATGACCCGTTGAAACTCCCGCACGATTGTGGGATAAGGATGCGGGCCCACCACAGAGCCCAAGATGTAATGCGTGGTTCGCACGTTGGTCACCCAATCCCGCAAGGCTTCATTGATGGCCTCTTTGAGCGTCTGTTGCCCCGCTTTTACGGGAACCACCTGCGCTCCGAGGAGCTCCATGCGAGCGACGTTGAGCGCCTGACGTTCCATATCCTTTTGCCCCATGTAAATCACACACTGGACTCCAAAACGGGCGCAGACCGTAGCCGTGGCCACCCCATGCTGTCCAGCTCCCGTTTCAGCAATCACGCGCTTTTTGCCCATTCGCCGGGCGAGAAGAATTTGGCCCAGGGTGTTATTGATCTTATGGGCCCCCGTGTGCAAGAGATCCTCTCTTTTGAGATAGATTCGAGCTCCACCTGCCTCTTCGCTTAACCGTTCTGCGAGGGTAAGGGGTGTGGGCCGACCTGCGAAACTACGCCGTAGCTCGTCCAATTCTTTCCAAAAGGACGCGTCCGTTCTTACCCTGCAGTACTCCTGCCAGAGTTCCTCTAGAGCTCCCACAAGCGTTTCCGGAACAAACGCGCCCCCATAGGGTCCAAACCAACCGCAAGAGGCCTGCCCTTCCGTCGCGTGCGAAGGTAACACTTCAAACATCGCCTTTTCCCCTTTCCCAGAGCCCCGTTGAACCTTTCCCAGCAAAATCTCTCGAGGCATAAGAAAACCATTCCCGGGCCAGGGAAAGAAAGGCCTTGAGCCGGCTTGCATCCTTTTTTCCCGGAAAAGACTCCACACCGCTTGAGACATCCACCCCGTCGGGCCGGGTTCTTTCCAGTGCTTCCCAAAGATTTTCGGGGCAAAGCCCGCCCGCCAAGATTAGAGGTTTCGCCGTCCGCTGGCGCAGTTGGGCAACGGTATCCCAGCAAAAAGTCTTCCCCGTCCCGCCAATTTCGGCAGAATCAAGCACATAGGCGCAGGCAGCCGGCAAAGGATTTGACTCGGGCCAAGGCATACGGAGCGACCGCAACACCGGAAGTCTCACTACGGCGGCGGCATTGAGTTCGGTGTCACTGGCACCATGAATCTGCCAGGCGCCCAACGGGAGAAACCTTTCCCACTGCCTTAGCTCTTCAAGCTTTGGGTTAACCACGACTCCGACCGCTACAAAGGCAGAATGGTTGTGGGAAAGTTTTTCCAAAAGCCTCTCTAACTCGATGGGGGAAAGGTAACGAGGACTCCGAGGATAGAGCACAAAACCAACCGCGTCAGCCCCGAGCTCTAATGCTAGCTCTGCATCCTCCAGCCTTCGGATCCCGCAAACTTTCACTTGAAACATGGTGCTATGAACGACTCCGAGCTCCTAGAGGCCCTTGGCCTCCCTTTCGAAAAGCGCGCACTTTGCCGCTGGGGTCAGACGCCCTCATGAGAGCCTCTCCCACAAGAATCGCGTCCACCCCAAGATTGCGCAGCCAGCCCACTTGCTCCGGTTCGCGAATCCCGCTTTCGCTCACCACAATACACTCCGGAGGGATTTCGGGGAGCAATTGTTCGGTGGTTCGAAGATCCACCGTAAAATCACGCAAATCCCGGTTGTTAATTCCGACGATCCGACTCCCTGCTTCCAAAGCCAACTCTAGCTCATAGCGGTCATGCACCTCGACCAGCACCTCAAGCCCTAGGGAACGTGCCCGGGAAGCAAGTTTCTGGAGCCGCTTGGGAGGGAGAATACGCGCGATGAGCAAAACAGCATCCGCCCCAACGGCAAGACTTTCCCACAGATCCCCTTCTTCCAAAAGAAAGTCCTTGCGCAAAATGGGCTTGGCTATGGTTTGCCGGACTCTCCGCAGATCATCTAGGCTACCGAGGAAGAACGCCGGTTCCGTAAGCACGCTCACAGCATCCGCGCCCCCCTGTTCGTACTGCTGAGCCAAGAAAACCGGATCGGCTTCCGCCGCAATGAGACCGGTAGAAGGGGAGGCACGTTTAATCTCTGCAATAAGAGAAATCCCATCTTGTCGTCGCAGCGCAGAAGCGAAGGATCGGAAATCGGTCCGGCCGAAGGCCGCCTTTCGCCATTGGCGAAGATTTTCCCGAGAGTTCCGCCGGCGACGATAGGATTCTGCTACGATAGCCTCGAGGAATTTCACACGCTCGTCCCCATAAGTCTTTTAGGCTTGGCAAAAAAGCAAAAGCAACACCGTCGCTCCGCGGTATCCTATCGAAGTGTTGTCCAGTTGCCTACCGGAAAGTGGGGAGAACACACCTGGGTCCCCTTTTTCTACTTTATCTAGGAATAGGGTTGACTTTCCGTGGTTGGCTTTCCTACCAAGAAGATTCGCAAAAAGAGTGTCAGGGCAATATGAGGCTTTGGGTTGGGTTTTTGGTTTTCGTCCTTCTCGGAGAATTCCCGATCTTTCGATTGGTTGCCGAGTCCGTTGCCCGGGCGCTTCCGGTCGGTTCCTCCGTCCCTCTGTCGCGCGAGCACGAACCGGTGCGCAGAGCCCAGGCAGTCTACGTCAAAGAGGAACGTGTCCAGTTGCCTAACGGGAAGGTGGTGATCCGGCGGATTACTTATATCGGAGGAAACCCCTATCGCATTCTCTCGGCGATCTGGTGGCACCCCGATCCCAGCAAACCCATTACAGGAATCGTGGTACGGATTGGTGAACAACGACTCTACGCCTACCAGGGGGATAAGGTCGTGGCAATGGCTCCCGTATGCACCGGGAGGCCTGGCCACGAGACCCCTCCTGGCCTTTATGCGGTCCTAGGCAAAGACCGTAATCACAAATCCAATCTCTATGGAGCTTTTGTGGATTCCCACGGCCGAATCGTAGATCCCAACGCCGACGCCAGGCAAAAACCTCCTCCAGGGCTTCACTTCGAACCGGCGGCGATGCCCTTTTTCTTGCGGTTAAGCCAGGAGGGTGTCGGGCTCCATGGAGGTTACCTCCCGGGACATGCCGACTCCCATGGGTGCATTCGCCTGCCGGAAGCCTTTGCGCGAGACATTTTTGATCTTGTCCAGGTAGGAACGCCGGTGCGTATCGACCCATAAGGCGGCCGGAAGTTGGCGTGCGACAGGTTTGTCGTCGAAGGCCAACATAGCGGCCGTGGTCATGTTCCCGCGGGAAGATCCGCCCGGTGGCAAATGATCGGCCTTTCCGACCAGGCAAGGGCCGGTTTCAGTCCGATGGTAAAGACAGCAATGGGCTTGGCGAAGGTGAAACACAAAAGCCGCCGCGCGCTCGGGCCTTAGACCCATCGGTGACACGGTGGACGCTTTTCGTGCAAAAATCCAATGCCCCGATCCCCAATAAGAGCCTTGTTCCCTTTTGGTCTGGCCAACCCGATCGTCAGGCCTCGCATCGCTAAAGATCGCTTTGGCTTCTCCTACGCTTTTCCATCAAGGGACAAATCCTCCATCCAGCGGCCTTGCCACAAGCTTGCCGAGAGGGCCGATCCCGGCTTTGGCCAAATCGCCTCGGTTTTTCTCCATGCCGATCGGTCCTGTCAGCCAGCGCCTCACCCAAGTAACCCAGCGGCCTTCCCGCTCGCAACGTCCCCTTTCCCCATCCGGCAGGCCGCCTTGTAGCAAGCGCCTCTCTTCCTTGGTCCGGAGGCGTGCCTCCCCTCCCACGTGTTGCCGTGCACGACGCTCCACGCGTTCCCGTATCTCTAGCTATGCGCCACTCCTCTGGGACCCGTTCGGCCCAATCGCTTTTCCAGTTCCCCAAAGCCAATCTCCACCATGGTCGGCCGGCCATGCGGGCAATGAAAAGGGTCCTGGCAAGCCCAAAGGTCCTCTATAAGCCTTTCGACCTCCCATTGTTCCAGAGAATCTCCTGATTTAATCGCTTGCCGGCATACGATTGTGGCTACCCGGTGCCGCAGGGTTTCGGTTTCTAAAGGATTCCCATCTCCTCCTTCGGCCAGGGCACTGGCCACCTCCGACACAAGCCGGGCCGGCTCGGCTCCCTTTGCCCAAGCAGGAATGGCAGTAATAAGAAAGCTCTGTCCGCCCAAGGAATGAATCTCTAGACCGAATCGAGCTAGCAGAGCCCGGTGATCCCCAACCAGAGCAGCTTCCAGGGGAGAAAGATGAACGGTTACCGGAAGGAGAAGCCGCTGGGAAGGAACCTGTCCTGACCCGGATTCTTTCAGCAATTTTTCAAAAAGCACCCGCTCGTGAGCCGCATGTTGATCGATCACCAGAAGCCCCTGACGGCTTTCGACTAAAAGGTAGAGATCTCCTAGGCGTCCCCGGAAGCGCAAGCGCTCGCCGGTTTCGAGAAGCGTCCCATCATCGCTCGAAGACACAGGTTTTTGGGCTTTTCCCTTGTCCCAAGACAAGCTAAAGGCACTGCCCGGTTGAGGCCTTAACCCAGAAGGGTCTTCTTTGAGACGCGCATCCTGCGGGCTTTCCCCTTCGGGAGAGCCCGCAGGAAAGCCGACAGTAGCTGTGCGTACCGACCCTCGAAGTGCGCAAGAAAGTGCCTCGTTGAGAAGCGATTCAATTCGCTTTTCTTCCACCAGCCGAATCTCCCTTTTGGCAGGATGAACGTTGACATCGACCCACTCAGGAGGGAATTGCAACCAGAGAAACACGGGAACATACTGGCCGCGCATGAGATGGGTTCGAATGACCTCTCGAACCACCCACGAGAGGAGCCGGTTCACAACCGGCCGGCCATTAACAAAAAACCATTCCTGGGCTCGCTGGGCGACCACCGTGGGTCGACCCACCCATCCTTCGATGATACAAGCCTTTTCCCTGGCCTGTACGGGAACAAGCTCTTGGACCCATTCCTTTCCCATAAGAACTTCCAATCGTTGTTGTCGGGAACCGCATGCAGGCCAAAAGATTTCCTTCCGGCCTTCCTGGATCCATCGGAACGAAACACTTGGGCAGGCCAAAGCAAATTGGTAGAGAATTTGCTGAAGGTGACCTCGCTCGGTAGCGGGAGAACGCAAAAACTTCCGCCGAGCCGGTACGTTGAAAAAAAGGGAACTAACGGTCACGGTGGTCCCTGCGGCTCTTCCTGCCTCCCGAACCGCTCGGATTTTTCCAGCCTCGGTCTCCACCTCAACCCCTACGGGTGCTTCTTTTTCCCTCGTCCGTAGGGTCAAGCGCGAAACGGCTGCGATGGAAGGAAGGGCTTCGCCACGAAACCCATACGTTACGATCCGGCGCAGATCCTCAGCACGGGCAAGTTTACTCGTTGCATGGCGTTCCAAACACAAAAGAGCGTCATTCCGGCTCATCCCGCAGCCGTCGTCAGAAACCTCGACGAACCATCGCCCGGCACTCCGGGTGTGCACTTCGATACAGCTAGCTCCAGCATCCAGGGAATTCTCCACCAATTCCTTAAGCACCGAAGCCGGGCGTTCCACGACTTCCCCCGCAGCGATCTGGTTAGCCACCCAATCCGGTAAAATGCGAATCCGATCCCCCATAAGCGATCAACACGCAGGAGCCACCGGTTTATTGCCCAACTAGTCCATGTCCAAAAGCGTCCGGTTCCCGATTTCCCGGCAAACCCGGGTACAGAGTCTCTTTTTTTATAAAAACTTCTAGCGCAAATCTTCCAAAGCTACCCCCAACCCCTGTCTTGTGTCATCCTTCTCTCCAAAAGACCTCGCTTTTCGTAGCCACACCCTCACCGAAAATAGAGAAAACTCTTCCCCACTTCCACTCGTTACCCAGCGGGACTCACCGGTCTTACCTGCTTGCGCGCTGCCGGCTTCCCGCTTCCTCAGGGACTGTCTATTAGAAGGAGCAGGTCTTGCGTCCCGGCTGGAGGCGTTTTTGCTTCTCCCCTCCATTCCCCTGTGGAGCTTGGCAAGAGCCCAGATGAGCCGCACATCCTCGCCCCGCTTACAGGCATTCAGATACTCCTTGACCAGAGCTCGCCTCTCGTTGAAGGCAAACCAGCCCTCCGCGTGAAAGGCCCAAGGCTACCTTCATCGCCAGGCGATGGATCCCGCCTCCATTCGAATGCCTGAGGAACCATCAATAGCTTAGTCGGCGCCATGACCGCCTTCTCCGCGCGCTGCCGCGCCGAGCATGGCCCGTAGAGCCGAGTGCAGAGGGTCGTCAGGACGTCGATCATGTCCTGCACCCGGTCGTCCTTCACCTCGCCCGGTTCCATCACGATCAACCGCCTTCCCGCGGAAACGAGCGCAGCTTCGATGTACTCCGACCCTAACCGCACATGCCTCTCCCGGCGCTCAACGAGGATGACCCCGTATTCGGGCGACCGCAGTACCGAGATCAGTCCCCCACGACGGTCGTTGAGCCCGCTTCCTATCTCGGCAACTACCTTCGCGACCTTGATCCCCTTCTGGGTAGCAAACGCTGTCAATCGAGCCACCTGGCGGTCGGGATCGGCCTTGCGGTCCGCTGAAGAAACCCTGGTATACATTACCGACCCGGTTTTCCTTGCGCTCCGGCTCGTCAACCAGAATCGTTCCTCTCGGCATCTGGCGAGCCGGTACCGGGAGCTTTCCGTGCTTCCACCAGGCCCAGGCAGTCTTGTAGGAAAACCCATTGGCTCGCGCCCAATCCCATAGCTTCATCGAGACAAAATAGCCTATTCGGGGCTAACCTTTCCTCCATCCATTCGCCGTTGGCGAATGGTCCGAGCTCTTTGCCTGGAAGAAAAAAAGTCGATCCAAAAAGCTCGTTCAGGGGACATCTTCCTCCGTGGAAACGCCAAGAAGCCGTAGAAGTTCTTCCAAGTCTGAATCGGAATAGTAATACAACTTGATCCAGCCTCCCTCGGAAAGGGGGCTTATCTCAACCCTGCGACCCAAGCTTTCTTGAAGTTTCCGTTCCCAATGGGTTGGGGAGCGATCCTTCGAAGACGGGCGTTTGACCCGTGGCTTGCCGCCCAGTGGTTCGCGCAGGTGGGCCACCCGAGCCTCCGCCTGCCGCACGGTCCAGCCCTGCGCTAAGATCTGGGCGGCGAGCTCTTTTTGCAGCTCCTCGTCCTCCAGAGAAAGAAGTGCCTTGGCATGGCCAGTGGTGAGTTTTCCCTCCTCAAGAAGTTTTTGAAGCTCGGCAGGGAGCGCCAAAAGACGTAACGTGTTCGCAACGCTGGCACGGCTTTTGCCCACCCGGTCGGCAATTTCCTCCTGGGTTGCCCCAAACTTTTCCAAAAGCAGCCGATACGCCCTTGCTTCCTCAATCGGATTGAGGTCAGACCGTTGGAGGTTCTCAACCAACGCAAATTCCAGAAGCTCCCGGTCCGTAGCCTCCCTCAGGATGACCGGGACCTCCTTTAACCCCAAACGACGGGCTGCTTGCCATCTCCGCTGCCCTGCGATGATCTCGTAGCGTCCTTCCACGGACCGTGCAACCAGAGGCTGTAGGATCCCCTGTTTTTCAATGGACGCCGCTAACTCCTCAAGCTCCTGAGGATCGATTCGCTGGCGAGGCTGAAAAGGATGGCAGACCAAAAGCTCCGGGGAAATCCAATGGATCTTTTCCCCTTGCTCGAGATCCGGCTGTGAACGTCCTAAGGGATGGGCCATGAGGGCCTGAAGTCCTCTCCCTAATCCGCGCGATGGCATGGCTTACATCCCCAAACTGTGAGCAAAGCTGCTACAAAATGAAAATTCCTTCTAGCGAAAAGATTGCCCTGGGGGAAGGAAAAATGCCCGTTGGGAAGCCCAAAACCTTAGCTCGCGCCGGCTTGCTGGGTTCTCTTTTCGGACCAGCGGGCTCCCGGGAGTTTCTTGGCAGGCGATCCCTTTTGACGGGTAGATGTCCGAAAAGCTTTACCCTTGCCTCAAGGGATTCCTTACCTAATCTAGAAATGGAGACACGGCTTTTCGGCTTTTCTTGCGCGGTTAGCTTAGTGGTAGAGCGCTCGCTTCACACGCGAGAGGTCATAGGTTCGAGTCCTATACCGCGCAGACCATGTCCTAACCCGGGCTGTGAGCAATTCTCCCAGCCAGACCGAGCAGGGATTGAAAAGCGGACTACGGCCACTTATGCTTAGTATGCCCGAGGACCGGGCGACTTTTTATTCCGGAGTAGCTCAGCGGTAGAGCGGGCGGCTGTTAACCGCTTGGTCGTAGGTTCGAATCCTACCTCCGGAGCCAACTTGCAACGAACTGTACCGGTGTTCTCCGTAACCGAAGCCCTGTGGGATTCCCTCGGGGCTTTTGCTTTTGTCCTTGTGATTCATGCGGACTTCCGGGCCCATGCACATCTACCGGTACCCCTGTCCGTTGCGATCGGTACAGACCTCCTGGACATACATGCCTACAACCTCCAAGAGCTATCGTTTTTGCTATGAAAATGAGCTATGCACAATCTTTTCACACATGGACCCTACACACTTTTCCACAAGTCCTGGACTGGCAACTACAAAGGTTAAAGCCTCAGGAAGGTAAGCTAGCCCTGTGCTGAAAGCTAAGAGAACACCATCCATGCATGCCGCCACCCAATGAAGATTTTTTTTCTTGTCACAACTCGCCCACCGGCCGTCAGGCGTGCTGCACCCCCTTTTTCAAGGAGCTCCCGCTCTCGGCCTCCCAGGGAGGCGCGCGATCGCCCACCCCTTCCGCTTTGGTGCTCCAACAAGAGAGAGAGCTGGCCACTGGGACAAGGAGCAAGCGACCCCTGAGTAGCTTTTCCGCTTGCAGCTGATCTCAAAGGGGAAAGGGCTTTCTTGCCGCTTTTTGAAGTTGTTACAACCGGGTTGGCTGGGAACTAGGGCGCTTCGTCCGATGTGTCTAGCAAGGGTGAGGGAACGGCCTGCCAAGAACGCGGTGGTGCTAACGTTTGCGCGCGAAAATCCTCCGAGTGATCCCAATGATACTCCCAGTTCTGGCGATACAGCGCCGCTAGGTCGGGGTTTTCCCGCAGGATCAGAAGGTTTTCGGCGTTCTTTTCTTCGGCCGCCTTCGTAAAGTTGAATGACCCTGTTACGACCGTTTTGTCATCAATCACCAGGACCTTATTGTGGGCGATGGCGTGAGCGGCGTCTAACCGTACTGGGATACCGTTGTCGGAGAGAAAGACGGCCGGATTATAGCGGATATTGCTCCGGGTTTGGCGGGAGTCCAGAATCACCCGGACGTCTACCCCTCGGCGGTGGGCGAGAACGAGAGCTTTTGCAATCGGCGCAGAAGTAAAGGAATAGGCTTGAACGAGGACCTTTTGCCGGGCTTCCTCAAGGGCACGCACTATGGCTGCCGTGGCACCCCCTTGCGGGCTAAAGGCAACCTCGATCGTTCCCTTAGCGGGCAACCGAAGAGGCGAAAGAGGTTTCTCGACAAAACTACGAGCTTGTTGCCAACCCTGGCCGAACCAGAGGCAAAGGGCGAGCAAAACCCACCCACAGCGGGAAGAGGTTCGCAAGGGCATTCCCTTCCTATAGCAGAATAGGAATACTGGACAAAGTGGCAAAGGATGGGAGAATCAAACAAAGAGGCCAGACTCCTTGCCGAGAGTTTCTTGCAAGGAACGCACTCCATGAAATCGACTCGCATCGCCGAAATCAAAGGGAGAGAACTCTTAGATTCGCGCGGCCATCCTACCGTGGAAGCGGAGGTAGTGCTGGAATGTGGGGCTCGGGCCTGTGCGCTTGTTCCTTCTGGAGCTAGCCGGGGAGAAGAAGAGGCCTGGGAGCTTCGGGATGGAGACAAAACCCGCTTCCGAGGGCTTGGGGTTAGCCGGGCGGTCCATCATATCCGCTCCATCTTGGCTCCTGCCCTCCAGGGGCAGGACGCTCTGGACCAGCTCGAGGTCGATCGCAAACTCTGCGCTCTGGATGGAACGCCCAACAAATCCAAGCTGGGAGCCAATGCGCTTCTGGCAGTCTCTCTGGCCTGTGCCAAAGCCGCCGCCCAAGCCGTGGGCCTTCCTCTTTACCGCTACGTGGGGGGTTCGCAGGCAAGGATTTTGCCCGTACCCTTTGCGAACCTTGTCAACGGCGGGGTCCATTCGGAAGCACCCCTTGATTTTCAGGAATTTATGATTGTTCCTCGAGGTTTTCCCACCTTTTCAGAAGCCCTCCGGAGCGGCGTGGAAATTGTCTATGCCCTGCGCGAGGTTCTCCAAGAGCGGCATCTGAGCGTGGGAATCGGGGATGAGGGCGGATTTGCGCCGGAACTCCATCATGCAGAAGAGGTACTTGAGCTTATGACCCTCGCGGTCAAACGGGCAGGGTATGCGCCAGGAAGGGAAATTTTTTTTGCCATCGACGTTGCAGCTAGCCAGTTGTACGAGAAAGAAACGGGTCTTTATACGTTTCCCAAGTCGGGCGCGCGGTCCTTGTCCATTAGGGAGCTTGTGGGTTATTACCAGACTCTGGCCCAGCGCTTCCCCTTAGTCTCCCTTGAAGACGGGGCCGCGGAAGAGGACTGGGAAGGATGGAAGCTTTTGACGGAAACCCTGGGCAAGACCCTCCAGCTTGTCGGTGACGATCTCTTTGTCACGCAGGTCGCTCGCCTTCAGAAAGGCGTTTCTCTGGGCGTAGCCAACGCCATTTTGATTAAGCTTAACCAGGTGGGTACTCTCTCCGAAGCCATAGCGACAGCCACGCTTGCTCAGCAACACGGATACCGCGTGATGCTGAGCCATCGTTCGGGGGAGACGGAAGATCCAAGTCTTGCCGATTTTGCCGTCGCGATCGGGGCCGGCCAGATTAAGACAGGTTCGTTCTGTCGATCCGAGCGGGTAGCCAAATACAATCAACTTTTGAGGATTGAGGAGGCCCTAGGGCCCAATGCGGTTTATGCGGGAGCGCTATCGCTATAGGTACGCCAGTTCCCGGGCCGTTGAAGAACGGTTCGTGCGATCGGGTGGTGTGTGGCGTGCGTTAACGCAGGTATGTAAGGTCGTGTGTTTGGCTGCCGTTGCTATCCTTGTTATGAGCTTCTATCTTCCCCTTATCCAAAAGTTGCAAGAACTGGAAAACCGTAAAGGGAGGCTTGAGGAACAAATCCATCAAGCACGGACAAGATCCCAGGAGCTTGAATATGTGTTCCGCCTTCTCAAAACGGATCCAGACTTTGTGGAACGCATGGCGCGGGATCGGCTCAACATGGGGAAACCCGGTGAAACCATTTTTCGCTTCGAGCCGTATCCGGTAGGTCCTTCTCCGATCCTACCGTTATTGGGTGATCCTGGGCTTTCGATCCCACCAGAGGGTAAAAACGTTCATCTCGATGGGCCTAGTCGAGTTCCTTCACCCGGCTTGCCGTAACCTCTTGAGCGGTTCGATTGCCATGGTGCTGGGTCGCTTTGCCTGCCACCGCAACGCTGGGAAAAAACGAGTCGTTTTTTTTCTTTTGGCCTTTGCAAGCTGGCTAGCACTTTTTCCCGCCCCGGCCGTCGCCCGGGAGGAATGGATCATCGTGAGCGGGGGACCGGCTTTGCGTTTCTTTGAAAAGAATAAGCCACAAAAGGAGAGTCACGATCACTTCTGGGGAAACTTTATCCGAGCGGCCGTCGCGCGAATCCAACAGCTCCAGGCACAAAAACCCGAGGATGTGGAAATAAGCTGGCTGGTATTCCGCCCGGGGTATGAGCGCCGGGGTGAGGAAGAACACTTGGATCTTTTGCAAGCGATCCTCTACCAAGCCAAATCTCTTGGGGTGAATCTTTACTGGTTCGACAATGCCCTGCAGCTGGTTAACTACCTCAATCATGGGAGGGACCGGCGCCAGGTTCCCGTTGGGGATTTTGAGTACTTCGGCCATTCCAACCGGGCTTGCTTTATGTTCGATTACTCTTCGCTCTTTGATACCCTCTCCAAGGAATTTCTGCACGAGCGAGATCTTCCTCTCATTGACAAGCATGTCTTTGCTCGACACGCCCAAGCCAAAAGCTGGGGGTGTCACACAGGGGAGGAATTTAGCCGGCAGTGGAAGCGCCGCTTCGGTTTTCCGATGGTGGGAGCGGTGGGAAAAACCGATTACTCGACGGGGGCTCTCCCCTCGCTTTCGACTCAAAACGGGCGATGGGCCGAATGAGAACTTGGGTAGCCGTTTGCGGACTCTTTTTTGCCGTAGCGGCCGGTTGGACCTTTGCCGAGACTTCTCCCTCGTCCGTTCCGAAAGCGACGGCAGTCTCTCCCCTCCAGGGAGAGGAGTTTATCGGGCACCGGTTTTGTGAGAAGGATGGTTATGGCTGGGGATGGGTGAAACGACCCGGCCAAAGCTGGGATCAGGCGGTTTGGGTGGCCCTTTTTGAGCAGCCTGGTCGGCTTGTGGCCCCTCATCGCAAACTGGGGCGAAGAGACGCCGATCAAGATTGGGAATACCGGATGCGAGGATATTTTGCGGATTTTCAGGTCTATGACCCGCGACGGGATGAACTCTTAGATGTGTTTGTGCCCCAATCGATCGAACCGATCGGCAAAGCCCCGCCCTTAAACAGGCCTCCCGGCCCTCCCTCGAGACGGAAAGGCCGCACCGCATCTAGGCCATTTTCGCGCTAGGATTGGACAGGTCCGACCCGTTCGTAGCAGGCTACTTTTGTTTCCAGGTCCCGTCAGGCAACTGGATCCACTCGCCGGGGAAAGCCCGCTCCCTCCATCGCTGCGCATATTCCTCTTGGATCACTTCTAATGCTCGGGACTGTGTCTTGGCGTTGGCCAGATAGAGCTCAAGACGGTCTCGGTTCTCTTCCTCGACGATTTTCTTTGCATAGGCGGCATAGGCGGGATCTTTGGGAGGCTGTACGATGGAAAGGAACCCGTCACGGTTCTCTCCGATGACCCGAGCGTTTTTGAGCTGTTGAACCTCCCCCATTCGCATCCTCCTTCGTTCCGCAACCGTTTCTACCGGTTTGGGTGCTACGAGCTTGGGCGTTTTGACTTCCACATCCATTCTAATGTGGATGCGCACCGGTTCCGGGGTTACAACCTTGACCGTGGGGGAGCAACCCCAAGAAAGCACAAGGAGCGGGACTCCTTGGAGGATACCCCATTTGAGAGATCTTTTCACTGGGTTTGTTCCCATTCCCGGAGCCAGGTCCAGCTTCCTTTTGTTTCCTCTTGGATCCAATGGAGGAAGACCCCCCGGTACCCACGCCGGTGGCTCCAAAACTCCATGCGGGCATGGGTTTCCGGAACCCCGTATTGGACAAGGAACTCAGCACGGTCAAAAGGATAGGAGGCAAGGGAGTCCAACACCCATTGGGCAAGCTTGGTTTGCACGGGGTTCCCATGGGCAGGAATTCGCCGGGAAAACCTCTCGATCCCCCTTACCCGCACAGTACCGCCTCGCGGTAAGGATAGCCCGAGCTCGGTTTTTTGGATCTCAAGCCCGCGGGCCTGCACCAGAAGTTTTCCGTTTGCCCTGCCTTCCAGCCCCACGACCTGGGAAGGAACCCCAAGAGCCTTACAGAAAGACCCAGCTTCAAGCTGCGACAAGCTGAGCCAGCCCAGCCATGGATAGCCGTGAGCAAAAGAAATGGCAAAGCCGCCCTTGACGTATCCCTTGCAGGCTTTGCCTCCCGTCTCCCCATAGATTCCCTTGGGATCAAACGTAAAGGTCACCCACCCGTCAGTTACTTCCACGCCCTTCCACCTAGCCCGAGGAACCCGCACGACCTGAACGACGTTGTGGACCCCAGGTTTGCCAGGCGGAAGGGAAAAGCCGACCGATCCACCGGCCAGCCAAAGGTGGATTCCGTAGTTGGGATAGTCCAATTCACCAGGAAGAATAACGAACTGGCCACGGACAGAGATATCTTCCAGCTGGTTGAGCGCAACTTCCTTCGAATCCGACTCAAAGGTAAACGGTAGAGCAAGCTGGGGAGCTCCAAAGGCGCTGACGACGAAACGTCCCGCACGGATGCGGAGCCTATCAATCGTCCAGGAGCTTCCTCTCCCAGCTGCCTGGCCTTTCTTGGCCTCCTCAAAAAACCAAAAAAGATCTGGACCGAGAAAAACCGTAGGCCCCAGCACTTCAACCTCTTCGATTCGTCCCCTAGCCAATCCTCCCCAGGAAAAACGAAACCGGACATTCTCGACCGATGCGATCGGGCTTAATGGATCCCAAGGCGAGTCAAGCACAAGCCTACCTGTTTCTACCCATTGGAGCCCCAGTCCTCCGGAAACCAGCGCACCCAAAGGTACCTCTTGAATCACCATGGTCTCCGAACGGCCCATAGCTACAGTCAAAGTTCCCAGGGGGGAAAGGAGACCCTGCCACTGGAGAACCCCCTGATCAATCCGTAGTTGCCCGATGACCCAGGAGGAACCAAGATCCGCCGGGTGGTGTTGGCCGGGTCGAGAGGGAAAAAGCGCGGCCAAGGCCTGGGGCCGAATGACCAGATGGTCCGCCTCCACCAGAGCGATCCTTTTTCGGCGCAGAAGTTCCCAAAGATTCCAACGGATCCGCAGGTGGCGTGTCGTAAGCGCGTTCCCAAGGGAGAGATCTTCCAGTAGCCAGCCACCCACTCCTTCCCAGGAAGCGTGTCGGATCCTAAGGGGAATGCCTTTTTGGGCACAGGCAAGCTCGATCCATTGGCCGAGCCGTTCGCGCACAACAAGATCGATCCCAAGGAAGGCTAAAATCCAAAGGGCTGGGAAAAGCCATGCAACCAGCCAGCATTGCCAAAGCCTAGCTCCATGACCTTTTTTTCTCCGAGCCTCCTTCCGGCTTCCTTCCATAAGCTACCGCCAAACCGCCAGGACTTACACCCATGCACGCGTGAAACACGAGACCCCCTCCGGGAGGAGCCCCGTGGACACCTTCCGAGCCAGATAAATCCCATCGGCTACCGGCAAAAGCACTCCTTCGACGCGTCGGTCCTGGGCCAACTTTCGGTTGAGCTCATGGATCACCGCCGTTGCCGGATCCGACGACGGGGATTCCGCCACCTTCCCCTCACGCAGCATGTTGTCAAAGGCGATAAGCCCTCCGGGTCGTAGCCGGGGTAAAAGCTCCTCATAGTAGAGCTCGTAGTTCTCCTTGTCCGCATCAACAAAGGCAAAATCAAAAAGAGGGGCTCGGGGCAAGGCCCTCAAAGTTTCGAGCGCCGGTCCCAGTTTGAGTTCAATCCTTTCGGACAGCCCAAGTCTTTCCCAGTAACGAACGGCGATTTGTGTCCATCGAGGCTCGATATCGCAAGAAAAAAGTTTGCCCCCCGGCGGAAGCGACCGGGCAATGGCAATGGCCGAAAGCCCAGTGAACGTCCCTAACTCGATGGCCAATTTGGCTCCCATAAGGGAGACCAATAGGGAAAGAAGGCTTGCTTCCTCCCTGGGTATGGCCATGTTGGAAACCGGACCCAAGGCCAAGGTTTCCGCGCGCAATTCCTCTACGATCGGATCGGACCGAGCCTGGCAAAGATCCTGAAGGTACCCGTAGATGGTTTGGTTGAGTGGTACGAAGCGAAGGCTCACTGGTTCCAATAGAAAACCGTAGCTTGCGCGTTTTAGCAAACCCAAGCTAAGCTCCCCAAACGAGCGTTCCACCGGCACGCTTGTCTAAACGGCCGGCTGGGCAAAATGAAGGCATCGTTCGGCCATTTGGTTCAAAGAGACGCGCACAGTCCGAAATCCCTCGGCGAGCAAAAGGAAGACTTCCTTCAGCCGTTTCCGCGACGCAAGGGGATCCATTGCAGCACTACGGTAGTAGGCCTGCCCCACGGCCTCATAGAAGTCCATCCCCGGAGCGCCGTGATGGCGGGCCTCTACGTTCTGGGGAAAAATTCCCGTCAGGAAAAGCGTGTAGTCTGCAAGGAAATGCCGGAGTTCAAAGGAAGCTTCCCCGGGCTCGCCGGCTTTTTCCATAACTTTGACCAGGTTCACAAAGCTTTTTCGACCCCCAGCCCACCCCGGGTGGCGCATCCGGTCCTGGCGAAGGAAAGCCGCAAGCACAGCCGCCACGTAGTCACACAGGTTGCGGTCATCCATCCCGTTCCGTAAAAGCGCCCTTCGCGTGAGCACGTAAAAGTAAAAGGGAGCCGACACCTTGCACAAAGCCGGCTCGTCCAAAAGCGCCTGGTAGATGGGTTCTAGATCCAAAAGCTCTTCCCATCCTTCCGGATCCTCGAGGAGCCGTTCCAGCGCCCGGGCACTCCGAGCCGTCTTACTCAATCGGCTCACGACAAACTGGGCATCCCGCCGCGTGAACTGGCTTCGACACAAGACCACCGCCATAGTGACGGTTGTTAACGAACAGCTTTCATGCCAGAATGCAAGGCCGGAAGTAGGTCGACGTGAGGACTCTCAAGACCCATGGACTCCGAGGAATTTCTCGACATCGTTGACCCGGAGGACCGAGTCATTGGCTCGGCCCCGCGCCACGAGGTGCACGCTCGGGGGCTGTGTCACCGGGCCTCCCATGTGCTCCTCTACAACGCGCGGTGGGAAATTTTGCTCCAAAGGCGATCCCTAAGAAAGGAGTTTGATCCCGGGCGGTGGGACTCCTCGGCCAGCGGGCATGTGGTTGCGGGCGAAGATTACCTCACGGCTGCGGTTCGCGAAGTGCTGGAAGAGCTGGGCGTTTCGATCCCGCCGGACCGGTTACGCTGGATCGGTAAACTCTCCCCGACCGGCAAAACGGCTCACGAATTTGTAGCCATTTTCCTGGGTCCGATCGACCATCCCCTTCACCCCAGCCGACGTGAAATCCTCCAAACCGGCTATTTTTCCCTTTCCTGGATTGATCAATGGACACGGCAACGTCCGGAAGATTTCGCCCCCGCTTTTCTGGCCGTATGGGAGGCGTGCCGGGATGGGATGATCGAGAATCTGGCGCGCTAACAAAAGAAACCTTGGGTAGGAAAAAAAGCGCTCACCAAAAACATGCTTTTGCTCTCCTCTACCTACGCCGCGCTCTGACATAGTGGTACCCCCAGACACGACTTGCCAGTGCCGCCCCCAAAAGACCAACAATGCCAATCCAATAGGTCGCAACTGGGAAAATTTTCCCTTCCAATCTCAGGGCCACCACACTCAGAAGCGTGGGAAGGAGTCCTATCCCGATCCATACAAGAAGCGCTCCAAAAAGGGGAATATAGGGAAAGATCCGTGCACCCGCCCCTACCGCCAAAAGAAGGAACCCAAAGAGGGCCCACCGGGGAGTGGGAACCAGAAAGTCCCCCTCCATCAATTGAAGGGCACCCCGCAGCTGAATTTCTACGGGGCTTGCTTTTCCCCTGGGCGTTTGGAGATACCGCGCTACTGCCGGGTCGGTAAGCCCGATCCAGACTTGACGCCCCTCTAGCTCTCGCAGCTCCTCCGGCACGGCCCCCCCGTGGATGAGCTCATTCATGCCAACGAGGAAGCTCCCATAGGAGACGCGAGCCAAGGGCCTTTTCCAGGAGGAAAACCGCAGTCGCAGCCGTCCTTCTGCATCGATCGGGATTTTTCGCACAATCCTCCCCTCATGGTCTCGCAGAAGGACGATTTGCCCCACCGGGTCTAGTTCGCAACGGGAAAGGTCGGCTCCCAGTTGGATCCCCGCTGCCACAAGCGCTAGGGAAGCATGGAGACTTCTGCCGACCCGAAAGACAAGGGGCAGGCCGCGGACGGTCCCTTGAGCTTCCGGTTCAAGATTGGAAATCCCCACCCAGCTCCCCTCGGGAAGCCCTACGGGGGGTTCCCACACCGATTGGTACCGGGGAAACCGGTCGGGCAGCGGGTTGAGGAGCCGGAGGGAAACCAGCCGGGGACCCGGACGCGCTCCCCCCTCTTGAGAAAGGAGCGCTGCTCCAGAGAGAGCCACATGGGGAAAGCGGCCCAAGACGGCCCGGAATGTATCGTCAAACGCCGCAAAGGATGCCTCCTTCTGGTATAACAAAGGTTCCACCACCACGCTTTTCGGGCGCACCCGGGCCAGTTCCCGCAAAACAACGGCAAATTCCAGCCGGGGCCATGGCCAGGGACGATCCGTCGGGATTTCATTGATTTCCACCAGAGCCACCGGAGGGGCTGAGGGAGGCAGGGGCCGCCAGCTTTCCCAGCGGTCCGCAAACCAAGAGTCCAGCGGCTCGGTAAGACCAAGCACATAGAAAACCCCTACCACTGCCGTCCAAAGAAGGCCTAGGAAACCCATGGTCACCGCTTCCTGCCAAGGCTCCCGGAGAGGCCGTTGCGGAAAGCGGCCGACAAGGCGAGCCACCGAGGGAAAGCCGGATATCCTTGGGGTCACGACCTTTTTCTCACTCGAGTTTTGGGCAGCCGTTTCCGGCGGGCACGGGCCCCTTTTCTTTTCTTCTGTCGTCCGGTGGCCCCCGTGACCGGGCCAAACAACGTTTTTCGCTCGAGGCGCCAGAGCCCTTGCCGTTCCCCGCAAAGGCTCGCGAGCCGGGCGAGCCCGCGCAACGCGTGGCCCATCAATCTCCGAGCCAACTGGCACAAAAGCCGAAATAGGTCCTCTTGGCAAGACCAGGGTTTGCCTTAGAAGGAAGGGTGAGGCAGTTTTGCCTTGTGGAGGAACCGGAACTTTTCCCGTCGCTTGCAACGCCTAGTTTTCCTCAAGCGCCGCTGGCTCGCCGGCTTCGTCCTCGCACCTGGGACGAGGTGGTCGGACAGGACCATCTCCTTGGGCCCGGACGGCCTCTGCGGGAGCTGTGGGAAAAGGGAGCCTACCAAGCGCTTGTGTTTTTTGGCCCACCTGGTTGCGGCAAAACGACGTTTGCGGAACTTTTTGCCACCACCTCCACGGGGCCTGTAGTTCGGTTGGATGGGGCCAAGGTTATCGCCAGCGAGCTTCGCCGGGCGGTGGGGCTAGCGCATCGACAATGTGGGCTTGCTCAAAGTCCGCCGTTACTTGTGATTGATGAGATTCATCGTCTCCACCGAGACCAGCAGGAGATCCTCTTAGCCGAGCTTGAGAGGGGGATCATCCGGCTGGTGGGTGCGACACCTGTCAACCCTTGCTTCTTTTTGACCCCGCCGCTAATCTCCCGTTGTCAGATTTTTGAGCTCGAGGCCCTCTCACTGGAAGCCCTAGGGAAGATTTTGGACCGGGCCCTCGCAGATCAAGAGCGAGGAGTTGGGAAACTAGGCCTTTGTCTTGACACGGAGGCGCGAAAGATTCTTCTCGTTGCTTGCGAGGGAGACGCCCGGAAGCTCCTCAACTGGGTCGAGATCCTAAGCCGATGGGTTTCGGAACGCCCCGGCAGGTTGCCCAAGGAAATTGGTCGAGAGGAACTCGAAGCCATCGGGGTCAAAAAGTGGGTCCGCTACACACGCGATGGAGACGAGCACTACGATACGCTTTCCTCATGGATCAAATCGATCCGAGGAGGAGACCCCGACGCAGCCATCTATTGGCTAGCTCGGATGCTCAAAGGGGGCGAGGATCCTCGCTTGCTTGCCCGCCGGCTGGTGATTGCTGCCAGTGAAGACGTGGGATTAGCTGATCCCCTCGCTCTTCCTTTAGCGGTTTCAGCCTTCCACGCGATCGAGGCTGTGGGGATGCCGGAGGCTTCGCTCGCCCTGGCCGAGGCTACCTTGTATCTAGCGACCGCGCCCAAAAGTAATGCGGCCTACCGGGCGATCCAAGGAGCACTGGACGCTTGGGAAACAAAGCCTAGCCAGGAGGTTCCCTCGTGGCTGCGGGACGCCCATTTTTCTGGTGCGAAAACGCTCGGGCGGGGGACCGGGTATCTCTACAGCCACGAGTTTCCTGAGGGAGTTGCACCCCAAAGTTACGGGGTGACCCCGGGAAGTTTCTACCAGCCGACCGATCGGGGCTACGAGAAGCTTATCCGAGAACGATTGGATCGGTGGCGGGAGCTCCGGGGGGGAGCCGCGGATCCGAGCTAGAAGCGTCCCCGGAGCTGGTTACCCATCGCACTTCCCTATGGGGCATGGAGTTAGGCTTGCAGGAAGGGGCAAACTTCGTTTTAAGAGAAAAGGTCGTAAGAGTTATGCGGATCGCTTTTCTGGGTGACGTCGTCGGAGAGCCTGGCCGGCAAGCCGTCAAGGAAGCTATTGCCTGGCTTCGCGAGCAGTGGGACCCGGACTTCTTTGTAGTGAATGGGGAGAATGCTGCCGGAGGGAAAGGGATCACCCCGAGAATAGCCTACGAGCTCTTACGTTATGGCGCCGACGTCATCACGCTGGGAGATCATGCATGGGACCAAAGGGAAGTGATTCCCTTTTTTGCCGAGGAACCCCGGTTGATTCGGCCGCTCAATTATCCTCCGGGGACACCTGGTTCGGGCTTTGTGGTGGTCGAGGGAAACGGGAAGAAACTTGCTGTGATCTCGGCGCAAGGGAGAACATTTATGGGGGTTCCCGTAGATAATCCTTTTATTTTGATCCGAGAAATTCTCCCGGAACTTCGTGCCCAAACCCCGTGTGTTCTCGTGGACTTTCACGCGGAAGCCACGTCCGAAAAGCTCGCCATGGGCTGGCATTTGGACGGGCTTGTCAGTGCGGTGGTCGGGACCCACACCCATGTCCAGACGGCCGATGACCGGGTTTTGCCCGGAGGCACGGCTTACATCACGGATGTGGGATTTTGCGGGGCTCATGATTCAGTCATTGGTCGAGAGAAACAATCCGTTATCCAGCGCTATCTTACTCTTTTGCCTACCCGGATGATCCTTGCTACCGAAGGGATCCAGGCCGACGGGGTTATCCTGGTGATTGATGAAAAGACCGGCCGGGCGCAGAAAATTGAGCGCTTTCAGCTCCCGGTGGGGCTTCGAACGGTGGTTGGCTCCTCACTAGGAGCTTCCCAGAGCCCAGGAAATTGAGGGAAGCTTTTTGCTCCTTGGCAAGCTGCGGTTTCCGGGGGGCTTAGCAAGTTTTGGGGGGAGTGGCAGGAGGGTAACGCGAAGGTGTACTTAGAACGGATCCGGCTAGTGGGTTTTAAAAGCTTTGCGGACCCTACGGACGTGTGGCTACATCCGCGTCTGACCACCGTAGTGGGGCCCAATGGCTGTGGAAAGAGTAACCTTTGCGAAGCCATTCGCTGGGTCTTAGGAGAACAGTCTTCCCGGGCGCTCCGGGGCCAGGAGATGGTGGATGTGATTTTCGGGGGAACGCGAAGAAGGCCCCCGCGGGCGATGGCCGAAGTAAGCTTGTTTTTCAAGGATTGTGAGGATGTTCTTGGGGAGGCTTATTCGGAACTGGTTCTGACCCGGCGGGTCTTCCGGGATGGAAAGGGACAGTACGAGATCAACCGGAAAGCCTGCCGGCTCCGGGACATCCAGTGGCTTTTCCTCAACTCGGGGCTAGGATCCCCCCACTATGCGTTTGTATCGCAGCAAGAGGTAGACAGGGTTCTTTTTTCCACTCCCCAGGAACGGAGGGAACTTTTGGAGGAGGCGGCCGGGATTGCCCGTTACCGTTGGCAACGGGAGGATGCGGGCCGACGGCTTGAGGAAGTTCGAAAGGCGCTGGAACTTCTCGGCGAGCGGCTTTCTGAGCTTGCTTCCCAAGGGGAAGGACTTCGCCGCAAGGCTGAAAAAGCCAAGAAACGGCAGGCTCTGGAGGAAAGGATGCGGGCTCTGTCGGTCGCCTTGGCCCAGCGACTCTACTGGGATCGCCAGTCCCGGAGGCGTGCCCTCAAAGAGCGATGGCTGGAACTCCAACGAGAGGAGGAGAGACTTTTTGCCGAGGAAACCGCCTGCCAGACCCAGTTGCGGGAACTTGGGCGGAAGCGGGAGCTTTTGCGGCAAGAGCGGGAGAGGGTTTTCCAGGATCTTCAAGAGCTCCGGGATCGGGAGGAGGAAACCAAACGCAAGCGAAGCGAGCTAGAAAGAACCCTGGGGGAACTTCGCCAGGCCGAGGCAAGGCTAACCGAAAGGGAAAGCCAGCTCTACCGACTCCAGGACGAGATTCGGCAGGAGCTTCTTTCCCTGGAGGAAAGGGAAAGGAAAGCCCTGGAAAAGGCAGCCGCCGTCGGAAAGCTCCCAACGGAGCTTTCCATGGAGCTGGCCTCCATCGAGCGCATCCTTGAGGAGGTGGAAGTGGAGGGAGCGGAGCTTACGCGGTTGGTCGATTGGGTGGAGGAGGAGGAACGGGTGGGGATCCAGGCGCTGGCGCGAAAGGAAGCTCACCTCGAAAAGCTCATTTTTATGGGAAAGCAATGGGACGAAAAGCGTGTGCTCCTAGAAACACGCGCTGGGGAGCTTCTGAGCCAAGAGAAAACGATCCAGGAGCTTCAGGAGAAACTCGCGAAGGAAGCGGAGTTGATCCAGAGGGAACTCAAAGCCTGGGAGAAGGAAAAGGAAGTTCTTTCGGCACGGCTTGCCCAACTCCGTGAGGAAGAAAAAGCCTTGCTCCAAGCTCAAGCGGAGCTTGACGCGCGCCAAAAGAAGGTTGCCGTGGGAAGTCCCGCGCTGCCGCAGAATCGTGGTGGCTTGCCGCCGGCAGCTTTCGGACAATGCTTTTTGGGACAAGTGTGGCAGGGGCTTGAAACGACTGTCGGTTACGAGCGGGCGATTTATTCTCTTTTAGGCTCGTGGGCGCATGCCTGGGTTGTCCGGCAGGCCGATTGCCTCCGGGAGATTGCCTCTAGCCCCGAACGTTCCGAAGACCTTCTTTTGGGCCCATGGGTGACTTTCGATCGGGAGCATCCGGTGGAGGTACGCGACGGAAGGGAAGCAGGTTCTTTTGTGCGTTGGAAGGAAGGATGGGAAGGGCTTTCCTACCTTTTGGCCAATGCGTTTGTCGCCAAGGATTGGGAGGACGTCTTCCAGATCCAGGCACAGTTTTCGGGGGCTCGGATCGCTACCCTGGACGGGTGGGTCTGGGAAGACGGAGGTCGTCGCCTTCGGAGGGTAACGGCGGAAAACCCCTGGGGGATGGAAAAGGAAAGAGAGGAGCTTAAGCAAACGCAGGAAAAAATCCAGAGGGAGCAAGCGCAAAACCAGGAGCTTTTGGGACGGGTCCAAAGGGAGTTAGAGGACTTGGAATCGGCGATAGCGGGCCTTCGGTCCAGATTGGCAGAGATAGGTTCGGAAGGAAAAAGACTTTTGGATCGGCTGGAAGAGCTGAGCGGGGAACGGGAGCGCGTGGAAGAGGAAATTGTTTCCTTGCGCCAGAAAGAAGACCAACTGCGGAGGGAAAAAGAGGCCTCCGAGCAAACTCTCTTTTTTCTCCAAGGGGAGCTTGGACCACTGAGCTCCCTCCGGGGGGCGCTGAAACAATGGCAAGCCCGCTGGACGAAAACCAGGGAGGAGCTTATGGGCCGAAACGCAGAGGAACGCCAGAAGCGGCAACGGGAGCTCTGGGAGCGTGCTTTCTGGGAGGAAGAGTTAGGTCGCCTGCAGGACCAAAAAAGGGGGCTTTTGCAGCGTCTGGAGGGAGTTGAAAAGGCACTGGAAGAGCTAGCAGGGGAAAAAGCGCGTGTGGGTAGAAGTCTCGAAACGTCCCAAGGCGAATGGGAAAGTTGGGTGCAAGCGTTGGAGAGGGAGCTTGTGGAGCGGCGGGAGAAGGAAAAAAAGGCCAAAGAATATGAGGAGCTCGAGCAAACCCTTTGGAAAGAAGAGGAGTCCTGCCGCACGCGGTGGGAGGAATGCGAGAGACAGCGCGAGGAGCGAGGAAAGCTTCGGCACGAGCTAGATCTTGAGATGGCCAGGCAGGAAGTGTTCCTCGCGCAACTGGAAGAAGAAATCGTTAGCAAGGGCGGGAGCTTGCCCGGCGAGGCCCCCCCAGACGGGTTAGCGGCCCGTCCCGAAGCGGAACTCCAAGCGGAGCTGGTAACGGTTCGGGACCAATGGCAACGGCTGGGACCGGCCGATCCGGAGGCCGTCGAGGAACTCCAGAAGTGGGAGGAGCGCGTACGGCTTTTGGAAAGCCAAAAGGACGATCTTGTAGAAGCGCAACGGCTGATCGATGAGGGACTTGCCCAGATGGACCAGGAAGCCCGGAAACGGTTACAGGATACCGTGGAAGCGGCCGCAAGGGAGTTCGAAACACTCTGTAGGCGTCTGCTGGGGGGTGGTGACGCGCGGATTGAGCTTGTAGGAAGCGAGGATCCGCTAGAGGCGGGGATCGAGATTGTTGTCTCTCCGCCGGGCAAACGGCTTCGGAGTCTTTCCCTTCTTTCTGGAGGGGAACGGGCATTGGCGAGTCTTGCCTTTCTTTTTGGCCTTTCCCGCGTGCGGCCCAGTCCGGTCTGCGTCCTGGATGAAGTGGATGCTTCGCTCGACGATGCCAATGTGGAGCGTTTTGTTTGTCTTCTTCAGGAACTTTCTTCCCAGAGCCAGCTTCTCGTCATTACCCATCACCCCAAGTCGGTAGCCTGTGCGGACGCAGTGGTGGGGGTAACGATGGAGGAGCCCGGGGTATCCAAGCTCATCCGACTCTCCTGGGAGCCTTTGTGCGGAGAGGGGACGGGAGGATAAAGGGGGGTTTTTTAGCAAAAAAAGAGAATCGACACGCACGAAAGAGGACAAAAACCATGGAAGAAATCGGGCGTCTCATGTACACGGCGACCAACGTGGCCAAGGCGGCGGGGAAATTCTTGCGGCAATCCTTTGGAACGGCGGTGGACTGGACGGAGACCTCGGCGCATGATGTCAAGGTACGTACGGACGTCGTCACGCAGGAGCTCATCGTAAGGGGGATTCTCAAGGAATATCCCGACCACCGGATTTTGGGGGAGGAAGGAATGGCGGGGGATCCCGACGGAGAGATCGAGTGGGTGGTGGATCCTTTAGATGGGACGCTCAACTTCGCGTATGGGATTCCGCATTTTGCCGTGTCAATTGCCGCCCGGGTGACTTCCGGGCGATTCCTTTTGGGGGTGGTGTATGACCCGATCCGGGAGGAGATGTTCACCGTGATGGAAGGATCGGAGGCTTTCTTAAACGGGGAGGCGATTCACGCAAGCAGGCGCCAAGGCTTAGAGGAGGCTGTCTGCATTGTGGGATTTGCGCGCAGCCCGGAAGGAATGAAAAAGGGACTGGAGTGGCTCCACTACTACGCTCCGCGGGTACGGAAGATCCGCCTGACCGGCTCGGCAGCGCTGGATCTTGCTTACGTGGCGGCTGGTCGCGTGGATGCCTACCTAGAGGCCGAAATCCGGCTGTGGGATATTGCGGCCGGAAGCCAGCTCGTCCTTGCGGCCGGGGGGAAACTTCGGCTGCTGCCGCTGGATTGGGAAAAACACCTTTTTTCGGTTGAGGCAACCAATGGAGCCATCCCTTTCCCCAAAGGCCCGATAGCCAACCAAGGGGAAACGGCACCGGTTGACCTAGGCAGGGGAAGGACGGCAGGCCAGATCCTCGGAAGTCTCCTTGCGAGTCCAAAGAGCAAGGATCGCTAGATCCGTTGGGTTAACCCCAGGGATCCGGGCCGCCTGACCGAGGGTTAAAGGACGGATGGTTTTTAGCTTCTGGCGGGCTTCCGTTTTCAGCCCGGGGATGCGATCAAAGTCAAGATCCGCCGGCAAGGGTCTTTCCTCCCAGGCACGGAGTCGTTCTACCTGTTGTCGTTCCCTCTCCACGTACCCTTCGTATTTGATTTCTAGCTCCAGGGTGGTCACCACATCCTTGGGGCACCGTTGCCACTCGGCGGGAAGGTTGTGCCAGGAGAAATCCGGCCGGCGCAACCAGAGAGCCCAGGGCTGGCCCTGCCACCGCTCCTCCCAAAGTCGCCGGCGCAGGCTTTGCAGGAGTTCTTGCTTGGCTCGAACCCGCTCGAAACGCTCCCGGCTTGCCAAGCCCCATTGGTAGGCTAGGGGGGTCAGACGGAGGTCGGCGTTGTCCTGCCGGAGAGAAAGTCGAAACTCGGCCCGTGAGGTAAACATCCGGTAGGGTTCATCGGTCCCACAGGTGACAAGATCATCCACCAAAACTCCGATGTAGGCCTCGTCCCGGCGCAGGGTGACCAGGGGGAGGTTCTGCGCTTTGCGGGCAGCATTGATCCCCGCCAGAATCCCTTGAGCGGCGGCCTCCTCGTAGCCGGAGGTCCCGTTGATCTGGCCGGCAAAAAAGAGCCCTTCGATCCGTTTCGATTCTAGGGTGGGGTAGAGCTGGGTAGGGGGACAATAATCGTACTCGACCGCATAGCCGGGACGAAGGATATGGGCGTGCTCCAGTCCCGGAATCGTATGGAGAAACTCCTCTTGAACGTCGAGCGGAAGACTGGTGGAGCAGCCATTGACATAGTATTCCTCCGTGTGCCGTCCTTCAGGCTCAAGATAAACGATGTGACGATCCTTGCCCGCAAAGCGAACCACCTTGTCCTCAATGGAGGGACAGTACCGTGGACCGATCCCTTCGATCCGCCCGCTGTAGAGAGGTGACTGGTGAAGGTTGCGCCGGATCACCTCGTGGGTTTCCGGGGTGGTATAGGTGATCCAGCAGGGCAATTGTTCCACGTGGAACATTCCCTCACGCCATTCGTTGAGGGTGAAAATCTCATTGGGCCCTTTTCGAAGCGTATCCACAAGATAGGAGAAGGGCTGCGGTGGCTCATCCCCCGGCTGCGCTACCACTCGGCTCCAATCAATACTTCGCGCATGAATCCTTGGAGGGGTTCCCGTCTTAAATCTCCCCACTTCGAAGCCCAGCTCGCGCAGGTGCTCGGAAAAGCCGCTCCCTTTCTCCCCCATTCTTCCCCCCGTCCCTTGCCGCATGCCCACATGGAGAAGCCCTCGCAGAAACGTTCCCGTCGTAATCACCACCGACTTTGCCCGAAAGACTCCTCCCCAGTTTAGGCACACGCCCACCACCCGATCGCCTTGGAGGCAGAGCCTTTCCACCTCCCCCTGGATCAAATCCAGATTGGGCTGCCGCTCGCACATCGCCTTCATCCGGAACTGGTAGGCCTTTTTATCGCATTGGACCCTGGGGGCTTGAACACTGGGACCCTTGCGGGTGTTGAGCATCCGAAACTGGATACCGGTAGCATCCGCGTTGAGGCCCATCTCTCCTCCCAGGGCGTCAATCTCCCGCACCAGATGCCCCTTGCCAATCCCGCCGATGGCCGGGTTGCAGGACATCTGAGCCAGGGTGTCCAGATGTAAGGTCACCAGAACTACCCGGCACCCCATCCGCGCAGCCGCCAGAGCCGCTTCCACCCCCGCATGCCCCCCTCCGATCACAACCACATCGTATTCCTTGTCCATATTCTCCCTTTGTCTCCCCAGCTTTGGCCTAGAGTTTTGTGAATAACCCTCTGGATAACTTGTCGATAGCTTCCCCTTTGCCAAGGCCCCCTTCGCCCTATTCTATCGGATATGACACGAACTCCTCGCTCCCGAGCCTCCTCTCCTCCGCAACCGGTCTCTTCCCTTTATAGCGCCGACGCGGAACGAGCCGTTCTCGGTGCCATGATCGCCCACCCCGAAACGACTCTCGATCTCGCCATGGAACGGCTCGCCCACGAGGATTTTTTTGTTCCCGCTCATCAGGAGCTTTTCCAATTGCTCCGGGACATGCACCTTCGACACCAACCCATCGATGTCGTTACGGTCCACCAAAACCTTCTCGACCGCGGACGCGCCCAAGCCCTGGGAAGCCCCGCCATCCTGGCCGAGCTCTGCTCGAGTTTTCCCACCCATCTCAACGTCAGCTCCTATATCCAGATCGTCAAGGATAAGAGTCTTCTTCGCCGACTCCATGAAGCCTGCAGCCGCATCGCCGACTCGATCCTCTCCGAACCCCAGCCGGTGGCCCACGTCCTCGACCAGGCCGAAGAGGCCATCTTCCGCGTCACCGGTATGGCCCTCACCCAAAATATCGTTCCGGGAGCCAAGGAAATTGCCCGAGCCATCCAGCTGGTCGATGCCTTCCGCAAGCGCAAAGGTCATCTCTTTGGCATCCCCACCGGCTTCTACCAGCTCGACCAGCTGACCACCGGCTGGCAGAAAGGAGACATGATTGTGCTAGCGGCCCGCCCCGGGGTCGGGAAAACCGCTCTGGCCCTCACTTTTGCCCGCCACGCGCTTTCCGAGCGGTATGATCCCCAACAGGACGCCTGGGTCAAACCCGGCCACGCCGTGGGCCTTTTCAGTCTTGAGATGACCAACGCCCAGCTCATGCTCCGGCTGCTCGCTTCCGTAGCCAGCGAAAGCCTTCAGCGCATCCGGCGCGGAGAAGTCGATGATTTCCAAATGCAAAAGCTGGCCCAGATTGCGGAAGATATCAAAACCTGGCCCCTCTATCTCGATGACTCCAGCGATCTGACCATCCACCAGCTACGCGCGAAAGCCCGCCGCATGAAGCAGCAGTACGGGATCGAACTCCTCATTATCGACTATCTCCAGCTTCTCCATTCCGACTCTCCCCAAGCCCGGGAGAACCGCCAGGTCGAAATTGCCGAAATCTCCCGCGGCATTAAGGCGCTGGCGAAAGAGCTTAACCTTCCCATTATCGTCCTGGCACAGCTCAACCGCCGGCCTGACGAGGGGCGTTGCGAACCCGCACTCCATCACCTACGGGAATCAGGGGCGATCGAGCAAGACGCCGACGTGGTTCTCCTCCTCCATCGACTTGACTCCGATGCAGAGGAAGAAAGCGATTCCTCCCCTTCCTCCCAGCTCATTCCCTACTCCCTCCACATCGCCAAACAGCGAAACGGGCCTACCGAAAAAATGGAAATCCGGTTTAATCCTGCCTACACGCGTTTTGAGGACCCGCTACGCCACCCCACCCGCTAGGAAGTATTCCCAGTTTTGTTCACAGGAAAACCTCCAGGGGACTCGTCGGCACCGCTTGCTTTTCGGGCTTCCTCAGACCGATTTCAAAGGCTCTTCGCCCGGCTTCCACCGCCATCCGGAACGCCCAAGCCATCCCTACCGGGTCGGGGGAGGCCGCAATCGCCGTATTGACCAGCACCGCACTTGCCCCCATCTCCATCGCCTCCGCCGCGTGCGAGGGAGCCCCGAGTCCCGCGTCGATAATGACCGGGACGGTCGCCTGTTCCAGAATGACTTCTAGCATCGCCCGGGTTTCCAGCCCCCTCCGGGAGCCAATCGGCGCTCCCAAAGGCATTACCGCTGCCACCCCGACTTCCTCCAGTCTTTTGGCCAGGACCGGATCGGCATGGATGTAGGGCAAGACAATAAACCCCTCCCGCACAAGGATCCGGGCCGCTTCCAGCGTCTCTACGGGATCGGGAAGCAAATAATGAGGATCCGGATGGATTTCGAGCTTCACCCACCGGGGCAACCCGGCACTGGCCGCCAGCCGCGCCAGTCGCACCGCCTCCCCGGCGTCCCGGGCTCCGCTCGTATTGGGGACTACCCAGTACCGGTTCCGGTCAATATAGTCCAAAAGATCCGGATGCCGGTTCTCTTCCCCCGTAAGTTCCACTCGTCGCAAGGCAACCGTCACCAAATGGGCACCACTGGCCTCCAAGGCCTCCACCATTCGCTTCGGGGACGCAAATTTTCCAGTCCCCATGAAAAGCCGGGAAGACAGTCGCTTCCCCCCCAGTTCCCATTCACTCATGGCTTTCCCCTTCCCACCACCGGAGCTCGCACGGATCTACCCATCCTCGCCGCTGCCCCTCGCCAAGGAATCTTTCTACTGCTTGCCTTCCCTCTCTTCCACAATCCCACGTCCGGTCGTTAACATACATCCCCACAAACCGCGCTAGCCGCTCCCGATCCAATCCCCTTCCAAACCGAGCCGCATAGGCCAAGGCCTCCTCTCCGTGGTTCCGGGCATAGCCAAGACTCTCCCGCAACCATCCCACCACCCGCCTTTTTAGTTCGGGATCCAGCGAGCGCCGGATCACATTGCCTCCCAGAGGCAAGGGGAGCCGCCGAGTCTCCCACCACCATCGCCCCAGGTCCACACAACTGCAAAGGCCCAATTCCTGGAAGCGTAACTGCCCCTCGTGAATGATCACACCCGCATCCCCTTTTCCCTCAGCTACCCAATCGAGTAACTCTTCAAACGGTACCTCCTCCCAGCGCAGTTCCTCAAGCGAGCGTTCCAGGTAGAGTTGCAGTGCCAGCGTAGCACTTGTCCATCGGCCCGGCAGGCCCAGCTTCGCTCTTCGCAGCTCCTCCCTTCCCAGCGGCCTCCGCGCCACCACCACAGGCCCGTACCCTTCGCCCATGCTTGCCCCGATGGGCAGAAGCTCATAGAGGTGCCCAACCCTAGGATAAGCATGAAACGACAGGGCCGTGACATCCAGTTCTCCCCGAAAGGCCCGCTCGTTTAATTCTTCAATCCCTTCAGCGATTTCCCGAATCCGATAGGGTGTCGTGTCTACCTTTCCTTGAAGAAGAGCATAGAACAAAAAAGCGTCATCGGCATCCGGCGAATGACCCAAGACCAATTCCTTCGGCATCGGCTCCTTCCTCTTCCGTGTTGTCCAAAACCCGTCTCCTTTCTTCCCTCTTGCCAAGGGGAAGGATGGAGTGTAAAGGAAAACCCGCTACCCCCAAAACTCTCACGTTTTTTCCGTGGCCATGTCCCTCAAGCCCGTCGCCTTTCTTTCTCACCCCGCCTGCCTCCGGCACCGGCCCCCAGCCGGGCACCCCGAGCGACCCGAACGGCTCTCTGCCATTCTCTCTGCCTTGGAGAGTGATCCCCTCCACCTGCGCCTCCTTTCGACGGCTCCGCCGGTCGACCCCGAACCCTGGCTTACCTCCGTCCACGATCCAGAATATCTCCAACGCCTCAGGCAGACCCAGGGCAAACCCCTGCAACCCCTCGACCACGGGGATACGTACGCGGGCGGAGACTCTTATCTTGCTGCCCAAGCAGCCGTCGGGTGCGCGCTGGCTGCCATCGACCTTGTTTGCTGCGGAGAAGCACGATCGGTTTTCTGTGCCGTGCGTCCCCCTGGCCACCACGCCCGGGTTGCTGCCGCGATGGGGTTTTGTCTCCTCAACACGGTCGCCATTGCCGCCCGCTATGCCCAGGCCTCCTACAAGATTTCCCGCGTGGCCATCCTCGACTGGGACGTTCACCATGGCAATGGCACTCAAGAAATTTTCTACGAAGACCCCACGGTCTACTACGCAAGTCTTCACCAATATCCCCACTACCCGGGCACCGGCGCCAGTGACGAGACCGGCCGGGGCCCCGGACTGGGCTTTACCCTCAACGTCCCTCTCCCGCCCGGAAGCACCGAGGAGGATTACCTCAGAGCCACCAGGGAGAGGATCCTGCCTGCCCTAACCGCCTTTCGCCCAGAGCTTCTCCTTGTGTCAGCGGGTTTTGATGCCCATCGCGACGACCCTTTGGGAGCCATGCTCCTCGTGGAACAAAGTTTCGCCCGGCTTACCCATCTCTGTGTGGAACTGGTCGAAACCGTCCAGGCAAAAGGAATCGTCTCGATCCTCGAGGGCGGCTACAACACCCAAGCACTGGCCCGAAGTGTGCTCGCCCACCTCCAAGCGCTGGAATCCTCTCCAGGTTAAACCTTGTCTCGCTCGGGCTAGCCCCGTTTGGTCCCGCCGGAAAGGGGTTTTCCCTCGCTTTTGTTGCCAGCGGCCTGGATCCCCTCCGCCTCAAGACCTCCGGGACTCAAAACTTCCTCGCACCAACGGCATCACCCTACAAGAGAGCCCGCTTTCCCAAGTTTACCGAAAACACCCCGTCCCCAACCAAAGCTCTGCGGCGAGCTTGCCGTTCCGTTGGTCCTTTCTCGACCGGGTGCTCGGAGACCGGTGCAGAGCACCGTTGTACCCCAGAGCCGGTCTCCACAGGCGTTCCTTCCCGGGCTGCTCCCGCTAGAACCTTCTTCCGAGGCCTGTTTCACTGGGGGCCTGCGCTCGGCGTCTTTGCGTTCCCCTCCACAAGACTTCCGCCACAGAGCTTGCCGCCAAGCGTTCCCCATGGGTCGCCGCCTTGTAGGAAAGCCGGCGACCAAATTCGGACCATGCGCCATCCAGGATCGACCGGGAAAGGTAACGGTTGCGTACGATCCCTTGAACATTCCGATCCTCAATGCCGATGCGGCGCTAGGTCTTGGCAAGCCTCGTACGTGGCTTTGTCCATGGCATGGCACCGGACGCTTGCGCTGCACGGGTCAATCGTGGCAAGGCGCAATTTGGCTTTTCTCCCGCTAGCCCAAGCCATTCTTTTTCCGAGATGCCCTCAGGCTTTGCCTACGCAACTTCCTCAAAAGCCGCCTGGTCGCGCGTTGGCGCCGAAAATCGCTTTTTCCCGGTTACTCGCGCATGGCCAACATGGTTATGCCAAAATCGACGGCGACTCTCCTCTAGGAATGCTCGACTTTCTGGATGTCGTCGGTACGCACCAGGATCAAGGCAAACCACCTCTTCGCCTCTCGGCTGACCGTCACACGCTTACACCTGCCGTCAAAGCGCACCTCCTCACGCACCCGCACCCAGCCAACGCTGGGAAGCCGGAGCCTCGGGACGTCGACACGAAAGATGAGGCCTCATGGGCCACGCAAAAACGATCGCGCACCGTTTTCTTTTTCCGCCGACAACACCGGCCGTGTCCCTCAAAAGAACGCCCGGAAAGCCACTCCAAGATCGAGGATCGCCTCGAGCGCCCGCGCACCTGATCACATCGAACATCTGTGTGTAGCCGTCCCCTTTCAGCCGGTTTCGCTCCCTCCGCCACCCTTCCAAGGCCCAGCTTGAGACAAAGCCGGCCACGCCAGACACCCAGGCAAAGCAGGTTCGCTCCCTCTTTCTTCGGATCAACCGCCATCCGATGAGCCATGCGCATACCTCCCCTCCTCCCCCGCCTGATTGCGACCGTTCAGCACCCTCCGGCTCCAAACGTCCATCAAAAAGCCATAGAGCCCGAGCCAAGAAGACGGCGGATCATCTCCAGCACGTCCTTGGCCAAGTCTTGCTCGAAGGTTTTCCCCTCGCCTGGATGGAAAATGACCCCCCTCGCCTCGGACGCGCTGAGCCTAGCAAAGTGGGAACACTCGCTCCGCTCCCAAGCGGAGCAGCCCGTCCTTATGGGTGATCTCACTAACCTGGGTGATCTCACCAGCCGGCGGACTCAACCACTAGGGATACCGTCCAGCAGTCGCTTCTTAAGCCCATTCTTACGATCCTTCATCCCCGGCCCAAGCCAGAGATAGGGACAAACGTCCAATTCTCCCGGGCACAATCAAGCTCTACAACCTGCTTCCAGTGCTCCAAGCCCTTCTTCTCACCATGGCCAAAGAAGGCGGGCAGAAGCAATGATTGCCGCGGTCAGCCCACAGGTTAGGGCCCGGAAGCCTCCCGATAGGAGCTTTGGCCAGTCATACCGGCGATGCCTGCCGCCAGCGCGTTCTCCCCGAAACGCCCCCGACCTCCTCGCGTCAAACCATAGGGACCGATACCCCCAAGCGCATGAGCCGCTTTGCCGCTCCTAACCCATCTCCCCACTTTTGGAAAAAGAAAGCCCGCTCGATAACACGTCAGGCAAACGGTTCAAGCCCTTTTTTCTACAAAACTTTCCCGAGAAGCCCCTTTTCCCTTGTTCCCCACGTTTCCGTCCTAAAAACGTTTGCGAGAGACTTTATCCCTTTCCTTTCTTCTCCTCCCCGTCCTGCCTCTCACCTCCACAAGCCGGCAGGAAGCAGCCGACAAGAAGGCTTCTCACAAAAAAAAGCCGTTCCATTGGACCCTAAAGCTACAAAGCGTGCAATAGCCCGCTTCCCACCATCCGGCCACTGGAAACCCTTGAGGCTCGAGCGCGACTTTTTTCCATGGCCGCGCTTGCCGAACCAAAAAAGGACCCCACGCCACAAAAACCTTTTTCCCCACGGATCCTCAAGAGTCTTTCCCACTCCTTCGCCTACAAGAGTTCTCCTGCAAGTTCATCCGCAAAAAGTTTTCCTCTCACGGTTAGCCGGTACCGTCCCTCTCTGTGGAGCACCAAGCCATCCGCCTCCCAGAGAGCGAGCTTTTGGGCTTCCTCTGGGGTGACTAGCTCCTCTGGAATCCCCTCTGCAGTCCGAAGGCCAAAAACAACTCTTTCCTTGCGCCGCGTTTCTCTTCCGATCCCTTCTTCAAAGCCGACCCACGTTGCTCCCGCCTCTAGCCGGCGGATATATTCTTGCGTGTCAGCCACATTCTGCCACCGCCGGTCCCCCACGGTGGACCAGGCGCTCGGACCCAGTCCCAAATAATCTCTTCCTTGCCAGTAGGCCTGGTTGTGACGGCACGGCCAACCTGGCCTTGCATAATTGGAAATTTCATAGCCGACCCACCCCCGCGCCTCCAACAGTTCTTGGGCCAGTAGCCACAGCCGCGCCTCCCTTTCCGGATCCCTCTGAAACCGGCCCTCTCGGTACTCCCGCTCCAAGGGAGTGCCCTCCTCCACGGTCAGACAGTACACACTCAAGTGCTCCGGCTCCAGCGCCATCGCCTGCTCCAATGTCTTGCGCCAACGCTTTTCCGTTTGTCCCGGCAAGCCAAACAGAAGATCGAGATTGAGATTGGAAAACCCCTCCGCGCGTGCCCACCGCACGGCTTCTAGCATCCTTTCTGGATCCGGCGGTCTCCCCAGCCAGGCTAACTCACCGGGATCGAAGCTTTGGACCCCAAGACTCAACCGGTTGATTCCCATCTGCCGCCAAGCCCTCAGCCGTTCCTGGGTCACCGTTGCCGGATGAGCTTCTAGGGTTACCTCTTCCACCTCCGCTGCGCCGAGTGCGTGCGTAAGACGCGATAGAAAAACTAGGGGCATAAGGGAGGGAGTGCCTCCCCCCAGATAGATCGTCTCCAGTTCCACCCGGTAGACTTCTTTCTGCCGTTCCCACTCCCGGACAACTGCTTCCACATATCTCTGGCCCAGGCCAGGAACCGGCCGGTGTACGTAAAACCCGCAGAACGGGCAGACCCGCGAGCAAAACGGAACGTGGACGTAGAGATGCCGGATAGCGTCCCCAGATTGCACCGACCGGTGCACGGCACGTAACGGTCCAACCCCCTCCCTTGGCGCCTCTTCCCCTCTTTCCCCAATGACTAGCTTTCCCACAAGACCGTCCCCTTGGATCCCCGAAACACATACCCCGCGTTCCGAGATCCCGCTGGAAACTCTCCGTTTCCCTTCGGGAGCAGGCTCCCGAGGTTTTTCTTCACCCGCGCGCCTTCGGCAAAGCCTTCTCCGGTTCGATCCGCATCCGAAGGATCTCTCCGGTGTCCACCGCTACCTCCGCATAACCAATATCCTTTTCGTATCCTTCCCGATCAGCAAAAAACTGCAAGTGCCAGAAGGGAGGACCACCCTGGTTGAGATCTTTCCGGAGCCAGAAGGTGACCGTGCTTAATCGAACCCCCTTCCAAGCCACTCGATTTTGCACAATTTCCAAAGCCCGGTCCGAATCGATCCGTAATCGCCAGGGTTCAACCACCTCCCCCTCCTTATACGGAACCAGCCGCAGGTGCTCCCAATCCGGACCGCCTGTTTCCACAGCTCCCAAGCGATCATCTACAACGACAACTTTTCTTGATCGATACGCTGCCCCTGGGTCATAGTAGAGAAACTGCCAGCACGTTGGAGTGAGTGCTGTCGGGCTTCGAGGACCCCAGATTTCGAGTATTCTTTCCCGCAACTCCGCACCGACGGCTCGATCGGCAATCCTCTTGGCTTCAAACGCCGTCAACACCTTCCCACCCGAACCGGCTCCGCCGCCCCGGTAGCTCCGGACAGGGGCCGCCTCCGCCCA
The DNA here is from genome assembly GCF_905250085.1 of Candidatus Methylacidithermus pantelleriae. Classification (GTDB taxonomy): domain Bacteria; phylum Verrucomicrobiota; class Verrucomicrobiia; order Methylacidiphilales; family Methylacidiphilaceae; genus Methylacidithermus; species Methylacidithermus pantelleriae. The sequence goes on from NZ_CAJNOB010000001.1 coordinate 129,654, forward strand.
TCCTCCTGGGCCAAGCACCCACACCCAGATCCCGAGGAAGGCGACCGCTTTCCAAAGGTTCACCCGCCGCTTCATACGCCCTCCCGCCTTTTTCTCTTTCCTTTCCCTTCCATTGTAATCAAGCGATTCCTCCAAAGTCAGCCCATTTACTTCGCCTTTTTTCCTCCGCGGAACTCACTGCGGGCAGCACGGAAGCAAACCTGCGCAGGAGGCTCTCCTAAGACCCCACACAACCCTTCCTCTGTTAGGGAGGATGGTCTCGGACGCCGGCCAAGAACAGGGCTAGCGACGACTTGCGGGTCGGGGTTTCCGGGGCAAAGGCCGAAGTAGCGCCCAGTCGCGCGTTTTCGCGACCAAAGGCCGCGGGAGGCCGTCAAGTTCCTCCCGATCGGACATACGCTCCGGGCGACACGCGGGGTTGACCGCAGCGATCAGAGACGGGTAGGCCGGGTCTGACTTCCCTCACCTCGACTCCGGCGCGAAAAAAAAGCCGACGTAAGCACTCACGATCACCTTGGCGCGAAACGAAGGAAAAGACCGAGCAGCTCCGACGGGACCCACTGACTCAAGCTCAAGCTTCCTCTTGCCAAGATCTCACCGTTCGATCCCACGCCCCCTTGTGGCCCGATTTCGCGCAAGCCCCGGGCGATCTCTTAGCACACATTAGTAAATCAATAGAAATCGCTTTGGCCTCCTCGCTTGTGCCAAGAGAGATTCCATCGGATCCTGCGGATTCTCACAAGATTCCCAAACCGATCTCTCTTGCGCCAAGGTGCCATGATCCTCGTTGATCTCGATGCCGACCACTCCGGCAAGGCCGCCTCTTCAGGGAGCGAAAGAGGTCCGCGCTTGGACCCGCTCGGTAAACACCCGCCACCCCTTTTTCCTTCCCAAACGCAAGATCCCTCCCGCAGACAAACGAGTTGCCTCTCTTGGGTTGGCACCCCGCACCCTCGGGCTTGCGAAGAAAGCCCAAAGGATCACCTCCTGGCCGTAGGCGCAAGTACACGCCCTTACAAAAGAGCCGGGCATACCCCGGCTTGAACAGGACTGGCCGGCGCCGGTCTTTCCCTTCAACCCCAGGAAAAACAGGGCGCTTGACCGCTTCCCCCTACCAATCCCTCTTCCCCTCCGCATGGTTCGAGTATCCGCCTTCCAAGGATAATGCAGCGCAAACCCAAAGAGACACGCAGCCGCTAAAGACTCCTCTTCGGCCAGAAGCGCACTGAGGTTCGCTCACAAAATGGCCAGCCGCCGCTTTTTTCCGTGCAAAACGTTTGATCCCGGCTTTTTCTTTTCAAGCCCTTGGACCACCTTTCCGCACTCTCCAGATCCCGCTCCCTAGCTTCCCCCATAAGCTCGGGCCGCCTTTAGCCGCTCAAAGCCGTCTTTCCTTTAAGCTCGGACGCGAAAGGCTAGGGAACTCCTGGGCGGTCAAGCCAAAATCAAGAAGGAAGGATCAATTGCCCTACTTGAGCGAAACAGAAGCCCCCATCTAGCAAAAAAACTCGACTCCCACCCGCCCACAGAGCGCACGTGGTAAGACGCGAAAGCTCTTCCGATGTCAGGGTCAAAAACGCCGCTCTCATGTCACCATTGGGACCTTATTCATCAATGGCTCCCAGCGCCCTCGGAGCGCGGTTGTGCGCCGATTTTTTTGTGAAGCCTGGCACACAAACCAAACCATAACCACCTGCCGATCGCGCACGATATCGCCCCTCTTCTCAATTGGGATCCACCACCAGGATCGCTCGACTCTCCATAGCCCATGCCACTTCCCGCTACTCGAAACCAAAACGCATCAGCCGGTCACAGTGCTCGACCCGGATGACGGCAACCTTGGGACCAGAGACCTGTGCAAGGAGCCCTGTGCGATCGCCTTTCCTCGCAGAGCCCACCTCCTTGACAGCCTTGACGATCCACAACTTTTGGCTGGAGAAGAAGCCAACCCAAAGAACCCAAGCGAGCTCTCCTCCCCCAATCCCCTTTTCCCTTTTTTATCGGCACTTCTCCACACCCGCGCACAGGAGACCACGCCCATGCGGTTCTGAAGACTCCGCTGGAACCATCACCATCCCCAATGGCAAACTCTTCTGCGGGGAATCGCCAAACACCCCCCCTCCCTCCACATCCGCCAAGCCCTTTTGTAGCCAACACCCTGCCCCTTGGCCCACCCACGTAACTTCACTCGGATTTCTTCCCATACACAGCCTTATGTGTCCCCAAATCTTTTGGCTGTTGGCAACCCTTGTGCTCCGGTAGCTTGGCAGCCAAGAGAGGTTTTGGCATGCAAACCGTTCTTGTTACCGGTGGAACCGGGTTTGTTGGAAGGAATTTGGTTCCTCGCTTGCGCCAGGCTGGGTTTGAGGTCCGGATCTTTACGCGCTACCGGGACAAGGGCCAGGCGCTCCAGTCCCAATACGGGTGCGCCTTCTTTGAGGGAAGTCCCTATGACCTTTCGAGGTTGGCCAAGGCGTGCGAAGGCGCTAGCGCGGTGATCCACTTAGTCGGTGCCGTGACTGAGACCCCCCAGGCTCCCTTCGAGGACGTTCACACTCGCCTCACCCGCTTGGTCGTGGAAGCAGCTTGCCAAAAAGGGGTTCGCCGTTTTCTTCACGTTAGTGCCTTAGGGGCTCGTCCCTATTCTCTCTGTCGGTATTACCGCAGCAAGTGGCAAGCCGAGCAATGCGTCCAAGCAAGCCCTCTGGATTGGACCATCCTCCGGCCCAGTGTGATCTTTGGCAAAGGGGATCGCTTCACCACTCGGATCGCCCAGCTCGTCGAGTCTTTTTCCGCATCCCTTCTCCTTAAGACATTACCCCTTCCCGGGGGAGGGGTTAGCTTTCTCCAACCGGTTGCAGTTTGGGACGTGGCCGAGGTTTGCCTGCGCGCCCTGGGGCATCCCGATGCGATTGGTCGGACCCTCGTGGTGGCCGGACCTCAGCGGCTTTCCCTTCGGGCCATTGTCGAAGAAATTTTCGCCGCGGTGGGAGTTCCCTCGCAAACGCCTCGTTCATCCCCCCTGGCAGCAACGCTTCGTAGATGGTCGGAAGCCCTAGGCGGCGTGGTTTTGGCTGTTGCAGGTAGTGGGCTTCTTGGGGTTTCCCCTTCCCTCGCTTTCCCTTCGATCCTTTTGGGGCTCTCTTTCCTGCTTCACGCCACTTGCGATCCTACTTGGCTTCTTCCCCCCGTTCCGTGGCCTGTGAGCTACGCGGCGGCATGGCTTGCGGAACGGTGTGTGGGACCGCGGCTTCTTTCCGTTTCCGAGCTCTGCGTACTGGAAGAGGGAAGCTGGGGCGACCCGACACCAACGGCCGAGCTTCTCGGCATTCACTGGACGCCTTTTTCGGAGGGCATCCGTCGTTACCTTCCGTTGTGACCCACGGCTGTTGCTGGCTTGGCGATCGTCTTGCCTTCCGATTTTTTCGTCAAACCTTCTCACGGCCTCTGTGTCTTTCCGGAAGCCGACTAGGGGACGTCTGTTTCCTTGCAAGCCCAACGAAGTCCACGGATCGCAAGAGGGAGCCCAAGGAAGCTGCCGTTTGTATTGAGCGAACGTCACCAAACTGTCACATGCAAGGTGGGCCCAAAGAGAGTACCTATCTATCCATTGGACGGCGCGATGAGACGGTTTGTCACTGGGTTTCTTTTCGTTTTGGCCCCATGGAGTCTACAGGGTGGAATCGCACCGTACACGGAGCGGCCCGCCGTGGATTTCGACCATGTTCTTAAGCTTCTAGAGCCCTATGGGCACTGGGAACGGGACTCGCAAAACCACTGGGTCTACCGCCCCGCCCAGAAGGACTACCAGCCAATGACGCGCGGGCGGTGGCACTATACCGACTTCGGGTGGTACTGGGAGGGGGAAGAACCCTTTAGCTGGGCGACCGACCACTACGGATACTGGGTGCTGCAAGCGGACGGGCGCTGGGTATGGCGCGCGGGTAGCCAGTGGCACCCAGCCTGCGTGCGTTGGGCCAAAAGTGGCGACTACGTCGGCTGGTCGCCCTGCCGGGTCGTAGCGGACCAGGACCGTCCTCCGGAGCCCCTACAAGAGTCAGAGGACGAGCGCCGCTGGCGTTTTCTTTCCCAAAAGATTTTTTGGCAGCGGGTGGATCCGGCGGTCCTTGCGGGACGCCTGGAGACTCGGGATCTTCTGGAGAAAGCTTCACCCCTTTGCCATACCCTGGTCTTGTGGCGGCCCATCCTTCGACCCGGTCCCGATCCCAAAGAGCTTGCGCGGAGCCCTGGCGGAGGATGGCAAGCTTTTTCTCTTTTTTCTCTCCCTTCCCTCGAACATCCCCTTCCCACCGACCGGCCTCAAGGAATCTTTGCCTACCGGCCACGCATCCTTCAGGATGATGACGGGATCCAAAGGAGGATTTCCTACTGGCAACGTTCTAGCCCAGAGGTGGACTCCCATTCCGTTTCTCCAGCTCTTGCCGGGCGTCCTCGGGGTGAGACACCTCCCACAGAGAAACCCCCTCGTCGGACTCCTCTTCTTCAATTTCCCGCCGCCACGAACGCGACAAAAACGGCCGAAGGAATCCGTAAAGCAAGTATGCCGTAAAATCGACGGCCAGCATCCACTTGTAGTAAAGGATTGTAAGGGTCAAAAAAGCAACAATGCCTGCATAGCGAGCCATCGGTCTCTGCGTGTGCCAACCAAAACCCTTAAAGCTTGGATATCGGACCCGGCTTGCCATCATGATCGAAAGGAACAAAAGCAAAGCCGCAAGGGCATATTTGCCCCATCCCTGCTCGAAATCCCGGTCCTTTTCGTAGTAGTGCAAAAGGAGGAGCGTCAGAGACGAAACAAGCCCAGCGGCAGCCGGGATCGGTAAACCCGTAAAATCCCCCGAACGTGTTGTGACCCCCCGAGCCGCGTGGACATTGAACCGGGCCAGCCTCAAGGCTCCACAAATGAGATAAGCGCAAGCGATCACCCACCCCAGCCGGTGAGGGAAACGATACAAGACAATTTCAAAAACCAGTAACGCAGGCGCCACCCCGAAGGAGATAAGATCGGCCAAAGAATCAAGCTCGCGACCAAAAGCGCTCTCTTTGCCTCCCAGCCGCGCAAGCCGGCCGTCCAAGACATCGAAAACAAACGCCAGAAGGATAAACCCGACACTACTCTCGTAGGTGCGGATCCACCCGGCCGCGTCCGCATCTCGCTCCAAGGTACCCGCCAGGATCTTGAGGATGGCCAGAAACCCACAGACCAGATTTCCGGCCGTGAGAAGATTGGGTAACAGGTAGATCTGCTCCTCGCCTTGGTTTTCTCTGGCGTCCTTCACGGCCAGCTCCCCAGGCAGGTTTCTCCTGCCCGAACGTGGTCCCCCACCCTGATCCGGCATTGACATTCCCAGGGTAAATATAGCTCCACGCGCGACCCCAACCGGATCATTCCGATTTTTTGTCCCAGCGAAACGTTCTGCCCAGGGCCCACCCAGGTTTCAATCCGCCGGGCAACTTTTCCGGCGATCTGTCGCAGGGCCACAGGGCCACGCACTGTTTCCAATAACCAATCCACGCGCTCGTTCTCCGTCGCCGCCCGCGCCGACCGGGCGTCCCAAAAACGCCCGGGATGTCGTTCCTGCCGGACCACCCGACCTTCTACCGGGGACCGGTTGACGTGAACGTCCCAAAGAGAAAGAAAAATGGCAATCCTGCGCCTGGATCCAAGATCAAAAGGCGCCTGCGCCGGGCCAACCTCTACCACGGTGCCATCGGCCGGTGCCAGGATGGACAAAGACCCCACGCACTGGGGATGACGCGGAGGATCCCGGAAAAAAAAGGCGACCCCTCCAGCCCCTGCCCACAACACAAGGGAAAGGAGAACCCAGCTCCCTCTACCCACCAAAGCCGTAGCGATACCCAGAGCCCCCAGAGATCCAGCCCAGATCCATGCCTCCCTGACTGCCGGCGACATGCAAACTTTCCTCCCAAGCAAAACCTTTCCTAAGGCCCCATTTCCCTTCCCATCTAGAAGCGAAGCCGCGTGTACCAATACAAAAGGGGAGAAGTAAAAAGGACGCTATCGATTAAGTCGAGCGCTCCTCCGATCCCCGGAATGATCGAACCAGAATCCTTTACTTGCGCCTGTCGCTTCGCAACCGATTTGGCCAGGTCCCCTACCACTCCGGCAACCCCCAAAAAAAGCCCTAACCCCACAATCTCCGGCAAGCTAAACCCTCGCAGCCCAGTTCGAAGGAGGCGCCAAAGTCCCACACTGACCCCTACCGAAAGGGCCAATCCTCCAACGGCCCCTTCCCAGGTTTTGCCAGGACTCACACGGGGCAAAAGCTTGTGGCGCCCCACAGCAGAACCCACAAGAAACGCAGCCGCGTCGCCACATTTTGTGGTCGCCACAAGATAGAGCGCCGCCGCAAACGAGTCGTAGCCAGGAGACGAGAGTAAGGCCAGCCGGGCCAGGAAACTCAAAAGGTAGGGCACGTAGACAAACCCCAAAAGGGTGATCGCCACCCGGCCGATCGGCGCCGGCCCTTCAGGCCACAACACCACCCGCACGAGAAGAGTAAAAAGAAGACCTACCAGAACTCCTTCCTGCCAAAACGGGTAGCGCTGGCCGAAGCTGGGATTCCAGACCAAGCTGTACCAGCAACCCCCCATGAGCAAAAGACCAAAGAGAAGGCCGGTTTTCCGAAACGCAGCCATTCCTTGCGGTTGAAACATCGCGTAAAACTCCGACTGGGCCGCCAGTCCCAACCCAGCTAGAAGAAGGATCACCCCAGTTTTCCACCGAGCTAGGATTACTCCCAGCGTTGCCGTCCACAGAAAGATCGTGGACGCCACACGAAGGCTAAGATTACCCATTCTGCAAGACCCTTCCGAATCGTCTTTGCCGCTGGGCATAGTCTTGCAGGGCCGCAAGAAATTCTTCCGGACCAAAGTCCGGCCATAGGGTCGGGCTCACATACAGCTCGGTGTACGCAATTTGCCACAAAAGAAAATTAGAGATTCTCTTTTCCCCACTGGTTCGGATGAGTAAGTCGGGATCCGGGTAGCCCGCCGTGTAGAGTTTTTGCCGAAAAAGAGTCTCGTCAATCTCCTCCGCGCGAAGCATCCCAGCCTCAATCTCCACTGCCAGAGAGCGAGCCGCCTCGACAATTTCTACCCTTCCCCCATAGCTCAACGCCAATACCACGGTCAGACCCGTACTTTTGCTTGTGGCTTCTCGCGTTTCCTCCAGTTCCCGCCGGACAGCAGGTGGGAGGTCTGTCAGACGCCCAATCGCTTCCAAACGAATGTTCTTTTCCACAAGCTCGCTCCGGTGCGACCGAAGAAACTCCTCGAGCATTTCCATCAAAGCACGAACTTCCCAGGAAGGGCGAGCCCAGTTTTCCACGGAAAACGCATACAAGGTCAGGTAGCCAATTCCTAGCTCGCTGGCCGCCTCTACAACCCGTCGGGCGGCTTCGAAACCCCTACGGTGTCCCTCGCTTCGTGGGAGCCGCCGAGCCTTGGCCCAGCGGCCATTGCCGTCCATGATAATGGCCACATGCCGCGGAACCTCAAACCCGTTGCACGAACTCAAAAGAACCCTCCCTTCTTACTCAACCCAGAAGCTCTTTTCCCGGCCCGCTCCGACGGATACGAGCCCCAGCGGAGCGCCCACCAGCTCCGCCAGTCCTAGAAGATAGTCCCGAGCCGGTTTGGGCAACTGCCGAAAGCTTCGAGCCTGCCCGGTCGGTTCTTTCCACCCGGGGAAAACCCGGTAGACAGGCTGGCAATTCCACCAGTCCTCCAAAGCGGTCGGTGGATACTCGAGCCTTCTTCCCTCCAGGTTGTAAGCCACGCAGACGGGGATTTCGTCCAGACAATCCAAATTATCGAGATTGGTAACCGCCAGCCGGTCAAACCCGTTGATCAACCGCGCATAGCGAACCAGCACACTGTCAAACCAGCCACACCGGCGCGCCCTGCGCGTGGTGGAACCAAACTCTCGCCCCATAGCGTGCAAAAGCGCCGTAAGCTCTGAGGACTCCGTAGGCATCGGGCCTTCTCCGACCCGGGTCGTATAGGCTTTGACACACCCTACCACGTGATGGATTTCCTTGGGTGAAACCCCCGAGCCTACCAGAGCTGCCCCCGCGGTGGTGTTGCAAGCGGTAACATAGGGGTAGGTCCCAAAATCCACATCCAAAAAGGTCCCTTGAGCGCTCTCGAAAAGAAGACTCTTTCCTTTGGCCAAAGCGTCGTGAAGCCAAAGGACGGTATTGGTAATGACCGGTCGGAGAAACTGCGCAGCCGCCAGGTATTCCTCCGTGATTCCGCCCGCGTCCAGGGGTTCCAGTCCTAACCGGTGCAAGAGGCGGTTTGCTTCCTCGATCCGCTGGCCTAACTTGCGCTGGAACTCATCGGCTCGCAAAAGATCCACCGCCCGCAAACCCCTTCGACTCACCTTATCCTCGTAGGCCGGGCCAATGCCCCGACCGGTGGTGCCGATCTTTCCGGGTCCCTTGGCTTTTTCCGAGTGTACGTCTAGCACCCGATGATGCGGCAAAACCAGATGAGCTCCCTCGCTCACCAAGATCCGCCCCTCCGTCTCGATTCCCCGACTCTGGATCGATCGAATCTCTGACACCAGAGCCACCGGGTCGAGAACGAGCCCATTACCAATGACACAACACTTCCCCGGCCACAGGATCCCGGAAGGAATCAGGTGAAGGACAAACGTCTGGCCATCCACCTCTACCGTATGGCCTGCGTTGTCCCCACCTTGGCATCGAACCACTACATCGGCCGTTTCCGTAAGAACGTCAACGACCTTGCCCTTGCCCTCATCTCCCCACTGGGCTCCTACAACAAGGGTATTCATGCAGCTGGCTTCTCCTCCCAAGAGCGGATTGTCGTGGAACGAGCTCCCAAGGGTGATCTCCCCTTACCCTATCCTCAATCCTCTTCCTACGCCCTCGTATTGGAACCCAAGAGCCACCATGTGAGCAGGATCCAAAAGGTTCCTCCCGTCAAACAGAAGCGGGCTAATCATCCACTTGCGCATACGAGCCCAATCAAGTCTCCGAAACTCGTCCCATTCGGTCGCAATTACAACACAGTCCGCTCCCCGGGCTACCTCCTCCCCCACTTCGCAGATTTCAAGTTCCCGAAGGACTCGTTGTGCCTTTCTGCCAGCTACCGGGTCATAGGCCCGAACGCGAGCCCCTTCCCGCAGAAAGCGAGAAGCCAGTTCCAGGGCTACGCTATTGCGAACATCGTCGGTGTTGGCTTTAAACGCAAGACCCAAAAGCCCGATCGTTTTCTCCTCAAGCACCCAGAGGGCTCGCCGAATCTTCTTAAAAAACCGTTCCTTCTGTTCCTCATTAATAGCTGCAACCTCCTTGAGGAGCCGGAAGTCATACCCAAGCTCCTCGCTAATCCGGATAAACGCTGCCAGGTCCTTGGGAAAACAGGAACCCCCATAGCCGATCCCTGCCTTAAGAAAAGCCTTCCCGATCCGCTGGTCCAACCCCATCCCTTCCGCCACCAGGTCAACGTCGGCACCAGCGCGCTCGCAAATCTGAGAAAGCGCATTGATATAGGAGATTTTGAGCGCAAGGAAGCTATTGGAGGCATGCTTGATCAATTCCGCCGAATTTAAGTCCGTCACAACCACCGGTGCCGCAATCGGCCGGTAAAGCTCCTTCATGATTTCGGCGGCCCGCGGTCGCTGCACACCAATCACAATCCGGTCCGGATGGAGAAGATCGTGTACGGCACACCCTTCCCGCAGAAACTCAGGATTACTCACGACGTCAAAATCGACTCCCTGCGTATTGTAACGAGCAATCGTCTGGGCCACCTTTTCGCCGGTCCGAACCGGCACTGTGCTTTTGTCTACAATAACGCGGTAGTCCCGAAGGTGACGGGCAATTTCCCGTGCCACCTTTTCCACATACCGCAGGTCCACGCTCCCATCGGGTTGCGGAGGGGTGGGAACCGTAAGAAAAATAACCAATCCATGGTCCACGGCCTCGGCGACCGAAGTGGAAAATCGCAGCCGACCCTTGGCTGCGTTTCCTCGCACAAGCTCCTCTAAGCCAGGCTCATAGATCGGAATTTCCCCCCGGGAAAGAAGAGCAACCTTCTCTGCATCATTGTCCACGCAGAGGACCTGGTGACCTAGCTCGGCAAAACAAGCACCGGTCGTAAGCCCTACGTACCCGGATCCGACCATCGAGACGTTCATCGACCCACGTGAAGATGAGCTTCGGGAAAGGCTTTTAACGTTAGCATGAGGAAAACATCCTGAACTGTTCTCCCTCCGAGAAAGTCCCAGTTTTGGTAAGACAAAGCTGCCTGCCAAGCCGAAAAATCCCGGTAGATCGTGTAGGTCTGACCCTCAAAGTGGCCTGTCTTAGCTTCAAACAAATGTGACGTTTCCAGCTGCCATGCTTCATTGAGCCGGTAGAAGTTGCGGACAAACACGAGGTCAGAACTCGGGATAAAATTCTGGTCAAAGGAAAAGGTTGGGGGAGCAAGATGGAAAAAACCGGTCGGGATCAAGATCCGATGCAGGTACTGATACCCCACCGTAATTTCATCGGCCCGGATCCACTGCCACGAAAGAGAATTGGTCGAGACATCAAAACTTTTTCCTCCGGTCATATCGATTCCCGAATACGAGCGGAAGTGAAGCCACGGGAAGGGATCCAGCCGAACGTCATTCCACACGTGCGTCAAGGTGTCGTGCATCGGTGTCAGTTGCTCATCCACTTGCCGGTTGAAGTCCGCATCGGTAAAAATGTCCCAACGGAGGAGGTTATAGTTTTTTCCATCCCTTTTGGTTTGCAGCCGGTTCCGAACCCCAACCCTAACAAGCGTTTCGGCGAAAATCGAGTCGAGCGAGTTCCACTCAGCTAGCTCCGTAGGAAAGGGTTCGAGGTTTGGCAGCCGGGAATCAAACCCCAGAATATCTTGGGGACGCGTGTCGGGGGTCGGGATATACTGGAACTCAAGATAGGGTTCGATCACGTGGCGCAGCCCATCAATGCCCAGGGCCTTATCTTGCGCATCCAGCCAGGTCCGCGAGACTTTGAAAGAGGCATCCGCTCCTGCCACGAAGAGCAGCCGGCCCCGGGAAAGATGTCCAGCCCCGGCCGGCTCTCCAAAGGGAAGGTCCCCCACAAAGTTTTCCTGCCAAAAAGTCCCCTCTACACCGACACGCGGAGCAAAGGAAAGCCACCCAAAATATTGGCCTGGGTAAACCAGCTCATGGAACGTATCCCAGCGGTAGGCGCTATAATCATGGACCAGCCCGTTGGCCAGCCAGTTGGGACCAAATTGGGGCAGCATAAACCGAACCAAAGGGTCAAAGGGATAGAGCGCGGAAAAAAGGGCAGGATCAGTCACCTCCTGGTTGGAAAACGAGCGATGGAAATTGACAAGCTGCCCTCTTCCTTCGTACTGGAGCGAAGTGCCGAAGAGCGAAAGCCTGCGGGTTTCCAGGTCGAGTTCCGGCCAGCGATCGATCATGTCAAAGAAGCGGTTCAAATTGTCCCGAGTCAAAAGCTCCACGTTGAAATCTTGCGTCCGGTAGTCCGCCCAAACCGCATTGTCTGGCTGCCGCTCCGGGATGTACTCTTTCCAGAGGAAGTCCTCGAGGATCCACGGGTCACTCCAGAGGTTGAGGTTGTGAGCGATGACAAAGTCGTCACCAAACGGGAGTTGTCCTTGCCAAAGAAACCGGTATCGCTCGTGGGAAATCGGGATCCTAGGCACAATACTCGGATTTAGCGTCGGTCGACTATCCTGAGCGTAATATCCCTCAAAAAGGCCTTGCCCACCCGGGACCGGTAGGTATCGCAAGTCGACCCCGCCGGCAATCCCGCGCTCCTGTCGCAGGTCGAGGTGCCAGGTTGTGTCCAGATTTTCGTCAACCTGCCAGTTAAGGCTCGTGTTGAGATAGGCTCCCCAAAGCGTCCGATCGCCTGGTTCAAAATACAGGGTCCAAGATCGGGATTGGAGCGACTGATAGTAGTACGGGAGCCAAGCAATGGGAATCTCTCCAACGTAAAAGGTCACGTCCCGGAAGACGACCCGGTCATCCGGGTAGAGATCGATGGCTCTGGCCCGGACGCGGAAAGTGGGATCTTCGCGGTTCTCAAAAGCAACCATCCCCTCGTGGATCCGGTAATGCCCAATCTCAGGGCTTTCCACACTCCTGGCACTTCCTACTAGGGGTAGCTCCACAAAGTCAAAGGCCTTAGAACGGACCTGGCGGGTAAGAAAGTTGTACGTGATCTGGTCGCCACGATAGATCCGCTCCCCGGCGTAGATACGAACATGTCCTTCGGCGGTCGCTTCATGCGTTCGGGTGTCATAACTTACGCGATCCGCATAGAGAACATCCCCCCCATGCTGTACGCGGACGTTCCCTTCCGCCGTGGCGACTCCGGCCTCGTAATGAACCCCTCCAACCGCCGTGATCTCCACCGGCGGTCCACCGGGTGAGGGTGCAGCACTCGCCAGATCCTCCGCCCCGGTTTTTGCTGGCGCCCCGGACCACAGGATAAGCCCCCATAAGAGGGCAAGCAAGTGGACGAGCCACGCTTTGGACAAAGGGGTTGGGACCACCAGGTGCTACGAGCCTCCTTCGGATCCCTTATCTTCCCAAAACTTCCCCTTCAGCGTCAATCACACGAACGCTTCTCAACGGCTCCACTCGAGCATTCGCTCAATGGGGACTCTTGCCTTTGCACACACATCCGGGTCCAAAACGATTTCTGGCGCCTCGCGCTCCAAGCAGGCAAGGGTCTTTTCAAGAGTGATCCGCTTCATGTAACGGCAATCCGAACAGGCGCACCCAGGAGTTTCTACCGGGATAAACTCCTTGTCAGGCAGCTCCCGGCGAAGACGAAAGAGCATCCCGCGCTCCGTCGCAATGATGAAACGTTTGGCCGGGTGGGTACGACAAAAACCAATCATTTTCTCCGTGGAGCAGACCTCATCGGCCAGAAGACGCACCGATCGATTACACTCCGGATGGGCGACAATCGGAGCCTCTGGGTACTGTTCCTTGAGTTGGAGCAATACCGAGTGGGTGAACTCAACATGAACGTAGCAGTTCCCAGGCCACAGCCGCAGCTTGCGGCCGGTCTTTTCCTGAACCCATTCTCCGAGATTCTGGTCCGGTACGAAGAGAATTTCTCGATCCGCAGGCACCTTGCGAACAATCTCCACAGCGTTCCCGGAAGTACAAATGACATCGGAAAGCGCCTTAACAGCTGCCGTGCAGTTAATGTAAGCTACCACGTAAAGCTCTGGATTAGCCTGGCGGTAGGCAGCTAGGTCTTTCGCAGAGCATGATTCAGCAAGCGAACAGCCCGCTTCCAGATCGGGCAGGAGAACTTTTTTCTCGGGATTCAAAATCTTGGCCGTCTCCGCCATAAAGTGGACGCCGCAGAAAACGATCAGAGAAGCACTTGTTTTTGCTGCTTCCCGGGAAAGCCCAAGGGAGTCCCCCACAAAGTCAGCGATCTCCTGGACCTCGGGCACCTGGTAATTGTGCGCCAGGATAATCGCGTTTTTCTCCCGTTTCAGTTCTTGAATCCTCCTCTGGAGCGGGCTCACCTTGCCTACCAAGATGCCTAGAGCAGCGATGCTCCGCAAGGATTCTCCCGACAAGGAAAACAATGACCAGTGAGAGGACCGTGTCAGCCAGGTTGAAAGCAGGCCAATGATAGGCTCCCACATGAATGTCGATAAAGTCCGTGACAGCTCCGTTGCGAAGACGGTCGACGAGATTGCCGAGCGCCGCTCCCACAAAGATTCCTCCCATCGCCCGGACGCGCGCACGCTTCCAGTCTAAAAGCCGCCACGCAAGCCACGCCGAAACCAGGGCCGCTAGCAACGCCACAACTGCCACCCACCTGCAGCCTGACAAAAGACCAAAAGCCACTCCCGGGTTTTCGACCTCTACCAGCCGGACCAGTCCCGGAACGATCTCTGTCGGGCCACGGCCAGCCAGGAGTCTTTTTACCCACGCTTTGGTTCCCTGGTCCGCTACGAAAACACCAAGCAAGCCGGAAAGAAAAAGCGGATCGAGCCAGACTTGAACCCCCCTCCCTCTCCCCACCTCTTGGCATCCTCCCGCCCTAAAGGACACCTTCGCGCTCAAGCTCCTCAATCCTTTTCTGGTCGGTTTCTGGAATGACCTCCGCAAGCCCAGGAAGCTCGACCAAAAGGTCCAGAGACAGCTGGGCCGAACCAGGCGTGTCCCAAGCGGTCGTCTCGATGCAGCGCCGATTGAGCGATAGATAAACCCACGCACTGGCCTCCGCCGCTAATATCCGAAACTGCAGGTGCTCTTCCCAGAGAATCTCTGAGGCATCCGTGAGTTCCACGGTGTAACCACTTCCCGGCCCAGGGACGACTTGTTCTACGCGCTGGAAGACTTTGAGCCACCGCTCCACAAACCGTTCCACCTGGTTCTGCCCAAAGTTTTCCGGGAAAACCCCAATGAAACCCGCCATTGCCTTAAGGACTCGCTACTCTCTACCCGGCCGGGTCTCCCTGCTCCCTTTTCCCCGACACCTGCGAAAGCCGCACCGGCATCAAAACATAAAGGAAAGCCCCTACTCCTTGGGGAGTTCCTACCTCGCGGATCAGACAAGCCGAATAGGGATCGGTCATCTCCATCCGCACGGACTCTCCTTCGATTTCCCGGAGCGGATCCAGAAGATACTGCGCATTAAAAGCAATGGTAAATTCTTGCCCCACATAATCTGCCGGGAGGTATTCGGTTGCTTCGCCGACGTCGGGGACGACACAAGAAACTTCCAACTCCTTTTCCCGAAACCGAAGGAAAACCGAGCAAGGACGATCTGCCCCCAGGAGGGAGGCTCGGTGAACCGCATGAAGGATTCCCTGCGTCTCTACCACGGCCACCTTGGTCGTCTGCGGGGGAATGACCGTCCGGAAATCCGGATATTTTCCCTCGATGAGCTTGCACTGGAGAAACGTCTTTTCCCCCAGCTCAAATCCCGCTTGGCTTCGGTCGATCCAAATTCCAACTCTTCCTTCCTTTGCCGCAAGCTGGCGCTCCAGCTCTCGGATCGCCTTGGCCGGGATAATGGCTTCCGCAGGGGTTGGGACTTCGTGGTCCAGTCTTTCCTCCATAACCGCAAGCCTCCGGCCGTCGGTCGCAGCTGCGGTAATCTCATCCCTTTGGATGGAAAGAAAAACGCCGTTGAGCACATAGCGAGTCTCGTCATGGGACATTGCATAGGCCGTGCGCCGGAGAAGTCTTCGGAAAACCCCCTGAGGGATCTCACAACGGGTCCCTTCCTCCAACCTCCGAAAGGTTGGAAATTCTTCGCGGGGTAACCCGACAAGGCGGTAGCAGGCCGTCTCAGCCTTTAACAGGAGTTTCTGGTTGGTCTCCAGACCAAGCTCTACCGTTGACGAAGGGAGTTCCCGCACGATAGAAAGGAGTTTTCGGCCCGGTACCGAAAGGGCCCCTTGGGCCTGTCCCTCGAGACACAACCTCGTTTCGACCGAGACCTCCAAGTCGGTCGCCACGAGGCGTAACTCCTCTCCCTGCGCCTCCAAAAGGATATGTTGCAGGACAGGAATGGTACTTCTGGGCCCGACCACACTGGTCACGGTCCCTAAAGCTTGAAGAAAATCCTCTTTCTGGACGTACCAATGCATAGAGCGTTATTTTCCTTCATCTTTCTTCGTAAACGGGAGCATGCCAGTGAAAAAGCGATCAAACTCTTTTGGGACCAGGCACTTGGGAAGTTAAAAAACATGGGAATAAAAACGTATGCCTTTTTGGAAAGCTAGTAAAGCCTTCCGCATCGCACTGTGGACTTGCAGTTGTTCCCAAGGTTTTGGCTAGCTCCCTCCCAACCTTTGAAGAAGTTCTTCAATCATTTTACGCAAAGCCGGATCCACTTCCATTCGCTCCGCAATGGTCCTCTGTGCATGAAGAACGGTCCCATGGTCGCGCCCGCCAAAGGCTTCCCCAATCTCGCTCAAGGAAGCCGCTGTAAGGCGTCGGCAGAGGTACATCGCTACCATTCGAGGAAGAACGATCGCTGTCGGCCGCCGACGGCTTGTCAGATCTGCTAGGCGTACATCGAAACTTTCTGCGACCAGTCGCTGGATCTGTGGGATGGTGGGGGTTGAGGGAGACTCATCGGAGAGGAGGTCCCGCAGGAGGTTTTCCACCTGGGATAGCGAAACATGCCCCCCATGCAAGGTTGTATAGGCAGCGACACGCGTAAGAGCCCCTTCCAGGCGGCGGACATTCGTCCGAATCCGTTCCGCGATAAATGCAATGAGTTCATCGGGCAGAGAAGTTCCCATAAGTTCCAATTTTTTTCGTAAAATGGCGATCCGTGTTTCCACGCCTGGAGGAAGAATCTCGGTCGTAAGACCCCATTCGAAGCGGGAGGTGAGTCGCCGCTCCAGGTTATGGAGGGCGCTGGGAGGGGCATCGCTTGTAACGACGATCTGTTTGCGGGAATCAAAGAGGGTGTTGAAGGTGTGGAAGAATTCTTCTTGGGAGCGTTCCTTGCCCGCAAGAAACTGGATATCATCAATTAAGAGAACATCCACCTTGCGATAATGACGCCGAAAGCGGGAAAGCTGGGCGTGCTGAATAGCGTGGATAAAATCGTTCGTAAACTGCTCGCTTGTGACATAGCGAACCGTGCATCCCTTTTTGGAGTTTTTTAAGAAGTTGCCAATGGCTTGCATGAGATGGGTTTTGCCGAGGCCGACACGGCCATGGATGAAGAGCGGATTATAGGTGCGGGCGGGTGCCTGGGCCACTGCGCGGGAAGCAGCTGCAGCAAACTCGTTATTGGGTCCAACGACAAAGGTCTCAAAGGTGTGGCGGGGGTTCAGTCCCCCTGCGGTTGTTTCCTCCGGTGTAGGAGCTAGGGGTGTCTCTACCAGGCCTTCTTGAGCCGGGTTGCCTTCGGAGGATTCAAAAGCAAAGTGGCAGGGCTTGCCGAGAATACGCCGGGCTGCCTGTTGGAGCTGCGGAAGATAGTTTTCCTCGATCCAGTATTGGAAAATGGAGTTGGAGGCTTCCAGGTAGAGACAGTCATCCTGGATACGCTTGAGACGTAAGGGTTCGAACCAGCGGCGGACAGCCTCTGGGGAGACCTGCTGTGAAAGATCCGCGCAAAAGCGTTGCCACAGGGTATCAAGGGAAGACATAGCCCCAGCCGTTTCCCGAATTATTCACAACTTATTCACACGCTCTTCTTTGAAGCTTCTCCTGAGTTCTCGTGCACGCCCGCACCCGAGAAGCCCCCAGGAGCCATCTTGCAACTCCTTCTTCCCCAATGTCATAGAAAAAACACACCGTCTTCACCCTTCTTGGGAGGATTCGGTTGGAGAGGAGTGCCCGTTCCCTATAGCACCCTCTAAAGCGGGGCAAAGCCCTACGTTATTCACAATTTTCCTGGTTGTGGATTTGCCCTAGCTATCGCCCCACCTTGGAGCGTAGAGTAGGAGCAAGGGTAACGGGTTTCAATTCCATTTTCGACCGGCAGCTGAGAGGAGCGCTTGCCTCATGGTTTCAAGAGGAGGGTCGCAGCCGGTCCAGATTTGAAACGCAAGAGCTCCCTGGTGAAGGAGTAGCGAGAGCCCGTCGGCAGCCTGGAGACCTCGTTTTTGAGCTTCCTCGACAAGCCATGTGGGCTTTCCTCTCCCGTAAACGACGTCGTAGACGAGAAGTTTCCCTTCCAATAGGGAAGAAAGAAAAGCCAACCCCCCCTCCCCTTCCAGCCCAACGGAGGTAGCGTGGAGCAGGAGGTCTGCTGGGGGTTTCGCTTGCGCTCGCTCGAGAGCTTCCCACCGGATTGGCTCGATCCAAGAGGGCCGCCCAAGTTCTCTTGCCCATTCTTGAAGCTCTCTAGCCAGTTGCAGGGCTTTTTCCCAGGTTCGGTTGGTAATCCAGAGCTTGGAGCAGCCTCTCCAAAAGGCATACCGAGCCAAAGCTTGTGCCGTTCCGCCGGCCCCCACCACAAAAATCCCCAGCGCGGAAAGGTCGACCCCAAAGGCCTCGCGAAGGGCTTGTTCCCAACCAGGACCGTCGGTATTCCAGCCGGCGAGTTTGCCCTCATGGACGCAGACGGTGTTCACGGTATCCAAGAGGCTCGCCCATGGGTCAAGCCATCCGGCGAGCCCCTTCATGGCACGCTTGAGTGGGAGCGTGCAGTTCCAGCCCCGGAAGCCGAGTCTTACAAGTTCTTGGACCGCTTCCGCAAGTTCTGCTTCGGGCACTTCGATGCGAAGATAGCAAGCGGAAAGGCCGCAATCCCGAAAAGCGGCCTCTTGCATGGGTGGGGAAAGGGAGTGGCCGACCGGGTGGCCGAGGACGCCGTAAAGGGATCTGCCAGGAAAAGAAAGCTGTCGCAGATCTTGCCAGCGAATCGCACTGCCGTGGGAGAGGTCAATCATGGGGTTATGGTCTTAAAAAAAGAAGCCCATGAGTGTTTCGGGCTTTTTGGAGAAGGATTTGGACTCATAAAGGCTCAAGAGCTAGGATACTTTGTCATGGAGCGCGCCACTGGCCAAGTGGAAGGCTTACTGGCTGCGGGATCGCACGGGTGGCTAGGACGCTGGGACCCCGTGGGGCTTCCCTCCAAGCGTCGTGTGGCCTCCCTCACCGAGGATCTTTTGGTTTTACTTTTGCCTGGGTTTTTCTCTGACGCCCGGGGGTATGAGACATCCCCTATCGATCTTGCGAAGTTTCTTGACGAGGTTGGGCGGCGGGTTGAGCGGGTCCTTGAGGAAGAACTTGCCCGGTGCCTCCGGTTCCAGCCTGTTTCGGGAGTGGATGCGACAGAACTGGCTCGGTGGTTTCTCGAAGAGCTCCCGAGCGTTCGGGCGACGCTTGAGACAGATGTGGAAGCAACCTTTGAAGGGGATCCGGCCGCCCAGAGCCGGGAAGAGGTGGTGCTTGCCTACCCTGGGGTCGAGGCAATTGCTGTCTACCGGATGGCTCATCTTCTGTATGAAAAGGGTGTCGCCCTTTTACCGCGCATGATGACCGAGTGGGCTCATAGCCGTACCGGGATCGACATTCACCCCGGAGCCGAGGTGGGGACTCACCTGTGTATCGACCACGGAACCGGGATTGTGATTGGCGAAACCTGTCGGATTGGGAATCACGTGAAAATCTATCATGGCGTCACACTCGGAGCTCGCTCTACCTCCGGGGGCCAGAAACTCCGCGGCCAGAAACGCCATCCTACCATTGAGGATTATGTAACGATCTACCCAGGTGCAACGATTCTTGGAGGGGACACGGTGATCGGAGCGCACAGTATTATCGGTGGGAATGTGTGGCTTACTCATGCGGTGGATCCCTACTCGGTGGTCACCTTGGTTCAGCAGGAGATCCGGGTTCGTTCCCGGGCTCCTGAAAGTAGCGAGCATTGGGAGATTTAGACTGCTACGGAAGGACGCACAGTTTTCGGGAAAGAAAAAAGCGGGGGCCCAGCGGGGTGAGTGGGAGTTAAGCGGCTCTCCATTTCGGACAATGGCTCGGAGAATTTATCTCGATTATAACGCGGGTGCTCCGTTGGACCCGGCGGCCCGCCGGGTTTTCGAAGGGATTCTCTCCCTTTATGGAAATCCCTCGAGTATCCATGCGGAGGGGAGGAGGATGCGGGCGCTCTTGGACGAAGCGCGCGAAAAGATTGCTACCGTGCTAGGGGTGGATCCTTTGGAGCTTGTTTTCACATCTGGGGGTACGGAAAGTTGTGCCCTGGCAATTCTGGGGATTGCCTGGGCCCGTCGGGATCGAGGGACCCACCTCATTACCTCCTCAGTGGAACATCACGCTGTGCTCCAAACCTGCCAATGGCTAGCCTCCAAGGAAGGATTTACTGTGACTTACCTCCCGGTAGATCGGTTTGGTAGGGTTGACCCGGAGGATCTTGAGAGATCCCTTCGAGCGGATACGGTTCTTGTTTCCATCCAATCTGCCAATAACGAGACGGGCACCCGCCAGCCCGTGGAGGCCCTTGGGGAAATTTGCGCCCGCCGGGGCGTGGCGTTTCATGTTGATGCGGTGCAGAGTGCGGGCAAGGAGCTTATCGATATTCAGCGTTGGCAGGCCGGAGCGGTCAGCTTTTCGGCCCACAAGTTCCATGGGCCAGCAGGGGTGGGGTTGGTGTACTGGAACAGAAATCTTAAGGTGGAACCGCTGTTGCGGGGAGGGAGCCAGGAGGGAGGAAGGAGAGCAGGGACAGAAAATGTGCCGGCCATTGCTGCTGCCGCAGAGGCGTTTGTTCAAGCGGAGGCGCGAAGACCCGCGGAACAAAAGAGGCTTTTCGTTTTGGTGGAGAGGTTATGGTCTTTGCTTTGTGATCTTCCCGGGATCGAGCGTCATGGGCATGCCACAGAGCGAGTCCCCAATACTCTTCAGGTAAGCTTTGAGGGGTTGTCCGGAGAAGAACTTCTCATTGGTCTGGACCTGGCCGGATTGGCTGTCTCCAGTGGGTCAGCCTGCGTGGTGGGGGCGATGGTCCCTTCCCATGTGCTTTTGGCGATGGGGGTCCCTAGATCGCGGGCCAGCGCAAGCGTCCGGTTTTCCTTGGGGAGGGAAACACAGCCGGATGACATCGAGGAGGCGGCTTGCAGGGTGCGCGAGGTGGTTCGACTCCAGCGGGAATTGCTTTCCCAAAAGGGGGTGTTTGACCCCGAGCTTGGCGTACCTAGCTAGCTCGTTCCAAAAGGAAACCTTTCAAATATTCCGTCTCCGGCACGTGGACAAGCGAGGGATGATCTTTCGCTTGCCGGAGGAAACCCAAAAACCGCAATGGAACCCCGGTGTCCGAACTGGCGTTGCCAATAAGTTCCTGCCAATCCGCTAAGCGGATGTTGTGGGAGCAGCAAAAGGTAGCGAGAATACCCCCTGAAGAAAGAAGCCGTAGGGCACGGATGTGCAATTCGTGGTAGCCGCGTAACGCCGACTCTCTCTGTTCTTTGGTTTTGGTAAAGGAAGGGGGATCCATCACGATCAAATCAAACCGGTCTTTCCGGCGCTCGGACTCCCGGAGCCAATCGAAAGCATTGGCTTGAACCCATTGGACGGAAAGGCCCGCTTTCTGGGCGCTCTGTTGACCCCGGGCGAGCGACTCAACCGATTGATCTACGGCGACCGCCTCTCGAGCTCCCTGGCGCAGGCAAACCAACGCAAAGCAACCCTGGTAGCAGAAACAATCCAAAACGCGCCTTCCAGGAGCCAGAGAGGCTACCAGGCGATAATTTTCGATCTGGTCGAGATAGAGACCCGTTTTCTGACCTTCCCAGAGGTCGACTGCTGTCGGTACGCCCAGGAGGCTCATTTGCAGCGGACCCTGGTAGGATCCGCGGGCTAGCCGCTTGGCCCGTTCCAACCCTTCCCAGTGACGGACCGGAGCGTCGTTGCGAAGAAGAATCCCCTCCGGGTTTAGCTGCTCCTGGAGGATCGAAACAACCACCTCTTCCACCCGGGCCATGCCTGCGGTAAGCGTTTGGACCACCAAATGCCTTTGGTACCGGTCCACGATCAGCCCTGGCAATCCGTCGGCTTCCGAAAAGACCAGCCGCTCGGCAGGAGGATCTTCCGGCCCGTGCAAGGCCCGGCGGTAGGCAATAGCCCGGGAAGTGGCTTCGGAAAGAAACCGTTCGTCCAGAAGCTCCAGTTGCCGGCTGTAGAGGCGAACGGTGATCTGCGAACGCGAGTTGTACATTCCCATGCCGACGAATCGCTCGCGGGCATCGTAGAGTTCTACGCACTGCCCATCGGCAGGATTTCCCTCGATGCGGGCGATTTCTCCGCGAAAAACCCACGGGTGCCCTCGGAGGACCCGGTGCGAGCGACCTGGGGTTAGGTAAATCCGAGCCGCCATGTTCTAGACCGGAGCTGGGGTGCTAAAAACGGGGGGTGGGAAGGGCCGGCCCCCCTGGTAGAACCAGTTGAGTCGCCCTGTTCCAGCTGCTGGGACGTTCCAGCGGCCAACCCGATGGCCGGGGTGGAATAGACCACAAACTTCTTTAGTCGCAATTACTCCGGATGGTCAAGGCTGGACCATCGGTCTCCGGTGGAACGTCGGGGTAGAGGTAGGCGTCCCCCCGGTAGTTCCGCAACCGGAGCTGGCCGTTCTCGAAACTTTCCACGTAGTCGGGATCCAGGGGGATTTTGCCGCCACCGCCCGGTCCTTCGACCACAAACTGTGGTACGGCAAAGCCGGTGGTGTGTCCCCGAAGACTGGCGATGAGTTCCAGACCTCGCCGTACGGGGGTGCGGAAGTGGCTGGTACCCTCGATCAAGTCACACTGGTAGAGGTAATAGGGCCGAACGCGGCATCGAAGGAGTTTCTGGACAAGAACGCGTAGGGTTTCTTCGTCGTCATTAATCCCCCGCAAAAGAACGGATTGGTTTCCCAGAGGGATCCCCACGTCGGCAAGTCGTTCCAGTGCCTGCCGGGCTTCTTCGGTAAGCTCGGCCGGGTGGTTGACGTGAATGTTGATCCAAAGAGGATGGAACGCACGGAGAAGGCGGCAAAGCTCCGGGGTGATCCTCTGGGGGAGAAAGATCGGGATCCGGGTGCCAATCCTGAGGATCTCGATGTGGGGGATCCGACGCAATTCGGCAAGTAACCCCTCAAGCTTGGAGTCGGCTAGAAGGAGGGGATCCCCTCCGGAAAGCAACACATCTCGGACTTCTGGATGGGAGCGGAGGTACTCGAGAGCGGGCCCATAATCAGGGGGAAGCTCCCGCCCGGAGGCGCCGCTCACAATGCGGCTGCGTGTGCAGTACCGGCAGTAAGAGGCGCACCGGCTGGTCACAAGAAAGAGAACCCGGTCAGGGTACCGGTGAACCAGACCGGGAGCGACCATGGAGCGGTCTTCTCCGCAGGGGTCGACCAACTCGTAGGGAGCGCGGAAAAGCTCTCGACCGGTAGGGATCACTTGCCGTCGCAGGGGGCAAGCGGGGTCCTTGGGATCCAAGAGACAAAAGAAGTAGGGAGTAATCGCTAGCGCAAGACGCTTTTTTGCCGCAAGGCTAACCCCCTCTCGTTCTTCCGGAGTGAGTTCCATAAACCGGGACAAACTTTCAAGCGTGGTCAGCCGGTTCCGCAGTTGCCACCGCCAGTCATTCCAAACTGTATCGGGGACGTCTGACCAGGGCCCTTTGCCCGCTGAAGAAAACTCGCGGTAGCGCTCAGGATTCAAAGCCTGTTGCCTTTTCCTCCGGTAGCCTAAGCTAAATGGTTTTCGAAGGCTGTCAAATGAGAGCCGAGCTCCGAGCCGCTCCGCTTGCTCTTGGGGGGGAAGGAAAGTGAGGGCCATTGACCGGGCTTGACGGCTCCAGTAAGTTGCTGTCCGGAGAAGAGCGCTAGTCGGCGGGCAGATACCGAAGCGGCCAAACGGGGCAGACTGTAAATCTGCTGGCGTCATGCCTTCGCTGGTTCGAATCCAGCTCTGCCCAGTGCAGTGTAGTTCCAGATTGTCCGGCAGTTCCAGAGGACTGGCCGTTTTTTCTTCCTTTACTTGGGCAGACCGGCAGTGCGGCGGGAAACCATGGCCCGGGCCAAAGCCAGCGATTCCTGGGTTCTCCCTCCGAGCATCCGAGCTAGTTCCTCTTCCTGTTCTTCCCCTTTGAGTGGAGAAAGGACCAGTGAGAAGCCTGCCGCAGTTTTGGGGATGGCAAAATGGGCATCGGCCTGGGAGGCTAGCTGAGGTTGGTGAGTGACGCAGAGCACTTGATGGTTCTTAGCCAGCGTTTTCAAGCGCTGGGCCACTTGCCAGGCAGTTTCTCCCCCCACGTGGGCGTCGAGCTCATCAAACACAATGACAGGAACGGGATCAACCACAGAGAGGACGCATTTGAGAGCTAAAAGCACCCGGGCCAGCTCACCGCTGGACGCAATGTCCCGCAAGGGCGAAGGGGGAAGATGCGGACTCGCCAGGAAAAGAAATTCTACCTGGTCCGCGCCTGCCGGGCGCAGGTGGGGTAGCTTCTGGACCTCTACGCGCAAGGAGCTTTTGCCAAAGCCAAGCGGTCCTAGCTCGGCACTGACGGCCTGTGCGAGTGCCGCCGCGGCTTCGAATCGGTGCTTGTGCAAAAGCTCCGCCCGTTCTCCAAGCTCCCGTTCCAAGCTTTCGGTTTGAGAAACAATTTCCTTTGCCCTTCGCTCTTGCTCCTCAAGTAAATCGAGCTCGGCCTTGGCTTCTTCCAACCGGTCAACCAGCTCGCCAAAGCTTACTCCATACCGTCGCTTGAGCTCTTGCATGCGCGAAAAACGAGCCTCTAACGCCGCAAGCGCTCCCGGTTCCCACGGGAGCGAGCTAGCGTAGCGGCTGACCTGCAGTGCCAGCTCCTTAAGGCAAACCGTCGCGTTTTCCAAAAGGGCAATCGCTTCTTGCGCCCGAGACGGATCCCGCCGCGCCCACTGGCCGACAAATCGTTGGGCATTTGCCAGTAGCGAAAGCACGCTCCCTTGCCCTTCTTCGAGGAGCTGCGCAAGTCCTGAAGAAATCTCAAGAAGCTCTTGAACGTAAGTAGCTCGTTGGAGTTCCTGGCTTAGGCGTTCTTCCTCACCCGGTTCTAAGGAAAGTTCCTCAACTTCCGAAAGAAATTTTTGAAGCTCCCTCTTTCGCGCAGTCCGAAGCGGTGCATTCTCCTCTTCCTTCCGAGCTAAAAGTCCAAGCTTTTGCCATAGGGCAAACCTTTCCTCAAAGGCTTCAACCTCTTCCCCAAGGCCGGCGTACCGATCCAAAAGGGCAAGCTGGTTTTCGGGGGACAGCAAAAGCTGGGGGGCATAGGGCCCTTCGATTTCAATCCAGTAAGAGCCTAACTCGCGAAAGAGCTGCAGCGTCGCGCAAGCCCCATTGACAAACTGCCGGCCAGGCCCCTCGGGGCTAACGACTCGTTTGAGCCGTAGGATCCCTTCTTCGCAGGCCGGAATGCCCGACCGTTCCAGAAGGGAGTCAACCTTTTGCGAAAGATCCCCAGGTAGCTGAATCTCCGCCTCCACCACAAGCACGCTAGCCCAGGGCCCAACCCATTGACGGTCGGCTCTTTGACCTGCCAAGAGGGAAAGGGCATCCACCACGATCGATTTGCCCGCCCCGGTTTCCCCCGAAAGCGCATTGAAACCCGGAGCCGGCTCCCAGACAAGCTCGCGGATCACTGCTAAATTCTGAACTGTAAGCAACCGGATCACGGTGGCCAGGGATTGACGGCAGAACGGAGCTTACTCCACCGGTGGTTTTTTGCTGGAAAAGAGGCTCGAGGAAACCCGACCCGCGCGCAAAAAGGATTGAACCAACGGGTCGAGTTGTCCATCCAAAACCTCGCGAACCATTCCGGTTTCATAACCGGTCCGAAGATCTTTCACCAGCTCATAGGGATGCAGCACGTAGGAACGGATTTGACGTCCCCACGCAATTTCCCCCTTTTCCCCATAGAGACGTTCCTTTTCGGCTCGCAGGCGTTCTTGCTCAAGAGCATAGAGGCGTGCTCGGAGAATTCTTAATGCTGTGGTTCGGTTTTGCAACTGCGACCGCTCGTTTTGGCAACGGACCACGATTCCGGTCGGCAAATGGGTAATCCGTACCGCAGAATCGGTCGTGTTGACTCCCTGACCTCCGTGACCGCTGGAACGAAAGACCTCGATCCGGAGATCTTCCTCTCGGATCTCCACTTCGACCTCTTCCTCTACCTCTGCCACCACGTCGACACTCGCAAAGGACGTTTGTCGTTTCCCTTGCGCGTTAAATGGGGAAATGCGAACGAGCCGGTGCACACCTCGCTCTCCTTTGAGATATCCGTACGCGTATGGACCACTGACACGAAGGGTTGCCCGCGAGATGCCCGCTTCCTCCCCGGGCTGGATATCCACCATCTCGACCCGGTAGCCTCGCCGCTCCGCATATTTCGTGTACATGCGCAAAAGCATGGAGGCCCAGTCGCAGGCGTCGGTTCCTCCGGCACCGGCGTGAATGGAGACAATAGCGTTTCGGGGGTCCAGCGGGTCGGACAGAAGGGCTCGCAGTTCCAGTTTGTCCAGCTCCTCTTCCAGCGCCCGGCGTTCCGCTTCGATTTCCGAGTCCAGTACTCCCGCTTGCTCTCCAGCTAAAGCAACCAACGACCGCAACTCGTCGAGCTTCTGACCCAGCGACTGGAGCTCCTCAAGAACCCTCCGCAGCTCCGACGCCCGTTGCGCAAGCTCGGCTGCGGCTTTCGGATCCTTCCAAAGCGAAGGATCTCCCATCCGGTTCTCCAACGAAGCAAGCTCTTTCTGGAGCGAAGGGACCTCAAAGAAACCCCCGAAGCTTTTCGTAGCGCTCCTGAAGTTCCGAAAGGTTTGCCCAATCGATGTTCATAACCCTACAACCTAACAAGACTCCCAGGGATAGCAACCGGCCTCTCCGTTGGCTGATCCAAGCCATCCTGAAAAGATCCGAGTCTTGAAGGCCCCAAAAAGGTCTCGTATGCAAGAAATTCGTTCCATCTAGCAACGTTTGCATTACGATCGGGCCGATGCGGCGTGAAAACGGTCCGGGGAGAAGGATCTTCCGGTGTCTCCTTGTGGTGTTGGGACTCGCGGCAGCGACGCTTTTTTTTGTTCCTGCCTCCCCCGTGCAGGCTGACTCCCCGAAGGTCCTAGTTGCAGCGGCAGCTAACCTCCGCCCGGTCCTTGGGGAATTGGCTGCGGCCTTTAGTCGGAGAGGGCTTCCGTGTCGGATCGAACCGGTCTTTGGAGCTTCGGGGATCCTCTGCACTGAGATTCTCGAGGGCGCCTCGTTTGATCTTTTCCTCAGCGCCGACCGTAGTTACCCGCAGCGCCTGGCTGAAAAAGGGTTGGGTCGTCCGAACCAGGTTTTCATCTATGCGTACGGACAACTGGCCTTATGGGTAGGGAAGTGGACAGGCGTCTCGATGGGTCGCCCAGAGGAAGTTCTTTTGGATCGGCGGATCGGTCGGATTGCCTTGGCCAATCCCTCGCACGCCCCGTACGGGTGCGCCGCTCTTGTTGCGCTGGACCAGGCCGGCCTTACTGAAAAGATCCGTGACAAGCTGGTTTATGCAGAGGATGTCACCGGGGCGATGAGCCTCGCCCTCAGCCGGGCGGTGGAAGCAGCCCTTGTGCCCCTGTCTGTAGCAAGGGAAGCTCGAAGGGAGGGTTGGTACACGGTTTGGTCCGCCGCTGGGATTCCCAGGGTTGAACAGGGTGGCATTATCCTTTCGGGCAGTGTGTGTGCGCGTGCCTTTCGAGATTTTCTCCTTTCATCCGAAGGACAAGCCATCTTGGAACGGCACGGATATCTACGGGTAAAAGAAACCAAACGAGGAGCGTGATTCCATGGAATGGCAAGCGCTAGGGGTCAGCCTGCGACTAGCTACAGGCACCTCTCTCTTGCTTGTAGCTCTCGGCATCCCCCTTGCCTACTGGATCTCTTTCGGGCGGGGCTGGGGAAGGAAGCTCGTCGAGGCTGCCGTTACCTTGCCCCTCTTCTTGCCACCGACCGTGCTCGGGTTTTTTCTCCTTTCCTGGATGGGTCCCCACGGGTGGATGGGGCGCCTCGTCGCAGGGATCTCAGGACAGCCTCTTGCCTTTCGATTTTCGGGACTGGTGCTGGCCTCCTGCCTGTACAGCCTGCCCTTTGGCGTGCTCCCTTTGGTCATTGCCTTTCGAGGGATGGACCGTGCCTATTGGGAAGCTTCGCGCACCCTTGGGGTTGGGCCCTGGGAGACGTTTCTCCGGGTCATCCTTCCACTGAGTTGGCCTGCAGTCTTTCTTTCGGCCGTTCTCACCTTTGCTCATACCATGGGAGAGTTTGGGGTGGCGCTGATGGTCGGGGGAAACATTCCTGGAAAAACGCGTACGCTTTCGATTGCGCTTTACGACTGCGTGGAAGCGCTGGAGTTCCGGACGGCCCAAGAGATTGCCTTCTGGCTCCTAGGGATCTCCGTGTTGGTCCTATGGGTGACGTTTTGGCTTCAGGAGCGGTCAATTCAAAGCGGCAAAAAAGCCCTTCTCCCGTAAGCCGGGTTGAGCTGGTTTTTGCTTATTCGGAAGGGTTTCGGCTGGAGGTGGATCTTCCTCTGCCCGATGGACCAGGGGAAGTTCTTGGGATCTTCGGGCCGGTGGGTGCGGGAAAGACGACGCTCCTGCGCTGCCTGGCGGGATTAGCCGAACCGTTGCAAGGCCAGGTTGTTTTCCGGGGCAAAAGATGGTGGCAAAGCGGGCAGAGACGCAGAGGGATCGCAGTGGAAATGCGGGGCATTGGATGGGTGCCTGCCAAGCCCGTTCTATTCCCGCATCTTTCGGTCGAACACAATATCGCGTACGGGCTACGCAGATGGCCATCCAAGGAAAGGGAAAAGCGGGTTGAGAAGCTTCTGGAACTTTTTGGCCTGGCAAAACTTCGCAAGCGTGCCCCTCGCGAACTTTCTTCTGGGCAGGCTCAGCTTGTCTGCCTCGCGCGATCCGTGGCTCCCCGCCCTTCTCTTCTTCTGCTCGATGAGCCCTTTGCCGCTTTGGATCCTCGCATGCGGCCGGAGATACG
This sequence comes from Candidatus Methylacidithermus pantelleriae, assembly GCF_905250085.1. Lineage (GTDB taxonomy): Bacteria > Verrucomicrobiota > Verrucomicrobiia > Methylacidiphilales > Methylacidiphilaceae > Methylacidithermus > Methylacidithermus pantelleriae. The sequence continues at coordinate 158,214 of NZ_CAJNOB010000001.1, forward strand.
CTGGCGTCTTGGGACGCTTTTGGCTGAGGAAGGGATACCCGCAGTTATGGTGAGTCACCAGTTGGAGGACATGGCGGCACTTGCGGATCGGGTGGTACTCCTGCAGGAGGGAAGAGCCTGTTTTTTCGGAGGGATCCAGGAGGCTTTTTGGCAAACAATAGAGGAAAAATGGGGGATCATGCCGGAGGATATGGGGAACGTCCTTTTTGGAAGAGTTACGGAGCGGACGCAAGATCTGGCAAAAATCGAGGTCGGAGGGACGGAATTGCTTGGGCCGGATCCCGGCGGTCTGAGTCGATGGTGTGCCGCAGTTTTCCCATCGAGCGGGCTTCCACTGGCATCATCCGGAAACACGACGGGTTTGGGGGACGCGAACCAGCTGGCCGGGACAGTGAGTGAGTTACGGTTCCGCGGTTCTTTCTGCGAGGTAAGGCTTGATTGCGGGTTTTTCCTTCACGCTCGCCTTACGCGGCAGGAGGCCGAAGCTCTTGGCCTTTCGGTTGGATCTCACGTGGGCATAGCCATCCCGGTTGCTTCCATAAAAATCATCCCGCGCGGCCGGCTCCCGCGGGAGCAGGTTTTCGGAGGGTAGGCTGGACTGTGTGTGGATGGGTTAAAACCACTTTTTTTCTCTCTTTCTTTTACCGGGCCGGGTGGCGAAACGGCGCTCCAAAAGGAACGGGAATGGAGCCCAGGGCTCCTACTCGAGAAAGGCCGGCGTGGGTAGGTTGCCGGGCGGGCAAGGTTCGAGGAAGCAGGATTGTCACGAGCGCGTCTTTCTGAGGAACGCCCCTTCTACCGCGTTGGTGGCTTTGGGTCAGTGAGGGAAGGAGGGTTCCGGAGGATGATGTGGGTTTGCCTTGGGAAAGAGGGAGGCTGAGGGTGTTAGTTGACATTCAAAAAAGAGGGCTTTCCTTGTGTTTTTTTTCTCCTCGGGGTTCCCAAGGGTAACGGTTTAGGCTGCAGGGCGATTTTTGCCAGGAGAGACAGGGGTCCCGGAGAGCTTATCTTTTGTCAAAGAAAGGCGATTTATGGCATCGCAGGGGGTTCGATTGGGTCACGACAAGGAGTTTTTCTTCCCAAGATTGATTTACTGATGTGTGCTAGGAGATCGCCCGGGGCTTGCGCGAAATCGGGCCACAAGGGGGCGTGGGATCGAACGGTGAGATCTTGGCAAGAGGAAGCTTGAGCTTGAGTCAGTGGGTCCCGTCGGAGCTGCTCGGTCTTTTCCTTCGTTTCGCGCCAAGGTGATCGTGAGTGCTTACGTCGGTTTTTTTCGCGCCGGAGTCGAGGTGAGGGAAGTCAGACCCGGCCTACCCGTCTTTGATCGCTGCGGTCAACCCCGCGTGTCGCCCGGAGCGTATGTCCGATCGGGAGGAACTTGACGGCCTCCCGCGGCCTTTGGTCGCAAAAACGCGCGACTGGGCGCTACCTCGGCCTTTGCCCCGGAAATCCCGACCCGCAAGTCGTCGCTAGCCCTGTTCTAGGCCGGCGTCCGACACCATCCTCCCTAACAGAGGAAGCGTTGTGTGGGGTCCTAAGAGCGGTTCGAGGGAAACACCCGAGAACACCATGCGGGTTTGAGGGTAACGTTGACCCGAAAGCTTTTCCGTCTTTGAGAGCGCGGGTGGGAGGTCGTTACTTCTGGCCTTGATGGGAAGGGAGCAGTTTCGGTAAGAAAAAAGCAGCTCCTTAAGATTGGGCTTGGGAGGTCCATCGCTCCTGGGGGAAACCAGGTTGGAACGTCCGGTATGAAAGGATAGGCATAACGTCATGGGGGATGCTCCACCCGAACGTTTTCATGCGCAGGAAAGCCTTTCCATGGTAGCGGTGGGCGAGAAGCCTGTCCAGCTACGAAGAGCTCGTGCGGGAGTCTTTGTGCGCTTGCCTTCGTCAACGCGAAGGGCCCTGGAAGAAGGGAAGCTTCCCAAGGGCAATGCTTGGGTGGCGGCCAAGGTTGCAGGAATTTTAGCGGCCAAAAAGACGGCCGAACTTCTCCCGCTCTGTCATCCTCTTCCGCTGGAGCATGTCGTGGTGGATTGTCACCTTCATCCGGAAGGGGTCGAGGTAGAGAGTAGGGTGGAAACCTCGGCCAAGACCGGGGTTGAAATGGAGGCTTTGGTAGCGGCAGCGGTAGCCGCCTTAACCCTCTACGATATGTGCAAAGGCTTGGGTGGGGAGATTGTGATTGAGGGTCTTCGTCTTTTGGAGAAGGAGAAGCGGTGAAAGTAGGTCGCATCACCCTGAGCGACCGAGCCAGCGCGGGTGTCTACGAGGACCAGAGTGGTCCAGAGATCGAGAAGGTACTGGCAGAGCTTTTCCAAGAACCTCTGGAATTTCTGGCCTTGGTTCTGCCTGACGAGCGATCGCTGCTTGAGGAAGCGCTGTGCCGGTTGGCCGATGTCGAGGGGTGCCCTCTCATTGTGACGACTGGGGGCACGGGTCCTTCCCAGCGAGATGTTACGCCGGAAGCTACTCGGGCAGTGATCGAAAAGGAACTCCCGGGTTTCGGCGAGATTATGCGGTGGCACTCCTATCAAGAGGTCAAAACGGCGATCCTTTCCCGCGCCACGGCCGGAATTCGGGGTCAATCCCTGATTATCAACCTGCCGGGGAGTCCCCGGTCCATCCGCCACTGCCTCAAGCTTTTGGGTCCAGCCATGAGCGAAGCGATCGAGCACTTGACAGGATGGCGGCCAAAGCTTCGGTCCTAAGCTGGCTTGGAGAGTGCCCGTGGGACTCGTCGGAGTGGCAGGATTTGAACCTGCGACTTCTTGCTCCCAAAGCAAGCGCTCTTACCAGGCTGAGCTACACTCCGAAATCGCGCGTGCGTCTATACCCAAAAGGATGTGGCAAGTTAAAAGTCTTGGCAACCGGCCCTTTGTGGGTTGGAAGCACGGTCTTTTTTGCGTTATGTTAGCTGTCCTATTCTATGAGTCTCTTCATTGAAGATCTTCATGTATCGGTCAACGGAAAAGAAATTCTCCACGGGGTAACCCTGGAACTACCCAAAGGGGAGGTCCATGCCATTATGGGTCCCAATGGTTCCGGGAAAAGCACGCTGGCGAAGGTTCTGGCCGGTCATCCTGACTATCAGGTCCTCCGAGGGGAAGTGTATCTGGATGGGGAGCCGATTCTGGGGCTTGAACCTGACGAGCGGGCGCGCAAGGGGCTCTTTCTTGCTTTCCAGTATCCGTGTGAGATCCCCGGGGTGACCATCGCCAACTTTTTACGCGCGGCTCTCCAGGCGAGACTCGCGGAAGGCCAAAAACTAGACGTGCCCGCTTTCTACCGGCGGCTTTACCAGGAAATGGACAAGCTGGGGATGGGCAAGGAGTTTGCTTCTCGGTACGTGAACGCCGGGTTTTCCGGTGGGGAAAAGAAGCGGATGGAAATCCTCCAAATGGCTATCCTGGAGCCTACCTATGCGATTTTAGATGAGACGGATTCCGGGTTGGATATTGACGCTTTAAAGATCGTCGCTCATGGGGTCAATGCCCAGCGCGGGCCCGGAAGGGGGATTTTGGTCATTACCCACTACCAGAGACTTCTCAACTATGTGATCCCTGACCGCGTTCATGTCATGGTTGGGGGAAAACTCGTCCGGTCGGGAGGGCGAGAGCTTGCTTTGGAGCTTGAGGAAAAGGGGTATGCGTTGTTGGAAGAAGCCAGGACCTCTGGCTAGGGAACGGATAGATAAGGGTGGAAGACAGGAAGCTTTGTGCGTATCTTTCTTTTGAGACAGCTTTGCAAAAAGGAGGCCCAAGATGGGACACAACGTCGGAGTGGAAGCGCAGGAGGAACTCCAGGGGATTTCCCCAGAAGTGGGAAACTTTTATTACGACGTAGACTACGCGTATGACGCTGGATACGGTTTATCAGAAAAAACGATCGACTATATCTGCGATGTCAAAGGGGATCCCGAGTGGATCCGGCAATTCCGGAAGCGGGCTCTAGAGATTTTCCTCCAAAAACCCCTTCCCACCCACTGGGCCAGCAAACTTTTGGAGGAAATTGATTTTGACCGGATCCGTTACTACCTGGCGCACGACCGGCGACCGAGGCGCTCGTGGGATGAGGTGCCTGATGCGGTCAAGCGAACGTTTGAACGCCTGGGAATTCCCGAGCAGGAGCGAAAATTTTTGGCCGGGGTGGAAGCGCAGTTCGACAGCGAGGCCGCTTATTCCAACATCAAGGCGTCGTTGGAAAAACAAGGGGTCATCTTTGTGGGAAGCACGGAAGGGCTTCACCAGTATCCGGAAATCTTTCGCCGGTGGTTTGGGAAGGTAGTCCCTCCGGGAGATAACAAGTTTGCGGCACTCAATAGTGCAGTGTTTAGCGGAGGAAGCTTCATCTATGTTCCCCCTGGGGTCCGGGTCAGCCATCCTTTGCAGGCCTATTTCCGGATCAATGCGCCGAGTTTTGGCCAATTTGAGCGAACGCTGATTATTGCGGACGAAGGGGCGGAGGTGACCTATATGGAGGGGTGTACAGCCCCTCGGTTCGACACGGCTACCCTTCATAGTGCTGTGGTGGAGCTTGTGGCACTTCCAGGGGCCAAGATCCAATACATTACCGTGCAGAACTGGAGCGCCAACGTGTTTAACCTTGTGACCAAACGAGGTCTGGCGCACGAAGAGGCCGAGATCAAATGGATCGATTGCAATATTGGAAGCCGTTTGACGATGAAGTACCCTGGAGTCATCCTTAAGGGTCGTAAGGCTCGGGGGGAGGTGGTGAGTATCGCCTTGGCGAATACGGGTCAGCATCAGGATACGGGGGCTAAAATGATTCATGCGGCCGACGAGACAACCAGTCTCATCACCTCCAAGAGTATCTCTATTGGATCTGGGCGGGCTACCTACCGGGGAATGGTATCCATCCCGTCGGGTCGCAAGGGGTGCAAGAACCACACCGAGTGCGACGCGCTCCTCATTAATACCGTATCGCGGACGGATACCTATCCGGCCATTACGGTGCGCGGGGACCGGAACTTCGTGCAACATGAGGCGACGGTCAGCCGGGTAAGCGCGGAGCAGATTTTTTACATGCAGCAGCGCGGATTGTCAGAAGCGGAAGCTATGAGCCTTGCGGTGAACGGGTTTGTAAACGACCTGGTTCGGCAGTTCCCTCTCGAATATAGCGTGGAACTCAAGCGGCTGATCGATCTTGAAATGGAAGGCTCGGTAGGATAATAGCCGGCTCTCTTCGATTGAGCGAACCCCCTGGTTGGAGTTTTCTGTCATGTCCGAGGAACAGAGGGTGATTCTTCGAGACGTCGAGGCGATCGCCATTCCCTCGGGGGCTCCCATTGTTGTGAAAAAGGGAACCCCGTTCCAGGTGATCCAGGCTATGGGGGGTAACTACACCGTTCTTTGCCAGGGGTCGTTTCTTGCCCGCATTGCCCAGAAGGATGCCGATGCGCTGGGCGAAACGACGGCCGGGGAGGTGCCAAGGACGGCGGGGGAGGGGCTGCCGCAAGGACCTGTGGATGAGAACATGGTGCTGGAGCGGCTGAGGGAGGTATTTGATCCGGAGATCCCTGTAAATATCGTCGACCTTGGTCTTGTGTATGATTGCGTGATAAGTCCGCGAGAGGATGGCCGGTACGACGTGCGCGTGAAAATGACCTTAACAGCCCCGGGCTGCGGCATGGGACCGGTTTTGGCCCAGGAAGCAGAGTCGAAAATCGCCCAGATTCCGGGAGTAGCGACGGCCCAGGTCGAGCTGGTATGGGATCCCCCCTGGACACCGGCGATGATCACGGAAGAAGGAAGGATGCAGCTGGGGCTAATCTAACGGCTCTTAAGGGCTGCGGTGATCTCCGTCACGACCTTCTTGGCATCTCCAAAAACCATCATCGTCTTGGGGAGATAGAATAGATCATTATCTACCCCAGCGAACCCTGTGGCCATACTTCGTTTGACGAAAACGACCGTGCGGGCTTTGTCTACTTCAAGGATGGGCATTCCGTACAAGGGGGAATCCTTTCGGGTCCGGGCCGCGGGATTGGTAATATCGTTAGCACCGATCACGATGGCCACGTCGGCCTCGGGAAAGAGAGGATTGGCCAAATCCATCTCCAACAACTGGTCGTACGGGACTTGGGCTTCGGCAAGAAGGACATTCATATGACCCGGCATCCGACCGGCAACGGGATGAATGGCGTAGCGAACCTCAATGTGGCGCGCGGCCAAGGCGTCGGCAAGTTCCTTCACCGCATGCTGGGCCTGTGCAGCCGCCATCCCGTATCCGGGCACGATCATGACCAAGCGAGCATTTTCTAGCACGGTGGCGACATCCTGAGGGGTAAAACTCTGAACTGCCCTCCCCTCTTTCTCGGCCTTGGGTTGCTCGAGCACCTGACCGACCGCCCCGAAAAGAACATTGGTAAAGGAGCGGTTCATGGCCTTGCACATGAGAATCGACAAGATAAACCCCGAGGATCCGTCGAGCGCGCCAGCGACGATCAAAAGTTTGTTATTGAGCGCAAATCCCATAAAGGAAGAGGAAAGACCGGCATACGCATTGAGAATCGCAATAACGGTCGGCATATCGGCTCCGCCAATTGGAAGAACGAGAAGAATGCCAAACCCCAGAGCCGCAAAGACTAAGAGGGAAAAAAGCCAGCTCCACCGGGGTTCGGCCACAAGGCCCACTCCGGAGAGGATAGCCAGGCTAAAGACCGCCAGGCTCACAACATTCCGACCCGGATAGACGATCGGCTGGCCGGGAACCAGTCCCTGCAACTTCCCAAAGGCTACCAGACTTCCGGTGAAGGTTAGGTAACCCAGAAGGACTTCGAGAACTAAAATGGCCATGACGGGTCTTGGGATTTCCGTCATTCGTAAGAGATACTCCGCCGTGCCGACAAGACCCGCGGCCAGGGCCCCAAAAGCGTGGGAAAGAGCGGTCCGCTGGGGCACTGCCGTCATAGGCATAAGCAGCGCCATGGGGACGCCCGCGAGCGTGCCCACAACAAGCCCGATGAGAATAGGAGGAAAGTGCTGGATCTGGGGCTTGGCCAAGGTAGCCACCATCGCAAGGGCCATCCCTAAACAGCCTGCGAGATTCCCGAGTCGAGCCGTCCGGACCTCGCTCATCCATTTGAGCGACAGGATGAAAAGCGCAGACGCTACGACGTAGGCCAGCTCGATTCCTGGTGATTCCATGGCTCCTACCGATCTTTGCGGCGAAACATCCGCAGGATCCGTTCGGTAATGAGGAATCCTCCCACCGCGTTGGTAAAGGAGGCAGCAATGGCTAGCACGCCTAGCACCGTGCTTGTGGGTGTGAGACTCTCCCCGGCTAGGAGGAGAGAACCCACAAGGGCGATGGAGGAAATCGCATTGGTCAGCGACATAAGAGGCGTGTGGAGGAGTCGGGACACATGCGTAATCAGCTGGAGTCCTAAGAAGGAGGCCAAAAGAAATACATAGAGGTTGGAAATCCAGTCGGCGGTGCTCATGTTTGGGTTCTCCTAGGGGGTCGAGGTTGCGGAAGACCCGATCGGTTCCCCGGAAGCCAGCGCCGCCCGTGTTGGTTGGTGGACAGGCTCACCTTGACGCAGGACCAGAGGGGCGCAAACGACCTCGTCGTCGCGATCCCAATCGGGTTTTCCATCGGCAAAAAGATACGAAAGGAAGCTGACGAGATTTCTCGAATACATGGCACTGGCATGGACGGCCATGGTGGAAGGAAGGTTAACAGGACCGTGGATCGTCACCCCGCGGTGGATAACGGTCTTTCCGGGAACGGTTAAAGCACAATTGCCTCCCTGTTCGGCGGCTACATCGAGGATCACAGAACCGGCCCGCATGGCCTCTACAGCTCCCTGCGATACAAGAATGGGTGCTCTGCGCCCGGGAACCAGGGCGGTGGTGATCACGGCATCGACCTGAGCACAGCGTTCTGCCAAAAGTTCCTGCTGCCTGCGGTAAAACTCCTCTCCCAAAGCCCGGGCGTATCCACCTTTGGTTTCGGCTTCTTCTACTTGGAGGGGCAGCTCCACAAAGCGAGCTCCAACACTCTCTACCTGTTCCCGGGCCGCGGGCCGGATGTCGTATCCCTCGACAACCGCACCGAGTCGCCGCGCCGTTGCCATGGCTTGAAGCCCTGCCACCCCGGCACCCAGGACCAGCACCTTGGCCGGTGGTATGGTTCCTGCGGCGGTCATGAGCAGGGGAAAAAACTTCGGGAGAAAGCTTGCTGCCAAAAGGGCGGCCTTGTATCCAGCTACGGTTGCCTGGGAGCTCAACGCATCCATTGATTGAGCTCGCGAAATCCGAGGGATAAGCTCCATAGCAAAGGCGGTCACTTTTTTCGCGGAAAGGCAGCGAACGACTTCGAGGTTTTGAGAGGGATAGAGAAAGGAGACCAAAATCGCCCCCTCCTTCATCAGGGTTGCCTCTTCCAGGGTCGGAGGATGGATTTTGAGGACTAGGTCCGAAAGGGCCCAGACTTGAGACGCATCCACAATGGTTGCCCCGCGAGCCTCGTACAGCTCGTCGGGAAAATGAGCCTCCCGGCCTGCGCCTGAGCCTACCACGATGGAGACTCCTAGCTTAAAAAGCGCTGGCAACGACTCCGGGACGACCGCGACCCGAGCCTCCCCTGCATGCGATTCTTTGCAAATTCCACAGATCATCCATCCGATACGTGGCAACGCACCTTAGCGTGTTTGGTCGTAAAGGCAAGCAGGAGCCTAGCCATCTTCCGAAGGCGAGTCAAAAATGTAAACCAATCCATCCTTCTTTTGCATAGTCGCAACGCCGGCCCGAAACGGTTTTTGCTGCGGACCATGAGGTCGGAGCTTCTTGGGGGGCAAAAAAAGATTTGTGCGTTTGCCCCATTTGGTAGTAAAAGAATTTGTTGGAACGCGCGGCTATGCTTGTCTCTGAAAACATCATTGAGGCGATCAACGAACAGGTGGGAAAGGAATTTGAAGCCTCGCTCCAATATGAGGCGATTAGCGCGCATTTTGCAGCGGAATCCTTGCCGCACCTGTCTCGGCACTTTGCCAAGCAGGCGGAAGAGGAGCGGGAACATGCTCATCGTTTCATGCGTTTTGTGATCGATGCCGGGGGAAGGGTAAAAATCCCCGGGATCGCTGCGCCCCAGTGTAGCTTTGAAAGTGCCCGCGAAGCGGTTCGGTTGTCGTTAGAGCGCGAGATTGCAGTAACTTCGCTCATCAACCGGATCGTGGATTTGGCCCTTAAGGAAAATGACCACATTACCAATAATTTTCTCCAGTGGTTCCTTAAGGAGCAGTTGGAAGAAGTATCTTCCATGGATCAGCTCCTCAAGATTGTGGAGCGGGCAGGAGAATCGAATCTGTTGCTGGTGGAACAGCTGTTGGCTGAGGAGAAGGAAAAGCTTCTTCGCGCCAAAATCGAGGACGAAGAAGAGGAGGACGAGGAGTAAGGTTTTTTCCCGTCCCCGGCTTGAGTATTGTCCTTACTAGAGGGGGGCGTTGGTAAGCGTTTTTCCTTTGAAAAAAGGGTTTCGGGCATATGCTTGGGCGTGCCTAAAGGGGAGTGTTTCTTTCTCTCTTCCTTTCGGAGGGGAGTCTCTCTGAAGTGCAAAATGGGTTTTGGGGAGAGTTTTCGTAGGGGGCCCACACGAAGCACAAACCCAGGACGCTGGGAAAGGGTGTCCGGGGTTTTCGCTAGGGAAATGAGAAAGGGACTGGAATGACTTTTCCCCACGGAGTGCTATAGATTTCCACGCGTTCGATCTCTAGACCGTAGTGCCGCCCGCTAGAAACGTAAGACAAAAGTTGCGACCGGTACTGGCCAAGGAGTTTTTGAGAAAAAAGACGAAAGTCTTCCTCCTCCGGCTGATCGGTTTTCCAATCGACAAGCACCCAAGTGTTGCTTTTCTCTTTATATAAAAGGTCCATTTTTCCTTCTTCGACCACTCCCTCTTGGATCACCCTTACGTAGGGAAGCTCGACCAGGAGCTGGTCGCGGCCGGCAGCCTCTTGTAGCCGCCGGTAAAAATCCGTTCGCCAGAAAAGGGCGATTTCCTTCCGGGCGCGCTCCTGGAGCGCTGGAGAAAGCGTCCGCAGTTTTTCACGAAAAAAACCTTCCCGTTCGCTCGGAGTTGCGCACCAGGGCCATCGTGCCAATAGAGCATGCCACCAAAGACCGTACCGCAGACCCAAAGACGCTTTCCACCGGATCCAGGACCCTGCCCCACCCCGCGAAGCGTTTTCTTCTAGCTCTCTATCTTCTTGGCTGGGAAGCCTGCGGATCCAACCTGTCAGGCTGGGAGTCGAGCCGGGCTTTTCCGGCCAAGGGTCGGGAGAGAAAGACTCCACCGATTCCTGGACAAGCCTCTTCCCTTCCAAGGAAAGCAAAGGAACTGCCCGAGATTCGCCCGGAAGTGTGTCCCACCACTGGTCGCGGGGTCCCAAAAGGTCCAGGTTGCTCTTGGCCCCTTTTCGTTCTTTCTCCTTTTTCCAGAGAGCCTCGTCATCCACAAAGATAAGCGTTTGACGGGCGCGCGTGCACGCAACATAGGCTAATCGCTGTCGCTCTTGTTCCTCCTGCAGCCGGTGGATTTTTGGTTGCTCTTCCCCTCCCGGAGTCCACAACCCGTTAGCCCAAAGAATCGCCGGGAGGCTTTCCGGATGGCAGTCTGCAAAGACGTGAGGCCGGCGATCTTTCCGAAGGAAACTTTCCGGGCGGCCCCAAAAGGCCAGGATAACGACCTCCCACTCCAGTCCCTTGGCTTTCTTCGTGGTGAGAAGTTGCACGGCCTGCGACTCGTGTGGGCCAAGCAAGGAAGAGGTTCCTTTGAGCGCCACTCGATCCAAGAGCCTCGATCCACTGGCGAGCCCACGACCCTCTTCCTCCTCCCGGTAGGCGCGGAGGATCCATCGAGCGACCCTCCGGTGAATTGCAGGGGACCGTTCCCCTAAAGCCGACTGAAGCCGCTCGGTAAGCCCTATCCTTTCCGTCCAGATGGCCAAGGCTTTGCCCAACCCGTAGCGGCGGGTTTCCACGGAGAGTTGATAGAGCGTATCGAGCGCAGCTTCTATCCGGGAACGCGCGTTGGGGTAGGGAGCTAGGAAGAGTTTCCGGGGGGCTCCCAGGCGTCCTTCCGGATACCGAAACTCAAAGATTTCCCGGTCCGAAATCCCATAAACCTCCCGGAGAATCCCCGCGATTTCCCATTCGTTCCACGGTTCTTCTTGGATCGTGGCTAGACTAGCTAACCACCACAGCTCCGGCGTGCCTCGGTAGGAACCCTCAAAGTGCGACTGGTAAGGAATCCTTTGCTCTTCGAGGGCTTGCGCCAGAACCTGCAGTTCCTCCCTGCGAAAAGCCAAGATGGCGATCTGCCCCCAATGGGAGGCGCCCAGTTTTTGAGGTCCCTCCTGGGCAAGCCTGCGCGCGAGCCAGCGGGCTTCCTCCAAAAGCTTTGGCTCTTCCCCAAGGGGGACCTCCTCTGGGGGAACCACCCAGCGCAAGACGGTTCCTTCCTCTTTCTCGGGAGCCGGTGCAACAGGATGAAAGGAAGTCTGACCTTTTTCGCCTGTTAAAACCGCTCGAAACGCGCCTTCCAAGCACCGAACCAGTGCAGGGGGGCAGCGGTGACCCTGCCGGAGATGGAGCTCTTCCCCGTGTGGTTGAGAACACAGAGCCTGGTGGTACGCAAGATAGACTGCCAGGTTCGCTCGATCCCGGTAGATCGACTGCTGGCTGTCCCCGACCATACAGAACCGTCCGGGCCCCGGCCCTTTCTCTGGCTCCTTTAACCACTCAAAAGGGGTTGTGTCCGGGCTGCGAGCCAGCTCGGTCAAAATGGCGAACTGCCAGGGGTCAGTATCCTGAGCCTCATCGAGAAGCACCCGATACCCCCGAAGCAAAAGTTTCTGTCGCTCCCCAGGATCGGAAAGGATCCGGTGGGCTAAAAGGATCTGATCGGAATAGTAGAGAAGTCCTTGCCGGAACCGGTGTTCCTGCAGTCGTGCGGCATACCAAACCGTAAGCATGAGGCCCGCTCGCGTGACCGGCTCCAGGCTCCGCACAAACTCGCAGGCATTTTGCCGCAGCTCCTCCCAGTCACGGTCCGAAAGTGCCAGCCGAAGATAGGATTGGCCATCCCATCTAGAAAAAGCCTGCTCAAGTTTGTGCAGCCAGGCCGGTCCCTGCTTTGCCTTGCTTTTTCCTTTGTTCCCATAGCCAACGGGAATCCTTTGCCGGAGCGCCACGGCGTCCCACGTTTCTCCTGGGAGCCAATTTTGGAATTGTCTCCACACCTTCTCCCAGTCCATCAGGCGACGGGAAAGTTTCTGGGCCGCCATCCGGATCTCCCGTTCCGGGAGCAAGCAATGGATCTTGGGCACCCAGGGCCAGGGGGGCAGTTCCCAGGGTTCCGGCTGCGGAGGAGGAGAAACTTCATCGAGCACCTCGAAATTCCCGGGATAACCCAGAAAAGGAGCGTGTTCCCGGATGAGCGAACAACAAAACGAATGAATCGTTCCAATAAACGCCCGCGAAATTCCTCGCCGGAGAGGTTCCGGAAGGTGTTGGGCATACTGCTTGTGGAGCCCGGCCAAAATGCGAGCGCGCATCTGGCGTGCGGCCCGATCCGTATACGTGACCACCACTAGCGAGCTCAGTTCGTGCGGATACCGGCTGGCTAGTTCCACGACCCGCCCAGCGAGGAGGGTGGTCTTCCCGGTCCCCGCTGGAGCTTGCACGGAAAAGTTCCGCTTAAGCTCCCGTTGGAAACGCTCGCGGATGTCCTGGTCCATCAAAGGATTCTAAAAAGCTCGTTCCCAGTGGCACAGAGGGAAACTAAGCTTCCATTTGTTTTCGAGTATTCCTGTTTCCAGGGGAAGCATACTCTTGGGAAACGGAAGTCCTTTTCCATAGCGAGGCTTAACTCTTTCTGCTTGGCCAAACTGTCCCGATTGCCACGCTGCGCGGAGCGTCGCCCAGAGAGGTTCATAAACTGGCGCGAAAGGATCGACGAAGGACCACTGGGGCATTTTCTGCGAGGCAAGGGGAACGGTTGCGGCATAGGTGGACAGTTGGGCCCCTGCCAATGCCCGAAAAAGCGCGCAGTAGACCACCAGTTGAAAATGGGTTCCACTTGCTAGGACTTTCTCCTGGTGAAAGAAAGAAGCGTTGGTTGAGGTCTTATAGTCGATAATCCAAGCCTGGCTTGAATGGGTGCCAGGCGGCTGATCGAGGAAAACAAGATCCACTTTCCCCTTCCAATCCCAGGGGGTTCCCAGAATATTCTTGGCAAGCTCTTTTGGGACCAAAAGCTTAAGCTCGGTTGCTGCCCAGGAGGGGCGTCCCGCGCTTTCCCAAAGGGAAAGAGTTTTTTGCCTAAGCTCTTGCGCGGCAGCCAAAAGTTCCAGCCAGTAGCTTTCCCACCAGGGCGGAGGACCGGGAGGGGAGGAAAAAAACGAGTTCTCCAGCCAGAGTTTTTTCCCTTTCAAATATCGATCGAGTTCTTTTTGCCAAAGGGAGCCCCAGTGGGAGGGCAAAGGTTCCCATGCGCTCCAGTTGAAAGCCGGTCCAAAGGATCGATTCTGGCAACTAAGCGGCAGGCTTCTCGCAAGAGCTTCGTGGAGGATTTGCCCCTCGAAAAGCGCAAGAAGCTGTTCCTCGGTCCATTCCCGCGGTTTGCCTTCGAGCTTAAGAAAAAGGGAGAAATAGGCATAAGCGGGAGAACAGAGGATCGTTTCGGCTTCCGTCGCTGCCAGCGGAGGGGTCTCTTGGGCAATGTCCAGTGGGTTGCTAACGAAAAAACTATGGGAATCGAAGGGTTTGGTTGGGTCGCGCCGGAGCCGATGGATTCGAGCCAGCTCGTCAAGCTGTGGCTGTGGGAGATGGGGAGAGGACCCGAGCTCGTAGCTCGTCAACGCGCGGCGACTTGTCTCCAGCAGTGCTAGGGTGTAGGCCTCCTGCCAGGGTGTATGGGGTCGAAGACGATTCCAGGCTTCGATGAAAAGGGGTGCGACTTCCCATTCGTGCAGGGTCTCTAGTTCGTCGTAGGCGGCTGCGACGCAAAAAATTTCTCTGTCCACTGCCCGGTGGAAGCGTTCCCACTGGGCTGCGACCGGGATGGGTTCGGCTATCACCATCTCCCAAAAGGGGGTCGACGTGGTCATCTTTTCTTGGGCCGGTTCGCAAGAACAACCCAAGCCTTCCCTGACTTCGCTAAAAGGGGGAGGGACGGTCCGGGCCGAATCCCAGATGCCCTGGTTTACGGATAAAAGCAGAAGACTTTCCCACCGGTCCAGGACGGCCGATTGGGGGGAACAGAGGTGGATAGGCGCCCAGGGAGAGCCCCTGCGCTCGGGTTGCGTTTGGGTAAGAAAGAGCTCCAAAAACCGGACAGCACCAGTGCGTTCCACCGGGCGCGAGAAAAGCTCCTCGATTGACCCCAGATCCTCGTAGAAAAGCGACTCGAGGGCTTCCGCCCACTCACGCCCCAAAAGCCAGCTAGCGTCATCGACCAGGTGGCGACAGAAATCCCCCAAGGGGGCTTGGGCTGGCCACCGGCGCTTAGCATATTCCAGGCAAAAAGCTTCCAGCGCGGGAGGCATTCCGGCAAGCCCATCGGGGTTAGATGGGACAGTTCCCAGAAGATTCTGGCAAAGGGTCCGGGCCGCCTGATCCCAGAGGAATGTCTCAAGCTCGGCCGGGGTGAGCTCTTGTCCTGCGAGGCTGCAAAGGGCACTCCCTATGAGCCAGGCAACCTTCCAAAACTCCACCAAGGTGACGCTGCGCAGTCCCTCGTTCTGAAGCAAAATCCAGAGGGCAAGAAACCGTTGTTCGTGCCTGGGTTTTGAAAAAAGGGGGAGCTGGCAAAAGAAGGGAAGGCCTTCCTTTTCCAAGGAGTCGGCCAGGGCCAGGGCAAAAGCGTTGGACCGGGGAAGGACGATTCCCAAGCGAGCATTCCGGTCGGGGCTTCGTGAGAGCCACGACTTTGCCACGCGCACGGCCAATTCCCGCTGGCTTTCCTGGTCTGGGGTGAGGAAGAATTTCCAGGTGGGTCCTTCCTTGTTTTCCAGGGGTGTGCGGGCGGCTGGAAAAACGGAATGGGCGGCATTCGCGCCAAACCAATGGGCAACCCACATCTCCCAATGGCGAGCCAGCCGGGGATCTTCCCCTTGGGACCTAAGAGCCAGTAACGCCACGTTTTCAAAGGACTGAAAAGCAAGTTCCAGCCACCGGAGGAACCCGGTTGCGGCATGTTCAGGCCCGAATCCAACGGCAAAAAAATCTCCCGGCAAACGGATCGACTGGTCTTGAAGCCGTCGTTTAGCAAGCTCGAAGGAATAGAGCGGGTCGCAGAAAGGGATTTGCCGCATGAACGCTAGCCAAGCCTGTGCCAAATCCGGGTATCGACGGAAAAGGGGAAGCTCTTCGTAGGGGATTCCCAAGAAAGCTAGAAGTTCCAGGCTCTCTAAGAGAGGAGCCGGGTCCTGAGCGAGGCTTTGAATAAGAGGGTCCTGTGGGGTCTCCGAATGGGAAAGGTAGCGGCGTAGCGTTTCCTCCATGAGCCACTTTTGGATCCATCGGGGCAGTACCGGGGGATCCGGCAAACCATAGGCTACGAGCAGCCGTTCTCGCAGGGCCGCGGGCCCGAGAAACTCGACCCGGAAGATCGGAAGCCCGCAGGAAAGAAGGCTCCGCTTGAATCCTTCGATCGCTCCAGGCTCGGGAAGGGCGATCCAAGCAGGCCGCGGACAATCGGAAACAGTTGGGGTTCGCCACGTCTCCCACAGCTGACAGAAAACTTCGTGAAGCTCACGGGTTGAACTCACTTCCAGCCCGTAGGCTAAACCCCTAGGCGCTCGTTCCATAAAGGTCTTAGGTAGCGGTCGCCGGGGTGAGAGGTCAAGGCGGAGCCGGCACGAAGCTTGGAGGGCTCATACCCACTACGGGCTTTGTGGGAAATGGCCAATCTGGGATTGCCCAAGAGGGTGTCCGCCACTACAATCTTTGTAACGCGGATGCGGGCCAGTCCCGGGGCAGGAAAAAAAAGCGCTTTTTCCAAGCAAATATTGGGAGGGCTTTGAGAAACATACCCCCGTTTTCCCAGGGCAAGTCCTTGGAAGCTTGCCCGCAGGGGAGTCGAGGGGCAAGGAGAGCCAGGCTAGAGGAGAGAGCCATTGGCAGAAAAGGGGCCTATGGGAGAAAAAGAGGGGGACTGGGCGTACCAAAAGTTCGGAAAAGGAGGGAAGGATGGCTCAGTTAGCTAAGGAAAAATGCACAGCTTGCCGGGTAGGAGCTCCCCAAGTGAGCGAGGAGGAAGCCAGGGAATTTCTCCAGCAGTTGCCGGGGTGGGAGATCGTTGAGCTGGACGGGATTCGCCGGCTTAAGAAGGTGTTCCGATTTCCTGATTTTGCCAAAGCGCTGGCGTTTACCCAGCGGGTAGGGGAGCTTGCGGAACAGGAAGGGCATCATCCTGCAATCCTCCTGGAGTGGGGTCGTGTCACGGTCCAGTGGTGGACCCATAAGATTAAGGGCTTGCACCGGAATGATTTCATTATGGCAGCCAAGACGGACGAACTAACCAAAGAGTAAATCAAAGCTCTCCGGCGAGAAGCCGCAGAGACGTGAGGGCGAGAAGGGACAATTACCTATAGTTGCGAGACGATCCCGGTCCATCCAGGCAAAAGGCCAAAACGCTATAAATAAGCCGTGACGCAACTCGCAGGGCTTCCCAAAGGAACGAGCTCACACCCATCCGTGGCACTGGGCCGGTTGTTTACAAGAATCCCTTGACTGGACCGTGGTCTTGCCCATCGGAGAAAGGTTGTACGTGGCATTCCCATCGCTGTGCCCCCCCAAGACCCCAGGCTTCCCACACCAAATGGTTTGATTCTTTGACCGAGAGCCTCCCACGCCGAGCCCGTTTGGCTTGTTCAAGCAGGTGGAACACTCAACCGCAGCTCGTCCTCCGGCGACCGCATTGCGGGCCTCCTTAAAGAGGCTCTGTGGAATTGGCTAGCCCATGGCGGCCCTCCTTTGACTTGTGACCCCCAGCGGGCGAGCCGGTCCCCAGGATGACTACGGGAGAGAGAACAGTGGGGATGGGGAGAAGAACTTCCCAGGTTTCCCGGCAGTTTACCCAATCAGAAGGGGGCCGTTTCCCCGGAGCCTGTCTGCGCCCCATGGGATAGAGCTAGGCGACGAATGGGACCTCGAGGCCAACCGGGTGGGAAAAGAGCTCTTCTGGGTGGCCCGCATTGGCTCCGGATGTCGTGCCGGAAGCCTATCAGTTGGGTGTTCTTTGGAGAAGCCAGAAGATCTCTTGATTCCCATGGGATCCCAGAACCGGTGAGGGAAAAATTCCTTTTTCTTGGCAAGGGAGATCCTCACGGGCAAGCCAAACACGCAAGGATTGGATCACTTCCTCGCGGACCTTAGGATCCCGCACCACTCCCCCTTTGGGAACCTGCCTCGGTCCTGCTTCAAACTGGGGTTTGATAAGCACACAAAGGTAGCCTTGGGGACGAACCAAGGGAACGATCCGGGGAAGGACCAGCCGCAGGGAAATGAAAGAAACATCGATCGTTGCCAGATCAAAGGGGTCTGGGAAAGATTCCCGTTGCAGATATCGGGCATTCACGCCCTCGTGAATTTCGACCCGAGAGTCGGCTCGCAACCGGGCGTTCAATTGGCCTCGCCCCACGTCAATGGCGACCACTCGGCGCGCTCCATGCTGCAAAAGGCAGTCAGTAAATCCTCCGGTAGAGGCTCCCACGTCAAGACAGACCCAGTTCTGTGGGGAAAGACCAAAATGCTGCAAGGCTGCTTCCAGCTTGTATCCGCCACGGCTTACGTAACGAGGTTTGGCCGAAATCCGGATTTCGTCTTGAGGACTGACCAGCAAAGAAGGTTTCTGGGCACGTCCCCCGCCTACCCACACCTCCCCGGCCAGAATGGCGGCTTGGGCCTTTTCGCGAGAGGGGAAAATCCCCCGTTGCACAAGAAGGCGATCCAGGCGTTCCCGTGGAGACTTCATCCGGACTTGGCAAGACCCACGAGCTAAATAGATATTGGAAAAAAGAGAGGACAAGACCAAAAGGGATCGGGTGCAGAGACTGCGGCACAAGGTTTGGCAAATCCCGGTCACTTTCGATGGCAGGAGCCCGGAGAGGGAGAAAGTTTACCGGGGCTTGTGGGAGTAAAAAAAAGGCCATTAGCCATGGCGCAACCATCCTATCCTCGACTCATTGAGCAGGTAGGGCAAGAGCTAGCCATCGCGTGGTCGGACGGGACGGAGAGTTTTCTTCCGCTGGAGCGACTTCGGAAAGCGTGTCCTTGCGCGCTTTGCCAGGGAGAACCAGATGTGACAGGGCAACGGGTTACAGCTTCTATGCAAAAGTATTCTCCGCGGAGTTTCCAGCTTGTGGGATGGCGGCTTGTGGGGAGCTACGCTTTGCAACTCCGATGGGCTGACGGTCATGATACAGGCCTTTATCCCTTCTCCTACCTCAAGGATCTTGGGCGGGAGGGCGGATTCAGAGAGCCCTCGTAGTTTTTTACCCGGGATCTTCCCATGGCAAGAGGTTGCCCACAGCGAAAACATATGGCGACACATAAGGTTCTTCGTAGCAGGATATCCGAATGAAGTTGCATGCGTGGGCCAAGCGGCAGGGTGTTGCCTACACGACCGCTTGGCGGATGTGGAAGGAGCGGTGTTTCGCTCTTCCCGCAGGATAAGAGGATAAGAATAGTTGCCGACCGCAACGGTAATCGTGCATCCGGCGGCGGAGCGGCCCGGTGGCGTGGCTCCCGACGCGCGGGTGGGCAAACGCCGATCAAAAAGCGGATTTACACGGGCAGTGGCATTGGGTTCTCCGAGTTGACTTTTCAGGCAAACCGTTCGGGATCGTCAAGGCCGTCAAGGAGGTTGGCTCTGGGATGAAGGGCCATCGCAGAGGGCTCGTTGGGCAGGCCTCTCGTCCCAAGGTTCGCGTCATCCGGGTCGAGTAGCTCGACCGGCTGATGCGTGCAAAGAGATCGCCCGGGCCTTGCGCCGAATCGCGCCAAAGGCTTCCCATCGAACGATCGGATCTTTGCAAGAGGAAGGTTCCAATTGGGTCAGTGGATCCCCTCGCCGCTCGCTCGTTCTCTTTTCCTTCCCGTACGCTAAGGCGATCGCCATGACTGAAAGTCGGCTTTTTTCCCTGCCGGCGTCGAGGTGATCGAAGTCCGACCCGGCCTACACGTCTGTGATGGGCATGGTCAACCACGTTCGTCGTCATGACAAAAGTTCCTACCAAGGTGTGGGCTTGTGCCTACGGACGGCGGCGGTCGCCTCCCCTTCGCCCTACTTGCAAGCAATCCGACGAAGCATGTGTGGTCGTTTCTCTGGCGGCGGTTGGGAAGAGACTCAAAGCGGCGGATGCAGCACCTGCCCGGTCGGGAGGAAATCAAGGGCCACCCGCGGCCTTTGGCTGCGAAAACGCGCGATTGGGCGTTACGGGGGCTTTGGCGGTGAACCCTCGGCGTGCGAAGGGTCGGCAGCACTCTTCGGCGGGGGTCGCGGACGATCTTCCCTCGTAGGAGAATGGGTCTCTATGCTTTTAGGAAGGGTTGGAAAACCTTTGGCCTGGGGTCGAATCATGTGGCGCGGGGGCTAGGCCAGGCACGAACCCGGCGCCGTGGTTGGGACTCCGGGTCTTGCTGGTCCTCGGGAGTTGCCCGGGGTTTGGGAAGGATCTAGGTTACGAGACGAACCCTTGGCACCAGCTTAAAAGAAAAGGACGCGAGGACGCAGGGGAAGGGAAAAGGGATGGAAACTTTGGGAAGCCAGGATGGGACAATAGCCCGTTACACAGGCTCGAGGGTCGTGGATCAGTCGTGGGGAACGAAAAGACCCGGTCGTTCCTGCCAGCGGCACCCGCTTGTGCAGGTAGTGGAAGCGTTGCCCCCGCGGGTCATGGCGGGGGTATCCGGCGGGATGGATTCCAGGGCTCTTTTGCATGCTTTGGCTTGTGCGGGAAAGGAGGTCATTGTGGTCCATTGGGATCACGCTTGGAGGACCGATAGTTGGCAGGATCGGGAGTGGGTGGAGAAACTTGCCTCTGGCTACGGGTTTCCGTGCCTTTGGGAGCGGGCTTGCAGCTCGGGGAAGCGCAGCGAGGCCGAAGCGCGAAGGGAGCGGTGGGCCTTTTTTTTGCGAGCAAGCCAGCAATGTGGTTGCTCGGAGCTCGTTCTTGCCCATCATGCGGATGACCAGGTCGAGACGGTTCTTTTCCGGCTGTTTCGGGGGACGGCTGGCGGCGCCGGAGGCATGCGTGCTCGATCCCGCCAGAATGGTCTTACGGTGCACCGACCCTGGTTAGGATTTTGGAAGGAAGACATTTTCCAGTATGCTTGCCGGGAGGGACTCCAGTGGCGGGAGGATTCATCGAACGAGGAGCTTCGTTACGTGAGGAACCGGTTACGGAGGGAACTTTTTCCATGGGTGGAAAGGAATCTCCGACTCCCCGCACGACGCTCTCTTTTGCGTTTTGCCCAGATTCAACAGGAACTGGTGGATTGGTTGGATGTGGTTGTGGCTCCCCATGTGGAAAATCCAGTTTTGAATGTGGCTACGCTTCGGGCTTTGCCGGTTGCGGTGGCCCGCCACTTGGTGTTTCGGTGGCTCCAATCCCGGGGCGTCCATGACATCGGTTTTGACGAGGTTGAAGGAGTGCGGCATCTGGCGGATCCGGGAGCCGCGTCGCGTTGCAATCTTCCTTGCGGGTGGCACGCTCGGCGTCGGGCAGGAAACATTGTTGTAGAAACCCGATGAGACTGAACCAGTACCTTGCACGTGCAGGATTAGGATCCCGGCGCTTTTGCGAAGAGCTCATCCGGGCGGGGCGCGTGGAAGTAAATGGCAGGGTCGTCCGGGAGCTGCACATTCGAGTCGGCCCTGCGGAGGAAGTCAAGCTTGATGGACGAACCGTGCGGCCTTGTCCTCGATGGGTCGTTCTCCTTCATAAACCTCGGGGTTACCTCTGTACGAGCCGGGATCCGCAAGGGAGAAAAACGATCTTTGAGCTTTTGCCTCCCGATCTTCCTCGGCTCTTTTATGTCGGAAGGTTGGATCGCCAAAGTGAGGGACTAGTACTTTTGACCAACGATGGGATCTTGGCGCAGGCGATCAGCCGACCCCGATTCAAGATCCCCAAACGATACCAGGTCTGGGTGGACCGGCCGATCGGAGACGCTGAACGACGCTTGTTGTGCCAGGGGATTATTCTGGAGGGACGGCTCTGCCGGTGTGCCGAGGTTCGGCAGCGGGGGGATCGCCAGTTGGAGATCGTTCTAGAGGAAGGAGCTAAGCGCCAGATCCGGCGCATGCTCGAGAAGCTCGGATACCGGGTCAAGAGGTTGATCCGGACACATATTGGAGGGTTCTCCCTTCGCGGTTTGCCCCCGGGGGCTTGGAGAAAAGTCTCGCCGGAGGAACTCCAAAGGGCGCTCAATTTAGGCTGCGTAGGAGCCTTACGAGCTGAACCCTCGACCGGGCCTGGCCCGTGGGCGTTGTCCTATCCCTTGGGCTATGGGGAGAATGGGTCGGCTAAGTAGAGGGCACGCTTATGGGTGAAGACTCCGAGAAGCTCGCGTCCAGTGGCGGGCCAAAGCCGCTATGGGGGGGACGTTTTACCGAAAAACCCCATCCTTTGTTTTTGCAATTTACCCAGTCTGTCAGCTATGACCGGCGGCTTTACCGGCAGGAGATAACCGTGTGGCGCGCCTACGCTCAGATGCTCGAAAGCGTTGGACTTCTCACGGGAGAGGAGCGTGCCGAAATCTTCCAAGGCCTGGACGAGATCGAAAGGGAGATCGAACAAGGGAGCTTTCCGTGGTCGCTCGAAAGGGAAGATCTCCATATGAATCTCGAAGCCGAGCTAACCCGCAAGACAAAAGCCGCCTCCAAGCTTCATGCCGGAAGGAGCCGGAACGATCTTGTCGCAACAACAACGCGTCTATGGGTTAAGGAGACCATTGGTAGTGTTCTTAGTCGAATCAGGGGTTTGCAGAAAAGCCTTGTGGGGCTGGGCATGCGATACAAGGATCTCCTTCTGCCCGGCTATACGCATCTCCAGCGGGCTCAACCCGTTCTTTTGGCCCACCATCTTTTGGCCTACGTGGAGATGTTGGAGAGGGATGCCCGCCGGCTACAGGACTGTCTTATGGGAACGGATGTGCTCCCGCTTGGCAGTGGCGCCCTTGCAGGGAGCACGCTCCCTTTGGATCGGAAGCTTTTGGCCCGGCTTTTAGGCTTTCGGGAGATTGCTCGCAACTCGATGGATGCCGTAAGTGACCGGGACTACGTGGTGGAGTTTTGCAGCGCCTGCGTGCTTTTGGGGGTTCATCTTTCGCGCCTGGCGGAGGATCTGATTCTTTGGTCAAGCGCTGAATTTGGTTTCCTCCGGCTACCGGAGGGCTTTACGAGCGGATCCAGCCTTATGCCCCAAAAGCGAAACCCAGACGTCCTGGAACTGGTCCGGGGCAAATCGGGGCGACTTCTGGGCAACCTCGTGGCACTGGTAACGATGCTCAAGGGATTGCCCATGACCTACAATCGGGACATGCAGGAGGATAAGGAACGGCTTTTTGACACAGCCGATACGGTGCTTGGCTCGTTGCAAGTTTTGGCCCTGATGCTCGACGGTGCCGAAATCGATCGCAACCAGTGTGAGCGAGCCGCGTCGGATCCCTCGCTTTTGGCCACCGACTTAGTGGAATGGCTTGTAGTGATTCATGGAGTCCCATTTCGACATGCTCATGGGATGATCGGAAAGCTCGTTGCCCTTGCCGAGCAAAGGGGGATTTCGCTCGCAGACCTCCCGGTGGAGGTGGGAAAGGAAGCTTGCCCTTTTTGGGGCCCCCCGATGCGAGAGCTCCTGGAAAGTAAAAAAAGCCTATTTCGTCGCCAGACGGTAGGTGCTCCTCATCCCAAAAGCGTGGAAGCGGAGCTTACGCGGTGGCAGAAACGACTGGGCCGCGCGGAGCGTCCATCCCAAAAGTCCGACGAGGGCTAGGTTGCTTACTGTGCAAAAAAGTCGTTCCAACCGGGATCGGGTTAGAAGCCAGCCTCTCGGGAAGCCGATAATGTCGCCAACAAAAGAGCGCCTGTGAAAACTGGCCAAGCGACGCAAAAGGTGATTTGCGCAGCTATGCTGGCATTCGTAGTGTATGAACAGAAGGAGGTTTTGTAAGGAATTGGTGCACAAGAGAATCGTTCGGCAGAGGTTGAGAAAGTCCCAGTGCCTCTTTTTTCCGCCGAGCTGGGTCGCGTGGGTCGTTCTTGGGATACTGGCTTGGGGGCTAAGTGGTTGCGGGTATGGTGGGGGAAAGGGCGGTGGTGAAAAAGTGGTTTCAGAGAAGCTCGCTGGAGCTTCGCTGGAGCAGACCAAGAGGGATTTCGAGGCCTACCTCAATCGGGAAATTGCCGATATCCTCCGTTATTCTCCCGGGTACACCGCTACCGTGAAAAACCTCTCGCTTGGTCCGAGCCAGCGACATAAAGGCTGGGCTATTGCGGAATGGGACACGGTCCTGGCGTACAAGGGCGAGGTTTTTGATACCTTGCACTACACGGCGGAACTTCCGGATATTGGCGAGGGCAGACTTAGCTGGTTTAACTCGACCGAGATGCCTCGATGGAGACAGAGTCTCGAGACTCGCGTGGTGAACCACTGGAAGCGGCGCACTGGATCGAAGTAAAGACAAAGGAAAGGGCGACGAGCCATCGTGGCGCCGGCCCTGCCTGGTGGCCCACTGGTTGTGAGATCTCCACAGGTGGGGGACTAAGGGACTCGCTAGGGCCAAAGCCTGGTTTCTTCCCTATTTCCAAAGGAAGCGAGCTTCTTGGGAGGCTTTTGAGAGGGCCATGGCAGGGAGTTATCCCTTGGTTGCAGGACGTGAAAGAGCCCCGGAAGCGGGAATCGCCGAGCCGGTGTTTGAGGCGGCAAGCCGCCGGTAGAGCGCGAACCCCGCCAGCGAGAGTTCCACAACGCCAAACGCAAGCGCATAGGGAAGACCTCCGGACCCAAAGCCGTAACTATGCAATCCTTTGCCGAGGACAAAATTCACTCCGTACCAGGCCATAAGCACGCAAAGGAAACCCACGAGCGACCCAATCGCCAATCCAAATCCGGACCACCATCCTAGCAACCGTCCATGAAGAACGACCAGGTAACAGAGCAGCGTAATGAGTGCCCATGTCTCCTTGGGGTCCCAGTCCCAGAATCTCCCCCAGGAGTAGTTCGCCCAAACGGCTCCCATCACGGTACCTGTGGCTAGCAGGAGTACGCCGATCTGGAGCGTTCGGTAAATGTAGGTCTGGAGCATGGGATCCTCGGTTCCCGGGAGTCGCCTGCGAATGAAACGCCAAAGGTAAATGTGCCCGAGCCCCATGGCCAAGGCAAAGGCAGCATACCCGAGGGTGATGGTAAGGACGTGAGCGATCAGCCAAAAATTATTCCGCAACACGGGTACGAGCGGTTGGATGGTGGGATCAAAAAGAGCCGGCTGGGTATCTGCGACAAACAATCCCACACAGGAAAACGGTAATGCACCAAGGAGCACGTAGCGGGAGTGATAAAAGGCGTCGAGCAAAAGCGCTAGTAAAACCACCCCGAACGTTACCCAGAGAATACTTTCGTACATGTTGGCGACCGGAGGTCTGCCAGCCAGAATCACCCGAGCGACAAAACCGTACAGCTGGCTTAAAAGACCAATCTGAACCAGAAGGTAGCCCACGCGATATCCCACCTGTTCTTTCCATCGTGCAGTAAGCAAAAGCGTCACGGCTGCAGCTCCGTACGCAACGGCCGCCCATCTCCACGGGTCCAGATGCATATACTCGTATTCAAAGACCAGGACTTCTTTGTCAGGATAAAAGTCAGGCGCCAGTCCCAGGCATTCACGTGCGAGTTGTTTCCCCCCCTCTTCGACTTGCCGCTGGTCGCCGGCAAGGAACCCGGACCGGAGCATCTGGTAGCTTGCCAAAAGCGCTTGCAGTCGCTCTGAGGGGTAATAGCGAATCGCTTCCTCTAACGGGACCCATGAGCCACGGGGAGAGCGAGGATCTGGGATGATAGCCACCGAGCGGCCGCTCTGAAGGGCTTCATAGGTCTCCAATCGCTTCCAAAGAGCTTCCAGTTCCCGCTTTGGCACACCGGCAAGCGACTCAACCGAGCCTTGTGCCGGTCCCAGCAAGGCCGGAACAAGTTTGCGCAGTTGCGGGTTTTGGGAAAGGGACGAAAAGGCAACATATCGCTCTTGGGGATTCAAACCGAGGATCTTCCGCAACTGGGCCGATTCCACGAGGATCACCGGGCGGTCTTTCCATCGTTCTGGCACAAGCCATAGGCCAAGGGTTAGGTCAAGAAAATCTACCGTTCCCTCCTGTAGGGCCATCCGGGGTTTGCCACAGATTTCGAGGGCCATTTCATAGGCAAAGGTAGGAAAGGGTTTTTTTCTACCTCGATGTTGCACGGCGAGAAGCGCAAAGTCTTTCCCATGAGCTAATGGCTCGCCTCGTCCAATCCCAAGGGGCAAAAGAAAGAATAGGCCGACAATCGAGAGGAGAATCCATCGACAAAGACGCATTCACTAATTATATGGGGTTTGGCGGTCGCTTGCACAAGGAACAAAAAACCCCGAGCGCACAGGCGAAACAAAAAGGGTTTCGGACCAACCGGATCCCTCTCAATCGTTTCCTTTTTGTGAACCGCGGCCTTATCCCATTGAGCTAGCGTTTCTGAGTGGGACATCCGGCGGGAGAAACAGGCTCATGACTCCTGGGAAAGAAGGCTGAGCAGGGGGGAGGTGCTTGCTCCAAAAGGAGGGAGAACGTATGTTGGAGCGACCTAGGTTCGGACCATCGGGTGAGAAGCTTGGGAAAAAGCGAAAAAACGGAGGGCGTCCTTGGAACCCATCCCCACGGAGATCCGGTTTAACTCGATCGAAGAGGCTCTGGAGGAGCTTCGGAAGGGGAAGCTTGTCATCGTTGTCGATGACGAGCAAAGAGAGAACGAAGGCGATTTTGTGGGGGCTGCAGAGCTTTGCACTCCTGAAATGATCAACTTTATGGCGCGTTACGGCCGCGGACTCATTTGTGCGGCCATTTCCGAGGAGCGTGCAAGAGAGCTTGACCTCCCATGGATGGTCCAGCCCCACGAAAACACGGCCCTGCATGGGACGCCGTTTACGGTTTCGGTTGATTACATAGTAGGGACGACCACCGGAATTTCGGCGCTTGACCGTGCGCGAACGGTTCGCGCGCTGGCGGATCCAAAGGCCCGCCGGGAGGATTTTTGTCGGCCCGGCCACGTGTTTCCCTTGCGTGCTCGGGAAGGGGGGGTGCTGCGCAGGGCCGGCCATACAGAGGCAGCGGTAGATCTGGCTCGTTTAGCTGGATTATATCCGGCGGGGGTGCTTGTTGAGATTATGAACGAGGATGGGACGATGGCTCGGGTGCCCGAACTTGGGGAAGTCGCTCGTCGATTTGGGCTTGCGATTATTACCATCAAAGACTTAATCGCGTATCGGCTCCGTCGGGAGAGTTTGGTCGAAAAGCTCCTTACCGTATCTCTCCCCACCACATGGGGCGAGTTTGAACTGGTGGCCTTTGAGGATCGGATTACCCAAGAGGAGCACCTAGCGCTGGTCTGTGGCCGATGGGATCCCGACGAGGCCATCCTGGTTCGGGTCCATTCCCAGTGTGTAACAGGCGATGTCTTTCATTCTCTGCGGTGTGATTGCGGGATGCAACTGGAACGGGCGCTTGAGCGGATTGCCAAGGAAGGCAAAGGAGTACTTGTCTACCTTCGGCAGGAAGGGCGTGGCATTGGTTTACGGAACAAGCTTAAGGCTTACCGCTTGCAAGAGGAGCAGGGCCTGGACACGGTAGAAGCTAATCTGGCCCTTTCGCTGGCACCGGATAATCGGGATTACGGGATTGGCTGCCAAATTCTGCGGGCTTTGGGAGTGCGGAGGATGCGGTTGCTGACGAATAATCCGGTGAAACGGATCGGTCTTTCGGGCTACGGGCTAGAAATCGTGGAACGCGTTCCCATCTACGGAACGATTACACCGCATAATCGGCATTATCTCAAAACCAAGGCGACCAAACTGGGGCATCTTTTCCCTGCCTGGCTATTCCAGGGCGAAATCCAGGAGCATGGCCCGGGGGAAACGAGAGATGGGTCAAGCTAGCCCCAAAGGCCAGCCACCTCCTGGGATTTTCGGCCCAAGGGAGCGAAACGATTCTCGCTATTGGGGAGGATTTACCTCAATCGTGGGGAGACCGGAAGAAAACGGAACGGACGTGGTCCCTGGGGAAGAAAAAGATTCTTGCCTATGCGATGCGGGCGAGGAGGAAGCCCGGGCATTGGACGCAAGCTCTTTTTCCATCCACATGGAACCGATCCGATCCAAGCGGGTTCGGGTTCCGGTCCCATCCTTCAAGGCGGAATACACCAGAGCCTGTTCTTGGTAGCTAAGCCAGGGGCCCGGAGGCACTTCCTCGGCATCCACGAAACGCCAGTCACAAACCGAAGTTGCTTCCAGTCCAAGATAGGTTTTTACAGCTGGGGAAACATCCAGCCCAGCACGGGTGTAGGTATTCGGCCGGTCATTCCCAAATACGTAGGAGGCGTGATCGTAACGCAAGGGTCCCACATCTTCCCACTGGGCATAGGCGGTCTTGCCCCGGTGCCGGATTTCCACCCATTTCCCTTTGCAACGGGAACGCTCTCCAAAGTTGGGTTTCCACCACGCAGGAACCCATTTGCGGGCCAATTCCGGGTACTTGAGATCGTTAAAGGGCAGGGCGACGTAAAAGGGGTTGCGCGTAGCAGCAAATCGTCTGGGGCAGGGTCCGGCTCGGTGGTTAGGATCATCAAAGCCCCCGTAGCTCCGGATCCAGTGAAGATCCCACGCGCTGGCGTAATTGGTCGCGCTACTAATCGGAGTTCTTCCCTCTCCAATCCAGAAAACAGTCGTTATAATGTTTCGATGCCATGGGTAGGTGTGCTTGGGACGCGAGCTGGGAAAGCCACGCTCGGTGCCTGGATCGGAAAGGGAAACCTCTGCTCGAAGGAAGCTAGCCTTGGCAAGGACAAAGGAGCAAAGGAAGACCAGGGCAAGCGCCACACCTTTTGATGGATGGGGAAGGGGCACCATGAGCCTTTGCGCCAGCGAGAAAAACCGCCGCGATCATGGAAGAAAAGGGGGACGCAGGTCAATCTTTTTTTTCTTCTTCCGGTCGATTTTTCCATGCAAAAGCTTCCCTTGCGAAGGTTGTCGCGGACAGGCATTGTTATTTTCCTTGTCAAGGGAAAGAGGATAGGTTAGCGGTATGCCCTCTAGTAGCTAGATCCGCGCATGGGGATAGGCTTTAGCCTATCGGGTGAGGATGGAACATGGTTGATCCAAAGCTTCTCGTAGAAGCGGGCGTTCACTTTGGGCACCGGACGGACCGGTGGCACCCGAAGATGAAGCCCTACATTCTGGAAGCCCGCAATGGGGTTCATTTGATCAACGTGGAAAAGACCGCGCAACTTTTGGAAAAGGCTTGCCGGTTTCTGCGGGAGGTAGCTGCTCGAGGGGAGAAGGTTCTCTTTGTCGGATGCAAAAAACAGGCCCAGGGTCTTGTGGAGGAGCTCGCAAAAAAAACCGATTCTTTTTATGTAAAGGAACGGTGGCTTGGGGGGATGTTGACCAATTTGGCGACCATTCGCAAATCGGTCGGGCGGCTGCGTTGGATCGAGGAGTTGGAAGCCAAGGGTCTTTTGGAACAGATGCCCAAAAAGGAAGTGTCTAGCCTTCGCCGGGAGGCAGCGCGGCTCCGTCGCAGCTTGGATGGGATTCGGGACATGGAAAGACTGCCGGGAGCGGTGATCCTTGTAGATGTCGTGAAAGAGGCCATAGCGGTTCATGAGGCCCGGCGGTGCCGGGTTCCCAGTATCGGGATTGTGGACACCAATGGAAACCCGGAGCTTGTCGACATTCCCATTCCGGGCAACGACGATTCGATCCGTTCCCTTCGGGCCTTGTTGGAACCTCTCGCTCAGGCCATTCTGGAGGGAAGAAGCGAGGGATCACCGCATGAGTCCTCAGAACTTGCGACGGTCGAACCTTAGAGGAAGGATCAGGAGCTGGGCACTCCTGGTCGAGAGGTATAGCAATCCGTGAAGGAGAAGATTCAGATTTCGACCGAGCTCGTGCGTGCGCTCCGGGAAAAGACGGGAGCCGGGATCATGGACTGCAAGAGGGCTTTGGAGGCGTGCGGGGGGGATCTTGAGGAAGCCCAAAAGTGGCTTTTCCGGCAAGGGGCAGCCGTTGCAGAACGCAAGGCCGGGCGGCAGGCAAAGGAAGGGGTCATTGCCTCCTACGTTCATGTGGGGGATCGGATCGGGGTCTTGGTTGAGGTGAACTGTGAGACGGATTTTGTCGCGCGGACCCCGCAATTTCGCGAGCTGGTCAAAGATTTGACCCTTCAAATTGCCGCCGCGGCCCCTCTGTACGTTTCTCGCAACGACGTGCCACCGGCTGAGATCCGTGCCCAGGAACAGGCGATTGCCCAGGAGCATTCAGGCAAGCCCCCTGCGGTGGTAGAACGCATCGTGGCGGGGAAGCTGGAAAAGTATTACGCGACGGTTTGCCTTCTCGAACAGCCTTTTGTAAAAGATCAAAATATTACGGTAGCAGAGCTTATTGCCTCCAAAATCCAAGAGCTAGGGGAGAATATCGTCGTACGACGTTTCGTGCGATATCAGTTGGGCGAGACCGCCTAGGCGTTGACGCAAGGCAGCCGCTGAGGACTTGGAGAGGGGAAACGCTTGGGGTTTAAACCCCGAGGGAGAGAAGGGAAAACCTGTCGAAGTCCGTATGTTCAAAAAGGTCCTTGTTGCCAACCGTGGGGAGATCGCCGTACGCATCATTCGAGCTTGTAAAGAGCTCGGCATTCGCACGCTGGCGGTTTACTCCGACTGTGATGCCCAGGCGCTTCATGTCCGCCTTGCCGACGAGGCCGTCTGCATCGGGCCGGGCCCGAGTACAGAAAGTTATTTGAAGATCGATCGGATCATCAGCGCAGCCGAGATCGGTGATGTGGACGCGTTGCACCCTGGATACGGTTTTTTAGCAGAAAACCCGTACCTGGCAGAGATCTGCCAGAGCTGTAAGATCACCTTTATTGGCCCTCCCCTCGAGGCCATCCGGACTATGGGAAACAAGGCACTGGCACGCTCCATTGCACGCCGGGCCGGTGTGCCGGTGGTGCCTGGAAGCGAGGGAACGATAGAGTCGGAGCAGGACGCGTTGCGGATCTGCCGGCAGATTGGTTATCCGGTTTTGATCAAAGCAGCGGCCGGAGGAGGAGGAAGGGGAATGCGGGTGGCTCACAATGACGTGAGCCTTCTCCAGGCTTTCGTGGCCGCTCGGATGGAGGCCGAAAAGAGCTTTGGGAATGGAGAGCTGTATGTAGAGCGGCTGATTGAAAAACCCAGGCATGTGGAGTTCCAGATTTTGGCTGACCGCCAGGGAAAGATTATCCATCTGGGGGAGAGGGACTGTTCCATCCAGCGAAGACACCAGAAGCTTGTGGAGGAGTGTCCGTCCCCGGGGATGGATCCTGCCCTGCGTCGCAAGATGGGTCGGGCCAGTGTGCGGATCGCCGAGGCGGTAGGCTACCAGAATGTAGGGACGGTGGAATTTCTCGTGGATCGATCGGGAAACTTCTATTTTATCGAGATGAACACTCGGATCCAGGTAGAACATCCGGTAACGGAAGAGGCCTACGGGGTTGACCTGGTTAAGCAGCAAATTCTTCTCGCCGCAGGCGTTCCCCTGGGAAAGGAGTGGGATGAGCTTGTGCCGAGCAGGCACGCGATTGAGCTTCGCATCAATGCCGAGGATCCCTTGGATGATTTTCGCCCTTACCCGGGAACCGTCACCCGGTTGCACGTCCCGGGCGGTCCGGGGGTGCGCTTTGATTCTTTTCTTGTAGCCGGCAGCTCGGTTCCCCCGTACTACGACTCTCTTCTTGGGAAGCTGATTGCTTTTGGGGAGAATCGGGAGGTTGCCTTGCAAAGACTGGCTCGTGCTCTGGAGGAAATGGAAATTGTGGGTGTTCCTACGACCCTTGCGCTGGGCCGGATGCTGGTGAGAAACCCCGATTTTCGACGGGGAGACTACTCCGTTGACTTTTTAGAAGAGTTACTGTCGGATCGAAAGACCCTTTGGGAAACCGCTTCCCCCGTGTCAACGGGTCTCGGGAAACCCGAGGAGGTTTCCGAGGTTGTTCCATAGGAAAAAAGGACGTAGCTCGGCACCGCGGAGGGGTGCTCCGCTGCTAAGATATCTGGTGATTTGCCCAGTTGCCTATCCCGGTGAACTTGCGCGTCTGGGCCAACCAGCTGGGTTTTGGCTATGAGACGGGTTGGCGGATAACAAAGGAGCGGCGCTTGCCAGTTCTGTGCGCATAGCTGCCAACCGGAAGGGTGATCGCGCATGCGGAGGGTGAGCGGCCCTACGGTGTCGCCCTCTCCGGGCGAGTGTCGGGTGTCGATCAAAAGGCGGATCTGGAGCGGTAACTGACTCGGCTCCTCTTACGTGCGCTCTAAACCAATGGCTGCGGATCCTCAAAAAGAGGTCGGTTTCGGAAAGAACGGCCACCGGAAAGGATTCGTAGGATGGCTCGGAGACCCTAAGATTGGCGTCAACCCTGGTCGAAAGTCGCGACCGGCTGATGCGCTTCGGCTTCGAGTATGGGGAAGCGGCGCTGGCCGCGTAGAGCCGGTCGGTCTTCGTGGTGGATCTGAAAGAGACGACCCGCGATATCGTGCGCGATCTCCTTGAGGTGAACGTCTTGATGTGTGCTAGACTCTACGGGAGAAGAGGGATCTTAGCCGGAACCAAGCGAAGAGATCGCTGGGAGCGATTCCTGGTTAAGAGCTCGCCGTTTTCACCTATGAGATACGGCTCAAGCTAATATGCGAGCGCGTGGCGTTGGGCTATGTCAGGCTCTACGGCCGGGCGAAAGCCGTCGCTATTTGCGTGGAGACAGGCTTGGCGTTTTGCGGAAGGAACTCAAGTGATCTTTCCTGCGCCGGTTCGGTATTACCGGGCCATAGTGTATCGCCATCCGGATCTTTCTTGAAGGGAAAACGGCGTCGATCTAGGAAAGGCGGCCCCAGTTGATGGAGGACGTCAAAGGGCGGATCCCAAGAGCAGAGGAAGCGACTTACTGGCTGGAGGAGGAGAAGCCGGGATCAAACGTTATCCACTAGAAAAAAGGACTACTGGCCATCCTGCGGGCCAAGCTTGATGGGCTTCTGGCCGATCAGGAGCCCGTCCGGGTCCCGTTCTACTTCGGTTTCCGCCGTCTATTTCGCAAACCGTTTTTTTCTGGCAGAGAGCGGATACGCTACCTACGCCGACTGGAAGAAGGATTGGGAGGCGGAGGGGAGGAATCCGTCTTTCGTACTGGCCCCCCAGGACGACGCGGCGGACAATCCGTTCTGCCAAGCTGCCGTTGCCCCGGACGGCGACCTGTAGCTGCGGTTGCGGTTGCCGGATCAATGGGAAAGCCCGGGCAAGTGTCTGGTTCTGGACGGTGTGGGCTTGGCCTAGGGGCAAGGAGGCGAGTCGAGAAGCTCTCCGCGCCAATTGGATCGTGACGGGGACGACCAAAGACGTGCAAGCGCTTTTGGAAGCGGGAGGGATCGGCGCTAAGTTTCCGTGTTGTGCGGGATCGGAAAGGCCGGCAGGTGTTCACAAGCATTGAGGGGCAAGCCTCTCCCCCGGGTGACACGCCAACTTGCCGCAGTGGTGAGGATCGACACCCACGGAGAGGATCTTCCTTGGGCCAAAACGGGTCGCTTCGGCAATCTTGTGGGAGCTCGCCTCCCATTACGTCTGTAGGGCAAGAGCAACGACCAGGCCAAAGCGATCCTGGGTGATGCGTCCCGAGCGGTCGTCCCGGCTTGCGTAGAATCCGGCAAGCCGCTGGTCGGTTGAGCGGCTGGATCTCGGCAAGAGGAAGGACCAGGTGCAGTCGGTCAACCCCCGGTACCGGCTCGCTTTTTTCCTTCGCCTACTCTAGAACCCTCGGGATGCTCAAAGGGAGCCGCCTTTGGCGCTGGAGGTGACGTCATCGAAAGAAGCCGCGGCCGACACTTCCGTGATCGGCGCGGTGAATCACGCGTATCAAGACGGCGTTCTCCACGGCGCGGCCTCGCGCCGCCGCTCGGAAAAGGACCGGGCCTATCCAAGCGTTTTTCCGTGCGGGAGGTTGTCGTACCAGCCTGCAACGGCGGCCGTGTCACAATCGGCCTACTTGCAAGGAATCGGACGAAGCATGTATGGTCGATTGTATGGCGGACATCCGGCAGGGGCTCCGAGCGGCGCAGACAGTGATTCTTCCGTCGGGAGGGAATCGAGTGCCTCTGGCGGCCTTTGCCTCCAGAAGCGCGGGCATTGTGGGTGAAATCCCGGCACGCGCTCGGCCGGCAGGGCTCTTCGGCAGGCGCCCGGGACGATCTTCCCCGATTGGGGAATCCTTCTTTGGCCTTTTGGGGAACGGTGGTCAGGGCCAAAGCCAGGGGAAAGAAACGAGACACTCCAAAAAAAGACTCCGGCGGTAGGCTCTTGATGAAAAAACCCAGCAGAGGTTTCTTTGGAGTCAGATGTGGGTTTTTCCCAAAGGCACAATAGAGGCTTTGGCTTGAGAAGGATACCGGGAGGTCCGGGTGCCGAAGGAGGACAAGGGATGCCGACTGAATCGGCCATCGAGCGGAAATGGCGGCTGAGTCAAGCCAGGCTCTACGTCATTTTGGATCTTGCCTATCTGGCTCCTGAGGAAGTGCTGGCGGTGGCACAAAAAGCGCTTGCGGGGGGTGCCGATCTTCTGCAGCTCCGCGCCAAAGGACGAAGCTTGGTGGAATTGTTCCCCATCGCCCGCGAACTGGCACGAATCTGCCGGGATCGGGGAGCTTTGTGCATCATGAATGATTGGCCTGAGCTTGCCGAGCAAAGCGGTGCTGATGGGGTCCATCTGGGCCAGGAGGATCTTTCCATAGGCGAAGCACGCAAGCTACTGGGACCCCAAGCCATTATCGGGCAGTCAACGCATAGCTTGGAGCAAGCCATGGGCGCGGAACAACAAGGGGCTGATTATATAGGAATTGGCCCCATCTTCTGGACGCCGACCAAGCCGGCAGCTCGCCCGGTTGGGTTGGGAGTCATTAGGGAAGTGGCTCAAAGGGTACGCATCCCGCAATTCTGTATCGGTGGGATCAACTGCGAAACCCTTCCCCAAGTCCTGGCGGCTGGAGGAAGGCGGGTTGCGGTTGTCTCAGCTGTCTGCAAAAGCCACGATGCCGAAGACGCTTGTCGCCAGTTAAAGTCACTCCTTGCTGCCGTCGGGCTTTGGGCGTAAGAAAGGCAAGGCTCTTGTGGAAAGAAGAAAACCCATGGCGCTCCGCCTACTTGGATGACTCGCAAAAAGGGTGTCACCAAAGGGAACGGAGGAGCACGAAATGTATAAGTAACCTTCCCAAACCCCAAAGCAGCAGAAAACCCACCGCCTGCTACTCAAGAAACTTCTCTAGCTGCGGGTCTTTGGGCAATCCTAATTGCAGAGCGGCTTGGTAGTGACGTCGAGCCAGTTCCCTGGCCGGAGGCTTTTCGGTTGCATATACGACGGCCAGATTGAACTGGGCATCGGCATAATTGGGGTCAAGCTCCACAGCTCGTCGTAACTCTTTTTCCGCTGCTTCTTGCCACCCTTTCTTGGTGCACGCAATACCAAGGTAGTTCCTCGTCTTAGCGTCGTTGGGATCCAGCACAATTGCCTGGGTAAGCGTGGCAATGGCATCATCGTACCGACCCATCTGGTAATAGACGATTCCCAATACCGAATAGGAAAACGCGTCATCCGGATTGAGCCGGATGGCTTCTTGAAGCGCCTTTTCTGCCTCCCCGTAGCGTCGCATTTGATAGAGGACCACGCCTAAGTTTGACCAAGCAAAAAGACTATTTGGATAGTCGTGGACGAGCTGCCGGTAGATGGCTTCCGCCTGATCATATTTTCCTTGAGCAAAAAGAGCACTTGCTTCCTCGGCAGCCCGTTTCCCGGCCTGGGGAAGATCTGCGGCTGAGCCTCCGCTCCCCTGGCTAGACTGGGTATTTTCCGCAACACCGGACGACGAAGAGGTTTCTGAAGCGGCGGATCCGGAGCCGGAATCTGCGACCGGAGGCGTCCCCGGAACCTTTCCTTCTTTTCCCTCCTCCGCGTCTCCCACGGCCTCTTTCGGAGGCAGGGGGGCTTCGTAGGATAGGCTTGTTGCTCGAGGTTCTCGGAGGAGTTTGACTTCTTCGGGACTGAGCTGGACAAGCGGAGAGGCGAGAATTTCAATATGTTGTTCTAAGGCCTGGGACTGCACCTTAAGACGAGCCAACTCCTCCAGGGCGAGCCGTTTGGTTGCTTCGCGCCGGGCTTGTTCCTGGAGCTGCCGGTTGATAATACTACGTAAAATCTCGTTCTCCTTCCGAAGCGATTCAGCATTGGGCGCATTGACCAGCTGCCGCTCGGAGTCTAAGAGCCGTTTCTGAGCCATTTCTAGCTGGCTCCGAAGAGACTCGGTGTCGGCCTGGAACTGCCGGTTCTGGCGCTCGAGAAGTTCTGCTTGCTCATGCACACGCTGGAGTTCCTGTTTGAGGGCGAGAACGACCTCTCCCGAATGATCTGATTGAAGGGATTTGATTTTGGTTTCTGCATCGGCCAGTTGCGCCTTAAGCGTGCGGTTTTCCTCCAAAAGCTTGGCAAGTCGGTCTTCTGCACCTGACTGGAGAGCCGCCAGTTCCTTCTGAGTAGCGTCAAGTTGCCCCCGCAGCCGCGAGGCGTCGGCCAGAGCATTGGCTAGCTGTCCTTTCGTTTCAGCTAGCTCTTTTTCTAGATCACTAATCCGGGATTTTAGCTCGTGCGCAAGGACGGAATCCCCGGCAGGGGCTGGCTTACCCCCTTTGACGGCGGCAAGTTCTTGCCGGAGCTGGGCTGCATCGGCTTGGCTGGATGCTAGCTTCGACCGGGCTTCGGCGAGGTCCTTTTCCAGTTGCTGTACCTTGTTCGAGAGCTCTTGCACGACCCGTGAATCACCCGATGCTTTCGCTTTTTGCTCCTCCAGTTCCCGACGCAATCGGGAGGCCTCTGCCACCGAACTTGCAAGTTTACCCCGAGTTTCTTCCAGTTCCTTATGCAGCTGGCTCACCTCGGCTTGAAGCCGGGGAAGTTCGCTGCTCTGACCAGCCGCTGCTGCCGCCGCCCGGGCATTGGCGTCGCGGAGCTCCTCCTCCAAATGGCGTACCCGAGCCCGGAGAGTCAGAATTTCCTCGGTAAGAGGGGTAGGCTCAGAGGCTGCTCCGCCCCCTGCCCCCGTGTTGTCGGCGGGCGAATTCCCTTGGGCTCCCTGAGCAAGTCGCTCTTCCAGCTTCCGCAACTTTTCCTGGCAATACCGGTATCGGAAGGTTACGATGCTGGGCTCCCACTCCGGGTACCGGTGCTTAAGGGCTTGGAGCTTTTTTAACGCGTCCTCGTACTGGGCACGAGCCGTCGAAAGTTCTCCCTTGCGTTCCAGTCGCTCTGCCTCCTGGAGGGAAAAGTAGATTTGAAGGAATTGGTCCTGCGGTGAGGTGGCTGCCCAAACCACGCTTGCGCACCCCACAGCACCCAAGAGAAAGAAGATGCGCCCGATCCAACCTGATCGCATGCAGGTTCGTTTTTAGAAGCGATCGGTCCAGCAGTCAACCCTTTTTCCTTTGGGGGCTTGCGCAGGGATCTTATGCCCTTAGACGTGGAAACGGATGTAGAGGATGTCTCCGTCCGCAACCAGATAATCCCGACCTTCAAGCCGGATTTTGCCCAGCTCCCGGGCACGGGAAAGCGATCCGCATGAATCTAACTCCTTCCACGAGATACACTCGCAGGCGATAAACCCGCGCTGGAAGTCCGAATGGATCCTGCCGGCTGCTTGCCAGGCGGTGGTTCCAGGGAGAAAAGGCCAGGCACGGGCTTCCTTTTCATTCGCTGTATAAAAAGTCTTAAGGCCTAGCGTGCGGTAAAGCTCCTGGAGAAGTTGATGGATGCCACGAGCCTCTAAGCCGAGAGCTTCCAGATATTCCCGTGCCTCGCGCGCCTCCAGCATAACCAGTTCTTCTTCCAGTTTTGCGCACAGAATAACGCACCCTTCGCCTCGGCCACGCGCAAAAGCCTCCAAGGGTTTCGTTAGTGGGGAGCCGGCTGGCAGGTCTTTTTCTTCCACGTTACAGCAGTAGACCTGCGGTTTCATCGTGAGGAGCCCGATACCCAAAAGAAAGTCCTTTTGCTCGTCCGAACCTTCCAACTGCCGGGCAGGCAGACCCCGGTTAAGGTGAGCCCGCACGCGGCCTAGAAGCTCGTATTCCCAACGGAGTCTTGGGTCCTTGCTCCCCCCAGGAGGAGTTCCTTTGCGCAGGCGTTCCAAACGACGATCCACAAGCTCAAGATCGGCAAGGACAAGCTCAGTTTCCACAACCTGGACGTCCCGCAGCGGGTCCACCTCTCCCATTGGGTGGGGTACGTCCGGATTGGGGAAAGCCCGGACCACGTGCAGCAGGGCGTCGACTTCCCGTATCCGCCCAAGGAATTGGTTTCCTAACCCCTCCCCGCGGCTTGCGCCTTGAACCAACCCGGCAAGATCGACAACTTCCAGGGCCGGGGGATGCACGGTCTCCGAACCTATGATTTGTGCCAGGCGAATAATCCGCTGGTCGGGGACAAAAATCGTTCCGACATTGGGTTGGATCGTGCAAAAAGGATAGGGTGCGGTCGCGGCTTTGTGGGTTTGGACAAGCGCATTAAAAAGAGTGCTTTTTCCGGCGTTGGGTAAGCCAATCATTCCGGCCGTCAATTTCATTTCTCATAAGAGGTTGAGAGGGGTGCCTTTTTGTCCCGTTTTCTTTTTTTTGGTTTGGGGCTTCGGTACCGGCGGAGAGTAGGGGCAAGGAGGTTTTTCCACCACGGGATAGCCGTTACGCCGCCCCCAAGGGAGCTGGGCAGGAAAAAAAGCCCTTTTTCGGCCGCTCCGAGGGATTCTGGCCCGGCCTTGCCGTTTTGTCGAGAAAATTGCCCCTTTTTACCCTCCCGCCGTCTTGCCAAGACGGGCCAGGCAAGCAAAGGAAGGCTTGACGATCCCTTTGGGTGGCAGGCAGGCTTAAAAGGTTTCTCTTGGAATGAAAAGAGGCTTTTGGGCTTTGGCTTCCTTTCTTACTTCCTTTTGGGCCATTTGGGGAGTTGGGTCCTTGGTTGAGCTAACCTTTGGTGCTGACGGGACCGCGGAACCTCCCCGACTGGAGTTGCGTCCCCTGCAAGAGCCGAGCAAGCCTCCTTCTCTTCCCAAAGCTTCCTCGAAACCCGAGGAAAGTCCACCGCCAGCGACAGAACTTTTGACTACTCTTGACATGGAAAAGCTAACGGAGGCAGGCGAGCAGGGGGTTCCTACGTACACCTTAAAGGATTGTCTTAACCTGGCGCTGGAGCAAAACCCTGACATCCGGGTGGCGCAAAAACGGCTGGAAGCTGCTGCGGGAGGAGTGATCGTGGCCCGGGCTGGCTTTCTTCCCAATTTGACCAACTACAATTTTTACGAGAAGCGCGATACAAGCTTTGCTAACTCGGGCTTTTTTGAGCACGGGCAAGCCGGTTTTGCCGTCCGTCCAGAAGCTTGGCAGGTCTCCATCCGGCTCAACCAGACGCTTTTTTCCTCCGGGGCCGTGGAAAACCAGTACTGGATCGCCCGGCTCCAGGAGGATCGGAGTTTTCTCGAATACCGTGCTGTAGTGGACCGGGTGCTTGCCGAGGTTCGAAGGGCCTTCTATGAAGTTTTGCTCAATCGGGCCAAAGTCGCCGTCCACCGGGAGGCGGTTCACCTGCTCGAAGCCCTGGTCGATTATGAGAATCATCGCTATGCGTCCGGGCTTTCGACGGAATTCAATGTCATGCGAGCGCGCGTTAACCTTGCCAATGAACGCCCTGCTCTCATCGGGGCGGAAAATGACTTGAAAAACTCCGTCATCCGCCTCTGCCAGCTGCTCAATATCCGTTACGATGTTACGTCGCCCCGGCCTCCTTTTTCGGTCGTGGGAAAGCTTTCGTACCCGACCATGGATTTTTCGCTGGAAGACTGCCTGGCCAAGGCGGAGGCAGCGCGTCCGGAGCTGGCGGCAGCCAAGAAGGAAGTGGAGATTGAGCGGCGACAGCTCATCGTGGATCGCAGTTCGGTGCTCCCGCAAGTGGGAGCCTTTGTGGGGTACGATGTCGTGGACCAATACCTAAAATCCACTCCCCAGAACCCCTTTATCGGGCCGGGAAGTATTAGCGGCTACATCGCCGGGGTGAACGTTACCTGGCAGCTTTTTGATGGGCTTGTTGCCTACGGGCAGATGAAATCCACCCGGGCGCGCATGCAGGCGGCCGAAATCAACGTTGAAAAGGTACGCCAGGCCATCTTTTCCGAGGTGCGGCAGGCTCTCAATGACCTCCAGAAAGCCAAGCTGGCCGTGGATAGCCAGCGGGAAAATGTCGAGGCAGCTAGCAAGGCGTTTGCGTTGGCCGAAAGCAACTACAAAGCCGGGGTGGCCACGCAATTGGACTTGTTGCAGGCCCGCTGGGATCTGACGCAAGCCCAGCTGGGGGAATTAACCGCACGCTACCAGTATCTGGCCGCCCTGGCGCAGTTACAGCGGGCGATCTCGGGGCAGTATCAGATCCTTTTGGATCGCACTCCCCTGCCTCCTGCTCTTCGAGAAGAAAGGAAAACTGGACAACCCTTGTTCCACAGGGCTACCGCGAGCCCTCCTCCGGATGGAGGGGACGGGGCGAACACCACCAGTCTTTTTCATGCCAGTGGCCTATTGCGACCATGAGAGGGGCACACATGGGGTTAGAGAGCGTTGGAATTTGCGGCAAACGCGCTCGAGCGAAGGCCAGGATCGAGCTTTTTCTTTGGTTGTTTCTTGGGCTAGGGGCCATGCCCGGGTGGCCTTTCTTGGGTTGGGGGGTCGAGCGGCCCGAACTCCGCTGGACAAAATCCGTTTCGCTTGAGGATTGCTACCGGCAAGCGCTGGCTGGGAACCCTGACATCCGGCAGGCGCGGTTGGGGTTGGAACAGGCCTTGGGAAGGAAAATCCAGCTCCAAGCACGCGTGATGCCTCGTGTGGGATCGAACATCTTTGGTGGGGTCCAGGGTCCGAGGTTTGATAATGGGGAGCGAACGGTCCCCTATGCCATCGTATTTAGCCAGTTTGGCCAACCGGTTTTCGACCTGGCCATTCTTCCTTCCTTGCGAGAGGGGCGAACGCTGGTTGCCATCGCAGCGCAGAACCTTAACCAGACCGTCTCCCAGAAACTCTATGAAGTGCGTACGACCTATTGCCGCGCGCTTCTTTTTCGGGAGCTCGCACGGCATTTTGCGCACCGGCAGAGGTATCTGGAAGCCAACCTCAAAATGGCGGAGGATCTTTTTGGTTCCGGTCGTGGCGGGGAGCTGGCGATCGAACAGGCCAGGGTAGCCCTTATCAATGTGGAACGACAGCAAAAGGAGGCTCTTTTGGATTATCGCGCGGCTCTTGTAGACCTTTCCCTGGCTATGGGAAAAGATTTGGGGCCCGAGGAGGTTCAAGCTCTGGAAAACGGTTTTGGGGAACTCAGCGGTCGGCTGGGCCAAAAGATCCCCGAGATTAACTATGTCCGGGAACGAGAGCTGGCCCTGCGTCAAAGACCGGATCTGGTTCTTTTGCGCAAGCTAGCGGAACAGATGCAGGAGGAAAAACGGATTGTAGAAGCTGGGTATTTCCCGACCCTTGGCTTGATTGGGTCTCTCCAGTACGTGCCTGCCAACGAAACGCGTGCGGTAACGTCCCGACCCCCACTGTTAGCCGGTCAGCAGTTTTTAATTTCGCAGTTACTCTATGGGGCGGCTATGACATGGAAGGTGATTGATAACGGAAGGGTTGTGGGGCAGGCTCGGCAATGGGAGGCGCAGCGTCAAGCCTATGGCATCCAGTTGGAACAGCTGGAAAAAAACGTAGATTCGGAACTTCTGCGGATTGAGCAAGCGCTTGTGATGGCTAGCCGCAAGCTTGAGGCGACTGATCAGGCGATTGCCTTGGCCCAACGGTCCATCGACGAAGCGATTGCCAAGCTGGTCAGTGGCCAGGCGACGGAGCTAGACTTTTTGAAGGCAGAATCGGATCTTTCAGAGGCGCAATGGAACCGAATGGGAGCTCTCTACGATCGCGATCTGGCCCTCGCTCAGCTGGATCTATTGACGGGGCGGTACGTGCAATGGAACTCACCCGGGTCGGCTCTTTCTTCCGGGATGCCCTAGAGCGAGTTCCGTGGCCCCGCGTCCGTGCTTGGGTTGGGGAGCTTGTTTCTCGCCCGAGAGCCGCGTGGGTCTGGGGTGGGGTCCTTGGTCTTTTGGTAGTGGGTGGGTTGATTAGCTATTGGATGCGGCCCGTTGCCGAGGTGTACCGGGTGAAGAGGGGGACGGCAATTGCGGCTGTGTACGGGACAGTCAAAGTGGACTGGCTTTGGTCGATTTCCCTCCGAGCTCAAAATACGGGCACGGTTCAGCTTGCGCCCGGAATTTATGCCGGGCAGTCGGCCATTGGGATTCGTGTGAAGAAAGATCAATTACTGGCGACGATCGTGGACGATGCCACGCTTCAGGAACTGCGCCGGATTCGCATCGAGCTTGAGGCAGCCGAGAACCGGGCGCGACTGGGACCTCCTTCGGCGGAAGCTTTGCGAAATGCCGAGACCAATTTGGCCTCTCTCCTTAAGCTTTCCGAGCTCAATAATGTGCCCAGCGTGCAGCTCGAGCAGGCTCGTAATGAGGTGAAAAGACTTGCGGAGGCAGTAGCCAATGAGAGAATCGAGCTGGAGCGAGGAGTGGCCACGTGGAGGGACGCGCTGCGCGGTGTGCAGGAACGTTTGAAAAAGACGGAGATTCGATCCCCCATTGATGGAGTGTTAACGGCAATTAACAAGGGGGAGGGAGAAGTTGTGGTGACGAACGAGGCCCTTTTTACGGTCGCTGTCAATAAGACGGTGATTAACGGGGAGGTGAATGAGGAGGACGTAGGCGACATCGTTCCGGGCCGGAAAGCCAAGGTTAGGTTATATGCCTTTGGGGACCGCGAATTTGAAGCAACGGTGGATTCGGTGGCTCCCTCGGGTAATCCCGATACCCAGCGCTATTCGGTCTTTTTACACTTGGATAATCCACCTCCCAATCTCATGGCGGGGATGACGGGAGAAATGAACATCCTCATCGCCAAGCATGACCATGCGCTCATTATTCCCAGTCGGGCGCTTATGGGAAACCGGGTTTTTGTGGTGCGTCATGGGCGGGTAGAGCCAAGGGAAGTGCGGAAGGGTTTTCACAGCCTGGAAAAGACCGAGATCGTCAGTGGGCTTGCGGACGATGAACTTGTGGTCGTTTCCGATCAAGATCTTTTACGACCGGGTATGTTGGTGCGACCGATCGAAGTGAACGCTCACACGCAAGCTCACGAGACATCGGAACGATGAGTCCTGTCCTTTTTCTTGCCCTGCGCTTTACCTACAGCCGGACTCGCCCGCTACTTTTGAGCCTGGCAGGCGTTGTGTTTGGGGTAGCATTTTTCATTTCCACTCAAGCTCAAACGCAGGGTTTTGAACAATTTTTTATCCAGACCGTGCTCGGAACGTCAGGAGCGATCATGGTAACAGACCGGTTCCAGCCGCAGTACACAACGATGATCCAGGGAAGCCAGAGCGAACTTGTTGCGGTCTCAGGGGAAAAGCCCCGGAAATACTACCCGGGGGTCTACAATCCCAATCTGGTCATGCGGGTGTTGGAAGAATTTTCCAACGTGGCGTCGTGTGCCCCCGTCGTGTTGGGCAACGCCACGGCCCAGACCAATTTCCG
This sequence comes from Candidatus Methylacidithermus pantelleriae, assembly GCF_905250085.1. Lineage (GTDB taxonomy): Bacteria > Verrucomicrobiota > Verrucomicrobiia > Methylacidiphilales > Methylacidiphilaceae > Methylacidithermus > Methylacidithermus pantelleriae. Next base: position 201,226 of record NZ_CAJNOB010000001.1, read on the forward strand.
AAGCGAGGTGGTTCGGCTCATGGGGATCGAGCTGGATCAGCACCTCCGGACGACGGCACTGGGTCGCCAGATTCTTTTCGGTTCCCTTCATGCTTTCCGGATACGTCCCAATGGGCTCATGCTGGGAAGTCTTCTGGCGGACAAGCTTCAGGCCCGTGTCGGCGACACGGTCTACCTCACAGGAACGGGAGGAAAAATAGAGCCCTTTCGGCTGGAAGCCATTTTCCAAACGGGGGTCAACATTATCGATGAAACCCGTGCCATTGTGCACGCCCGGGCGGCGCGGAGCCTTTTACGGATGCCCTTTGCGGTTTCGGCGATCCTGGTGAAACTCCGTGATCCGGACCGGGCCCCGGCACTGGCGGCCCGGCTGGAAGATCTGGTGAGCCACCGGTGTCGCTCCTGGCAGGAGCGGGAGCGGGGTAATTTGGCGGTGTTTCGGACCTTGCGCATCTCGGCGGGTATTACGGTGTCCCTGATCATTCTTCTGGCGGGTTTTGGGATCTTTAACATCCTAACGCTGACCGTTTTACAGAAGGTTCGGGAAATTGCCATCCTCCGATCCATGGGGTATCGCAGGGAAGATATTCGGAACATCTTTCTTCTCCAGGGTCTGATGGTGGCCACGGTGGGAAGTCTTTTGGGTATGACGCTGGGAGCGATTCTCACCTATCTGATCTCCAAGATCCCTGTCCGCATCCGGGGCATCTTTTCCACGGATCACTTTATTGTCTCGTGGGCCTGGGAGCACTATCTGGGCGCGACACTCATTGCTTTTGTTGCCGTTTTTGTAGCTAGCTACTTTCCTGCCATGCGGGCCGCCAACTTAGCCCCGGTGGCGACCCTGAGAGGAGCAGGCCAGTAGCGGGGAAAAGGGGAAAAAGCACCGATGAAACCTGATCTCTGGAAGCAAATCCCAGAAGCTTCGGGCCCGGGTTATCGTCCGAAAGCGGTCCTAGCGCCGATCGGAAGGCAAGGGGAACCCTTTGTACGATGCCGCAATCTCCGAAGAAGCCTGGGGGAAGGAGCCAGCCGCGTGGAAGTTCTCAAGGGAATTGATCTCGATTTGTACCCGGGCCGGCTTCATGCCGTGGTCGGACCCTCAGGCTGCGGAAAGAGCACCCTTCTCTATATCCTGGGCCTTCTGGACACTCCCGACCAAGGAGAACTTTGGATCCGCGGTCGGGCCGTTTTGAGCCTGTCGGACGCGGAGGCTTCTCAATACCGTAGCGAGCTCATTGGCTTTGTGTTCCAGTTTCACTTTCTCTTAAATGACTTTACCGCCGCCGAAAATGTCATGATTCCCATGGCACGGCTGGGTCGGTGGTCGGCCACGCAGATGCGGGAGCGGGCGTTGCAACTCCTGGAAGCCGTGGGACTGGCATCCAAAGCCGATAAGCTGGCCCGACAGTTGTCCGGGGGAGAACAACAACGGGTGGCGATCGCTCGCGCCCTGGCCAACGATCCACCCTTGATTTTAGCCGACGAACCCACCGGGAACTTGGACACGGCCAACTCTGAACAGGTTTTTTCTTTGCTCGCCCGTTTGGTCCGGTCCGGTCGAAAGGTACTCCTCGTTGTAACCCACAACCCCGCCATTGCTCATGCCTGTGATGAGATCTATGAAATGAGGGACGGACAAGTCATTGCTCGTTATGTCGGACAAGACCGCTTGCGGGCTTGATCCATCCGCGGGGCCGCGTTGTCCCGCAGCGCCATCCTTGTATGGAAAACTACGCGATCATTATCCCGACCTATAATCTTTTTCCCATGCTCCGGCGGTGTCTGGAGAGCTTGGCAACGACCACGAGGACCATGCCCCCAAAGGAAATCCTCGTCATCGATGACGGAAGTACCGACCAAACACGCCCGTGGCTCATGCAACAGGGTCCGCCTCTGCGGGTCCTTTCCCATGCTCGTCCCCAAGGTTTTGCCAAAAGCTCCAACGAGGGGGCCGCTGAGGCGCAATCTCCGGTTCTTATCTTCCTTAATAACGATGTCGAAGCTTTGGCCAACTGGGTCGAACCGCTCCTCGATGTCTTGTGGAGCTACCCCGATGTTGGATTTGTGGGCAATGCCCAGTGGAATCCCAAAACCCGGCGATGGGACCATTTGGGAGTGGTTTTTAGCCCCGAAGGATTACCCACCCACATGGGCAAGGGCTTTCGATGGAATCCTTTCCGGGGTGTTCGTACCTGGCGGGCCGTGACAGCAGCATGCTGTGCGATCCGGCGGGAGGTATTTTGGGAAGCGGGGGGCTTTGACACCTCCTTCCGTAATGGCTGGGAAGACATGGATCTTTGTTTGCGCTTGGGAAGGAAAGGATATCGCCATTACGTGGCGTATGAAAGCAAGGTCCATCACTGGGTTTCTTCTTCTCCAGGGCGGACGGCATGCGAGAAGCAAAACCAGGATCTTTTTTTACAACGGTGGCAGGGGAGTCTTAAACAGGAGCTGGGAGCTTCCGAGTTGCGACTGTGGGCCATCAACTACCTGGGTAGGTATTGCGATCGCCCTTGGGCGTACAACGGGTGGAAACTTGGGAAGGCCTTTCGCGTTCTCCTTCGGGGAAGCTAGCCTTACAAAGGGAGGCCGCCGAGCTGGGTTTTGGGGCTTTGGCCCCTCTTCCTCCTGGATCGTACCGGGGAGAAACGTTGGGAACCTGCGGGTAGTTTTCCTAACCTCTTGCAAAGCTCCTGGAGGACAAACGCAATCCACCCGTTCGGGATGGACCAGCACCGCTCCCGCTTGTGCAGCCGGCGGGAAACGCTTTCGCTAAAGCGCGCTTCCCAAAAGACTCCCTGGTGCCATTGCGCACTTGTCGGCAAGGAAAGCCAGGGATAGAATCCGGTCCGCTATGGTTTTCCTCTTTGGAGTTACCGGCTATGTCGGTTCCGCTTTCTTTCAGTACCTTTTGGAACGAAAGGTGCCGGTTCGCGGGTTTTCCCGCAAGGAAGTTAACCTCTTACATCGGGAAGCGCTTTGGCGGTTACTTCAGGAGTCCAAACCCGAGTTTATCATTAATGCTGCAGGCTACACGGGGAAGCCCAATGTGGATGCTTGTGAGGATCACAAGGCCGAATGTCTTTTGGGCAATGTGGCAATTCCTGCGGTCCTAAAGGAAGTTTGCGGGGAACTGGGGCTTCCCTGGGGGCATGTGTCATCGGGGTGTATTTACACGGGCTCAAAAGCCGAAACCTTCATTGGGCCGGTAGGTTTTAGGGAAGAAGACCCCCCCAATTTTTCGTTTCGGCAGAATAACTGCAGCTTCTATAGTGGAACCAAAGCACTGGCAGAGGAAATCCTGGCCGACGCGCCCTTGTGTTACCTATGGCGGTTGCGGATACCCTTTGACTCGGTGGATCACCCGAAAAACTATCTCTCCAAGCTTTTGCGCTACCCGAAACTGGTAGATGTTCGTAACTCCCTCTCCTATTTGCGAGAATATGTTGCAGCGTGCTGGGCTTGCTGGGAAAAAAGACTTCCCTTCGGGACATTCAATGTGACAAATCCTGGTTCTGTGACGACCCGGGAGGTGGTCGAGCTTATCCTGGAGTCTCCGCTCGGACCGAAGCTCGTCCAATCGGGCAAGCGCTTTGAATTTTTTTCCAGCGAAGAGGAATTCTACCGGGAGGCAGCTCGGACCCCTCGATCCAATTGCGTATTGGATAGCTCTAAGATTCTCCAGCACGGGGTTTTCTTAAGCGACGTGCGCGAGGCGTTGGCGAAGGCTTTACGTTCGTGGCGCTGGAAGGGGGAATGGCGGCTAGGAGAGGAGCCGTGACGGAAGAAAAAAGCTGGTTAATTACAGGGGGAGCTGGGTTTATTGGTTCCAATCTCATTCGCTGGTTACTTTTGGAACAGCCAGCTTCCCAGGCTCCGGTCAGGCTGATTAACCTCGATAAGCTTACCTACGCCGGGAATTTGGCCAATCTGAAAGAGGTGGAGACTGATCCCCGGTACTGCTTTGTCCATGGTTCAATGGGTGATAAAACCCTGGTTGCGGAAATTCTCCGGCAGCATCAAGTAGGGGTTCTTTTGCACTTGGCTGCCGAATCGCATGTCGACCGGTCCATTGATGAACCCGAACAATTTGCCCGAACCAACGTGTTGGAAACGGTTTCGTTATTGGAGACCGTCCTCCAGTATTGGAAGGAACTTCCAAGAAAGGAAGCGCAACGGTTCCGCTTTGTTCATGTGTCGACCGACGAGGTCTTTGGTTCTCTCTTACCTCAAGAGGAACCTTTTACGGAAAAAACTCCTTACAACCCCTCCAGTCCCTACGCGGCTTCCAAAGCTGGGGCGGATCATTTTGTCCGGGCGTACGGGAGAACTTTCGGGTTACCCGTGGTTCTCACTCATAGTTCCAATAACTATGGGCCGTACCAGTTTCCGGAAAAACTTTTGCCTTTAACGATTTTGAACGCCCTCGAAGAGCGCCCGTTACCCCTGTACGGGGATGGGCTACAGGTTCGGGATTGGATTTATGTCCTGGATCATTGCCGGGCCCTCCATCGCGTGATCCACAAGGGAAAGCCCGGAGAAAGTTACGCGATTGGCGGAGGGGTGCAAATTTCCAACCTGGATCTGGTGCGAAAGGTTTGCCGGATACTTGATGAGCGACGTCCGCGGCCCGGAGGCAAAAAACATGAGGAGCTTTTGTGTTTTGTTGCCGATCGGCCTGGACACGACCGTAGATATGCGACCAACCCCTCCAAGATCGTTCGAGAACTCGGTTGGAAGCCGCTTGAGGATCTTGAAAGCGGCCTAGCAAAGACGGTGGATTGGTACCTGGCTCATCAGGATTGGTGTAGGGAAATTACCGAAAAGCGGTATGCACGCCAGCGGTTAGGATTGCGAGCCTCTTCAAGAAATGAATACGCGGGATAAACCTTTCCCATCGCAGGTCCATCATGCCGTTTGCCAGGGGCAATATAAGCGCCAGGTAACCGCTCCCGTGCTTAAGCGAGGAAGGAAAGGCCCATGGGAGAATCCTTAGTCGAAAGCTCTTCCCCCATCCAACGGCGAGGGATTGTGCTGGCCGGAGGGAGCGGGACGCGACTCTATCCTGTAACACGGGCTGTGAGCAAGCAGCTCATGCCGGTCTATGACAAACCGATGGTGTATTATCCGATTTCCGTGCTTATGCTGGCGAACATTCGCACGATCTTATTGATTTCCACGCCAGCCGATCTCCCGGTCTTTCAGCGACTCCTAAAGGATGGAAGCCAGTTCGGCATCCAGATCTCCTATGCCCTGCAACCCGAGCCTCGGGGGCTTGCGGAGGCCTATCTTATTGGAGCAGAATTCCTTCGCGGGTTTCCCTCATGCTTGATTTTGGGAGATAATCTTTTCTACGGGCACAATCTAACATCGATTCTCTACCAGGCTTCCTTGCGAAAGCGGGGTGCGACCATTTTCGCCTACCGGGTTGCCAATCCTTCGGCGTACGGTGTGGTTGAACTTGGCCCGGATGGCAAGGCTTTGTCCCTCGAAGAAAAGCCTTCCAAACCGCGCTCGCCCTATGCCATTCCAGGAATCTACTTTTGTGACGAGCGAGCACCTGCCTTTGCCAGCCGGTTGCGCCCCTCGACCCGCGGCGAGCTGGAGATCACCGACTTGCTCCGGTTTTATCTGGAGGAAGGTTCTCTGCACGTGGAATTGCTGGGGCGCGGAACTGCCTGGATGGATACCGGCACACCCGATGCTTTGCATGAGGCCAGCTCCTTTGTTCGTGCGATTGAGCATCGCCAAGGGCTTAAGGTGGCGTGTTTGGAAGAGATCGCCTACGCGAAGGGCTGGATTGATGAGGAGATTCTGGAGCGACAGGCCTTGCTTTACGGGAATTCCTCCTATGGTGCGTACCTCCGGTTTCTGTTGCATTCTGAGGCGGGGCAGAATTCCTGGGAGTAGGCTTGTGCTTGGCAGACACACCAGCCGTGATACCCTTGTCTTCGGGATGGTGTTCTTCTTTTTCGCCTAGAAATTGGCCTTTGGCTCGTAACTGGGCTTGCCGCAAAAGGACACGTGCATTGGTGTCATAAGGATCCATGGCGAGAATCCGGCGGGCTTCTTGGCACGCTCTTTCATAGTTTCCGCTTTCGAAGTAGACGGTTGCCAAAAGATTCCGAGCGGATAGATCATTGGGATCGTTTTGCAAAAGCTCCTGGAGGAGCATTCGGGCCTTTCTTGTCTGGCCTTGGTAGAGGGAGAGGTGGGCCAGACCCCGAATCGCAGCTGGATTTCGCGGATCCTGGCGCAAGGCTTGGCGGAGCTCCTTTTCGGCAAGGGCGGCTTTTCCCTGGGAAAAATACACCGACGCCAGGTTCGCGTGGGCGTTGGTCTCATCCGGAGATTCGGCAAGAATCTTCCGATAACATTCCGCGGCCTCAGCTAAGCGACCCTCGTAGAAAAAAGCGGCTCCCCTCTCTTCTAGTAGGAGTATCCGGTGGGTGGTATATTCGGGATTGATGGGCTGCAGAGCCAAGGTCGCCCTCCGCACACGGTCGGTCGCGCTTTCGCCTTGCTGAATTCCCTCCCCGGACGCCAGGGGCGCCTGGCTTTCCGCGGCTGGTTCTGGGCCTCTTGCGGTCGAACCCTTTTCTTCGAGCGCCGCCAGTTGTCGCTGCAGCCGGGCAATCTCCCGGTTTTTGGCCTCAAGCTCCCTCTGGAAAGAGATTCTGAGATCCCCGTGCTCGACCGGTTCTTGGGTTGTCCTGGGAGATAAATGCGTGCCCTGGGCCGTGGAATGCGTCCCGTGGGCCGGGGCCGGGAAACGAAGCGGCTCTGACCCATTCAAGCGCTTGGGAGACGAATGGGCCAGGGGTAGCGCTCCTTCGGTGGAAGGGCGCTCCTTTCGGGCGGCTAACTCCTTTTCCAGTTCCTTCACACGCTGACGGAGCTGATGGAGCTGCGCCAAGGTTTCCCGGTAAGTTTGTGGGGCAGGTGCGGCGGGTGGGCCTTGAGAAAAAGCCGTCTCGGGAGAGGGTTCCCTTTCCTCGATTCCCGAAAGCTTTCGTAAGCGCTCTTCGACAAAATCCAGACGGTAACGAATGATACCCGGTTCCCATTCCGGGTAGTCGTGCCTCAGCTTAAGCAAACCCTGCCGCACCGTTTGGTACCTCTGCCGCGCAAGCGGGAGGTGTCCCGACTTTTCTAAGCGCTCAGCGTCTTTGAGAATAAAGTAGAGTTCTAAAAAGCGATCCTGGGGAGAAGTAAGCGCTTCGGCATAAAGAGTACCCCCGGGGGTTCCGGCTACGGCAAGAAGCCACCCTACGAGGAGAGAAATCCCGGTTTGCCGCCAGGTCCCAAAGGAACCTCCTTCAAAGAAGCTCCTAATCACCATGGGTCGGGTCGCCTCTTGCCGCAAATTCAAGCCCTCTTGCTATCCCTAGGTTTGGCTACTTTCCCCACCCTGCGCTTGCAAACCCCGGGGTTACTCGACGCCAAGCCACACTCTCCCATTCTAGGAAAGTGCACTCCAGCCCCTGGGCTTCGTCAAATCCAAAAACTCCGGTTAGGAAAGGACCATCCCACTTCGCAAGCGCAACAGCGGGCAAAGAGTGGTTTCTTTTGTTCTTGAACCAAACTCCCGGCGAACCGATTCGGACGCCATAGTTGTACGGTTTCCTTTTTCGCCCATAGTAGGAGCCGGAACGGCTATCCTAGAGGGGACGATCCTCAGCGGGTTGGGTTTGCCGCTGCCGAGGGGTTCTGGGAGAACGTAACCGCGGCTCCTTGGGCCCGATTGTGCTGCTTCCCTGGGCCTAACAGGGCTTTTTTCTCTCTGGATGGCTTCGAGAAAGCTCCCATCGGCCTGCCCAGAAAACATGGTCCCAAATCTCTCTCGGCCAAAACGGCATCTCTAAGAAGGTTCTTGACTCGCAGTCCGACGAGGGTCGAGTAGACGTTGTGCGTGTGCAGATCGGTATGTTGGATGCGATTGGGGAGAAGCCCTGGGAGCGGCAAGCGCTCCACGAAGTCCTGGAGCGGGTTCTGGAGCATGGCCAGTTCATCCTGGGTGAGGAAGTTTCCCGGTTTGAATCCAAGATGCGGGACTATCTGGGGGTTCGTCATGCGGTAGGAGTCTCCTCGGGAACGGATGCGCTTTGGATTGCTCTTTTAACGCTCGGTATCGGGCCAGGGGACGAGGTCATTTGCCCTGCCTTTACTTTTGTGGCCACGGCGGATGCCATTGCGCTGGTAGGGGCCAAGCCGGTTTTCGTCGATGTCTATCCTTGTTGTTTTACCCTCTCGGTGGAAGACCTCTTACGGAAATGGACCCCGCAAACGAGGGCCATTATGGTGGTTCATCTTTTTGGCCAGCCGGCGCAAATGGATCGGCTCGCAGCCATTGCCGCGCAGCGTGGTGCATACCTCATTGAGGATGCGGCTCAGGCGCTGGGTACCACCTACGGCGGTCGAAAAGCCGGAACGCTGGGCACGGTCGGTTGCTTTTCCTTCTATCCCACCAAGAATCTAGGGGCCCTCGGAGACGCAGGGCTGGTGGTGACAGGAGACGATGGCTTGGCAAAGAAAATACTTGCCCTCCGCTCGCACGGAGCTGTGGGCCGGTATCGATACCGGTGGGTAAGCGGAAATTTCCGGTTGGATGCGCTGCAAGCTGCGTGGCTCGAATCTCGGCTGCCAGCCCTGGAGTCGAAGCTTGCTGCCCGCAAGCAGAACGCGGAAAGATACATCTCTCGGTTTCTTAGTTCTGGGCTTGCGCAAGTCTATCCAAGCGTATGCTCAACCGGGCCGACCAGGGTTGCAACGACGGAGGAGCCACTTTTGTGGCTGCCTCCGGTGTGCCGGAGCGGGCATAGCTGGAACCAGTTTGTGGTCCGGCTCCACCCGCGTATCGACCGGGATTGGGTACAGCAAGCCTTGCGGAAAGAGGGGATAGAGACGGCAGTTTACTACCCGGTTCCGCTCCACTTGCAGGAGTGTTTCCAGTGGCTCCAGGGCAGGCCAGGGGATTGCCCCCATTCCGAGGAGCTTGCAGGATCTTCCTTGGCCTTGCCGGTTCATGCGGGTTTAGGACCCGAGGAGGTGGACTACGTGGTGGAAACCCTCGTCCGGTTGCTTCGCTCGCAACAGCTTTGAGGCTTTGCGGGTCCCCTTGCTCGTCAATTGGGAGGCCGAAAAAGAGAGCCATAGCGCTCTTCGCAGGGTTCGCGAGTAGGACGTGCTCCAGGGAAAAGGTCCTTTTTGGCTAACACCCGAAGGCAATGAAGCGTTTGTGTCTGGCTGGAAGATGAGCTCCCTTTTTTGCCCAAAAGATCCTGCGCTTGCCTGGGGTCGTAATGGGGATTGGGGCGCAAGCCCCGTCGTTACCAGCGCGCGGGGCGGTGACCACCCAGCACAGGGAAACCAGGATAAACGTTCCTTGCGGTTGCTTGGCACTCTGTTTTTTGGTTCGCAAGCTTGGAAGGGGAAACGTTTTTTTGGGCCAGTCCTCTTTTATCCCACCCGGAGGACCGTCCGCATCGAAGGCTGGGTGGGACGTGTCGGGCTTGACCATCACCCGTGAATCCGAGAAGATTCAACCGGGAAACGAACAAAGGGAAGCGGCACCAGGTCTGACCCGGAGAGCAGCGTTTGGGAAGCTTCTGCCGGCGGGAAGGTGGGAAGCTTGGGCAACGAATCGAGGGTTTGGTGCTCCCAACGCAAACCCAAGGGCGGTTAGGGAGCCAACCAACGGTAGACCTAATGGCGTGGCTCCAGCTTAGGACGGCGTAAAAATCTTGGCGGGGCGGGGAAAGGGCAGCGTTCCCATTGAGAGCTCTGGGAAACTGGCCCACGTCCCGTGGGAAAGCGGGACGCTTGGGAAACCACTCAGACAAAAGGGGGTCGAGCGGGGCGCTTTGCGAAAGAAAAGACTTCGGCCTTTCGACCGGGAAGATTGTGAGTATTCATGGGCAAGCGGAGGTTTATTCATCTTCACGTCCGCAGCGAATATAGCTTGCTTCGGGCTTATTGCCCAATTCCTGAGCTTGTGCGGACCGCCGCGGAGTTGGAGATGCCGGCCCTGGCGCTGACGGACGAGGGGGTTTTGTATGGTGCCGTTGAGTTCTACCGAACATGCCGGGCGCACAATATCCAACCGATTCTTGGCTGTGAGATCCATGTAGAGGAAGTGGCAGCTGGCTGTGGGGAGAGGCTGAGCCGGCCACCGGGGAGCGCTCGGTCCGTCATTCCGAACACGGCCAAGCTCATTCTTTTGGTCAAGGACAGCTCGGGCTACGAGAACCTCTTGCAGCTGGTAAGCCATGCACACCTGCATTCCGATGGCTCTCCACCCCGGGTCGGGTTTTCTACGTTACAAGACTATGCGCAGGGTCTTGTTGGGATTTCTCCCGCCCATTCGGGTCCGGTTTCGAAGCGAATCCTTGGAAGGGATTTTGCGGGAGCGGCGAACATGGCTCGGACTCTGGAGGCTCTCTTTGGAAGGGAGTCCTTTTATCTGGAGATTGTGGATCACGGGCTACCGGAAGAACTTTACCTACGCAAACGGCTGCGGGAACTGGCTCGGGAACTGGGAATAGGCCTTGTCGCTACCAATGACGTTTACTATGTACGACCCGAGCACGCGGCTCTCCACGAGATTCTCCTTTGTATTGGTGCCGGCGTAAAACTTGCCGACCCTCAGAGACCTCGACTACCGGGAAGCGAGTTTTATCTCAAAAGCCCGGAGCAAATGGAGGAGCTCTTTGGGGAAGAACCTTCGGCTTTGGAGACTACTGTCCGGATTCGTGAGCAGTGCCGCTTTGAATTGGAACTGGGCAGAAATCACTTTCCCACATATATCCCTCCGGACGGTTCGACACCCGAGGCGTATCTGCGGCATCTTTGCGAGGAGGGTATTCGTTCCCGATATGGAAGAGAGTCCAAGCTCATCAGCCAGGTTCGGGAGCGACTCAACTACGAGCTTGCGATCATTGAAAGGCTGGGGTTTGCCAGCTACTTCCTCGTTGTATGGGATTTTATCCGTTTTGCCCGGGAACAGGGGATTCCCGTGGGTCCGGGCAGGGGGAGTGCTGCGGGAAGTCTTGTGGCGTATCTTCTGCGGATCACCGACGTGGATCCTTTGAAGTACGGGCTTTTTTTTGAGCGGTTTCTCAATCCAGAGCGGGTGAGCCTGCCCGATATCGACATCGACTTTTGTTACAACCGCCGCGAAGAAGTCATCGCGTACGTTCGCCGGCGTTATGGAGAGGAAAGTGTTGCCCAGATCATCACCTTTGCACGGTTGGCAGCCCGCATGGCGATCCGGGATGTCGCTCGGGTGTTAGGGCTTTCCTATGGGCAGGCGGACCGGTTGGCGAAACTGGTTCCCTCGGAGCCGCACATCACGTTGAACAAAGCTTTGGAGGAACGTGAGGAGTTGCGATCGCTAGCGAAAGATGAGGTGTTCCGGCCGGTCATGGAGTACGCATCTTTATTGGAAGGGGTGCCCAGGCAGCCTGGCGTTCACGCAGCCGGGGTGGTCATAGCACCAGGGGCCATTGCTCGTTTTGTCCCGCTAACCCGGGGGGAAAACGATGTCGTGGTTACCCAGTGGGCGATGGAGGAGCTGGAACTGGTGGGGCTTCTGAAGATGGACTTCCTCGGTCTCAAAACACTCACGGTGATGCAGGATTGTGTGGAACTCATCCGGAAGGAAACCGGGAACCCGCACTTTTCTCTCGAGGCTGTCCCGCTGGACGATCCCAAAACGTTTGAGCTTCTGTCGCTTGGCAAGACGGTAGGAGTTTTCCAGTTGGAATCGCCTGGAATGCGAGAACTCTGCCGGAGGCTACAACCGGGGCGATTAGAGGATCTGATCGCTTTGGTGGCTCTCTATCGGCCGGGCCCGATGGAAAATATTGGGGCGTATGCAGAACGGAAACTCGGTTTGCGTCCGATCCAGTACGACCATCCTTCCCTTGAGCCCATTTTAAAGGAAACCTATGGGGTCATGATCTATCAAGAGCAGGTCATGCAGGCGGCCCACGTGCTCGCCGGGTATACCCTGGGGCAAGCCGATCTACTCCGGAGGGCCATGGGGAAGAAAAAAGCCGAGGAGATGCGGGCCCAAAAGGAATCGTTTGTGGAAGGGGCTTGCAAGCTTCATGGGATGTCGCGGGAAGAGGCTGAGCGGATTTTCGGGGAGCTGGAACGATTTGCCGGATATGGGTTTAACAAGGCACACAGTGTGTGCTACGGGCTTTTGGCTTACCGGATGGCCTATCTCAAAGCTCACTTTCCGGCGATCTTTTTTGCCTGTTCCCTTTCCAGTGAGATTGGGGATACGGAACGAATCGCCGAGCTTGTTCGGGAAGCCCGCATGATGGGGATCGAGCTTTTGCCGCCTGATCTCAACCGGAGTTTTCCCCACTTTTCCTTTGAGGACGGGGCGGTTCGGTGCGGGCTTGCTGCGATCAAAAACGTAGGGGTTAGCCAGGCGGGTCTCCTTGTGAGGGAGAGAGAGGCGGCGGGCCCCTATGCATCCCTAGAAGACGTTTTTCTCCGCATCCCTGAGGTTTCAGGGTGGAATCGCAAGGCCCTGGAAAGTTTGATCAAGGCCGGAGCTTGCGATGGGTGGAAAATGCCTCGCCTTGGGCTCTGCCGGCAAATTGATTCGGGACGCAAGCTTTCCCGTTCTGCAGCAGAAGAAAAATCGCAGGGATTCCTTTTTGAAGGAAAAGTTTTTCGGGAAGGTTTCTCTGCTCCGAAGCCTCCGGAAGGGGACCTTTCAACAGATGGTTCGATGGGGGAGGACCTGGCCCAGAGATTGGCGTGGGAGAAAGAGCTTTTGGGCTTCTATTGGAGTGGCCACCCCATCCAAGGTCATCAAAGGGAACTGGAGGCTTTGGGACTTGCGCCTCTGGAATCGCTCGAAGACAAGCCGGACGGAGGGCTTGTGTGGGTGGGGGGTGTGGTTACGCGGTGTGACATTCGTTTGGCGGCCCGTGACCGCCGCCCTTTCGGCCGGGTGGTTCTCGAGGACCAGAAAGGATCCGTCGAGGTCATGGTTTTTCCCGATCTCTACCGGAAGAAGTCGGAACTTCTCCGAGAGGGAGAAGTCCTGGTTGTGGCTGGGACAATCAGCCGGAGGGGGGAAAAGGAGGAGATTCGTGCGACAGAGGTTTTGCTCTTGAAAGAAGCATTACAAAGCTGGGTAGAAGGGATTGTTGTAACGATTCCCCCGGGCAAGTTGGGAATGGAAGATTGGGAGAAGCTTGTCTCTATCGTACGACGCCATCCGGGCAAGGCGAAAGTTTTTTTGGCGTACCACCAGCCAAAGAGCAGCCGATGTCTTTTCTTGGAAGCCGGTGAGTCTTTCCGCGTATCTCCTGGACAAGGACTGGAGGAAGAGCTGGCCTCTGTTCTGGGATTACCGCGGCCCAGGTATCTTATCTCACTTCCGGGCAAGCCCAGGAGCTTGGTCACCGATGGATGGAGTGATCCCCAAGCTTCTCCGATGGAGAGGGAGACCCATGGACAAGAGTGACAAAGGAGTGGCTTGCACCGTCTGGGTGGATCTAGGCAAGCGCAGTTACCCTGTGAGGATCGGGGTTGGACTGCGGCACCGGTTGGATGAAGAGCTGCAACGGATTCCCGGTTGCTCAAAGGTGACGGTGGTTTGTGATGAAACGACTGCTGCGCTTTTTGCCGACGACGTTGAAAAGCCCCTCCAAAGGGCAGGATATTCAGTCGTGCGCGTGGTCGTTCCCCCGGGGGAGCTTTCCAAAAGCGTAGCGCAACTGGAAAATCTCTGGCGAAGGTGGGCTCAAGCGCAGTTGGGCCGTGATGGAGTGGTGGTGGCACTGGGCGGGGGCGTGGTGGGAGATTTGGCCGGTTTTGCTGCGTCGGTGTATCTGCGGGGCGTTCGTTGGGTTGGAATGCCAACAACCCTGCTTGCGATGGTGGATAGTGCTATTGGAGGCAAAACCGGGATTGACCTCCCGGAAGGAAAAAATCTTGTCGGCAGCTTTTACCAACCGTGCCTGGTGCTTGAGGATCTGGAGGTGTTAGACCATCTGCCGCCAAGAGAGTTTCGCTCCGGGATGGCGGAGGTGATTAAGTACGGTTGTATTGCGGACCCGTCCATTCTGTCTTTGGCCAGTTCAGGGCATCTTTCCCGGGAAGCTCTTACAGAGCTGGTAGCCCGCTGCGTCCAAATCAAAGCGCAAGTGGTAGAGGAGGACGAGCAGGAAAAAACGGGCAAACGGATGATCCTCAATTTCGGCCACACGTTGGGTCATGCGGTGGAGGCAGCCAGCGGGTATCAAAAGCTTTTGCATGGGGAGGCCGTTGCCGTTGGCATGTGGGGTGCAGCCCTCTTATCACACTGGAAAAGCGGATTATCGGCGGAGGAACTGGATCGGATCTATCAAGCCCTTGTGAGTCAAGGATTACCTCGAGAGCTACCGGGAATGAATCGAGAAAAGGTGCAGGATGCACTATTGGTCGATAAAAAGAAGCGAAATCATACGCTGCGCTGGGTCCTTCTTAGGAGTCTGGGTTCTCCTTGCATCCGGGACGATGTGACTCCGCAAGAGTTGGAGCGGGTCTTTGAGTTCGTTTTCCCCCGGGGGACTGGCTAAAGGAATGCCAAAGGCTACTATGGCTTTCTAATGGGCTTCGGAGAGGAGGGCGGCACCAGTTGAGTTTAGCTCCGGGGGTGGTTAACCGGCGTGTCGATGGTGTTGGAAGAAAAACACCAGTTAGGGAGGCATGCCGAAGAGAGACGGAGCTACAGGCAAGGTTCCCTGGACAAATTGTGGTGGGGAGACCATAGACGTTCGGATCCTTCCTTCCAAGGGTCTCTTCGTTTGCGGCGTCTCCTCATTCGGCCCCGGGGTGCCGAGGCGAGGGGGCCCCGGGGGCCAGTGTCTCGGGGACCTTTGGCCGGGGTGGATCAGCTTGAGCTAGGGCTCCCTCGGTCTCCGAGAGACTCGTAGCGCCCAATTCCTGCCGGCCGCCCAAGACGGCTTTGAGCTTTCAAAGGATTCGGCGTTGCCGTGACGCTTTCCTACCTGGATTTCTTCCAGGTCGTGTGGCACGGGGCTTTGGAGTGATTTGGTGGTGACGGCTAGGTATGCGAGAAGAAGCCTGCGGCGGCTACTTCAAAAGAGTGCGAAGACCAAAGCTGCCATCCCATGGTTTGTGAGTCATGACGGCCAAGCGAGGCCCTGGAACCATTGGGTACGCTTGCCATGGAGAGACGGATAAGCTCCAACCGGTTCGAGCGAAAAGCTGCCTGTAGTGGATGTCCAGGAGCTTTAGCAGGCGATCGATCTTTTGGAGGCTCTTCCCAAAAGAAGCTCCGCGCAGCGGTAATGGGTGATCGAACAGGTAGTCTTCGCCGCGAAGTTTTCTTCCGCAGCTCTGATGGCTTTTTGCCTGGGCAAGATGGTTTGTCGTCTGGCTCCAAGCACCTCTGGCGGGCAAAGACGGATCCACCGGGAGCCTCAAGCGGAGAGAGAGGGGGCGTTCGGCCCATGTACCATGGCGCTACGATCGCATGCGGCGCCCAAGTGGGTGTGCCGGCTTGTTGTTCTTTCTAGCACCAGGGGCCCTCAAAAGGGAAAACAAGTAAGATCTGGCGAGCGATCCCAAAGCAAGTGAGTTGCGCCGAAGCGCGTTGGCACCTCACCGTCTCATGCGAGGCTCTCTTACTTTGGCCTTTCACCCAACGGTTGGGAACGTTCTTTTGGCTCTACAACTGCCAGCCGCAAGCGCACGAGCCGAGAGATTGTGACCGTGATCTGGAAGAGAGCGTTCGTTGGAACGTTTTATCTGTTTCCAGCTCTGGTTGATGCTTTCGTATCTACTTGGCCAGACAACAAAGAATCGGACCCAAGTGTGCAACATCTTTCGGAGGACGGGGAGAGGATATAAGCAGAGGAGCTTGGATTTTCTGCAGGGGAAGGGCAAAGAGTCTATCGTTTTTCCTTGCTCGGCCTGGCGGCGTTAGGCTTTGGGTCTTAAGCAAACTCAATGGGGATGTTGGGAACGGTGGGAACGGATGCTTTGCTTAAGAAACTCGTAAGGTAAAAGACAAGGAAAAAGGGTGCGTCTTTCTCTCCCCGGGCTTCTGAGGTTTTTTTCGATTACCAGGGCCAGTTGGATTCACGCAGGCGGATCGCTCGAAGCGCTTCTGGATGGGCGGCAGAGCTGTGGGAGGCTGACCCCGAGGTCTTTCCCCCAGGTAACGGTCGGGGAGGAGTCGAACAAAGCTGTAACGATTGGGGGAGAATTCCCAGTTCTTGTCCTATGGGTTTAGCGTAGGTAGGTGAGAATACCCTCCCTTGCGGAGCCCGGTTTCGAAGGTAGGCTTTTGGGTCTTGCGGAAAAGGGGCACCCGTGACACGGTGACACGACAAAAAGAGTGGGTTCTTTGAGAATACATCTTGGCTTAGAAAAAAGGGCTTTAGCCGTTTGCTTTCCGGCAGGTTTTTTCCGGTTCCCGGGTGGGGTCACGCGGACAACGACTCGTCCAGGGCGGTTTCTGGCAAAATAGCTTCAAGGGGGGCTAGGGAAGATGCGTCAAAAGCTTGGAACTCTTACAGTAAAAAGGGTGTATGGGTAAGGCACTCGTTATAACGGAAAAGCCTAGCGTAGCGGCGGACATCGCAAAAGCCTTGGGGCGTTTCCAACAAAAGGGGAATTACTACGAGAACGAAAAGTATGTCATTGGATGGGCCGTCGGTCACCTGTTAGAGTTGGCTCTTCCGGGCGAGATCGATCAAAAACACAAAAAGTGGGGGCTTGAAGAGCTCCCGATCCTTCCGGAATCCTTTCCGCTAAAGCCGGTGGAAAAGCACCGCGAGCAATTGGACTGTCTTCTTAAGCTTCTCAGCCGGCCTGACATCGAGCTTGTGATTAATGCCTGTGATGCAGGCCGCGAGGGAGAACTCATCTTCCAGTACTTGTGGCGATACGCATCCGTGAACAAACCGGTCGCGCGGTTGTGGCTCCAATCCATGACGGTGGATGCCATTGGCGAAGCGTTCCGCCGGCTTCGGTCTTCGGAGGAAATGCGTGCGCTTGCGGATGCGGCCGTGTCGCGCAGCGAAAGCGACTGGCTGGTAGGCATTAATGGAACCCGAGCGCTCACGGCTGTTCGTTCGCGGCCAGGGGGATTTGCTCTTACCCCTGTGGGGCGCGTGCAAACGCCGACCCTGGCGATTGTCGTGGAACGAGACCGGAGAATCTTCCGGTTTCCAAGCCGCCCATATTGGCGGTTGGAAGGAACCTTTCAGTGGGAAGGGGGCACGTACCGGGGTAGGTGGTGGGACCCCGAAGTTTCCCAGGGGCAAAGGGAGGAGTCTGACGAGGGGGTGGGTCGACCCGATCGAATTTGGGATAAGGCAAAGGCTGAGGAGATCTACCAGAAATGCCTGGGAAAGACAGGGCAGGCTCGAGAAGAACGGAAAAGTGTTCAACAATCCTCTCCCCTTTTGTTTGATCTCACAAGCCTTCAGCGCGAGGCTAACAATCGATTCGGCTGGAGTGCTGCTCGTACGCTGGATGTCCTTCAGGCGCTCTACGAAAAGCACAAGGCGGTTACGTATCCCCGCACCGACTCTCGATGCCTTCCGGAAGACTACGTTGTTGTGGCCGAAAGGGTTTTGCGAGATCTTTCGTCTGGTCGGTGGGGTTCGTTCATCGAGCCGGTGTTACGGGGTGGGTGGGTCGGCCCGGACAAACGAATTTTTAATAACGCCAAGGTTACCGATCATTTTGCGATCATTCCCACAGGGCATACCCCTTCCGGGCTTTCCCCAGCGGAGGAGCGATTATTCGAACTAGTCGTCAAACGATTTGTGGCGGCCTTCTACCCACCTGCTCGATGGGAAACCGTTGTTCGGTTCACCCAGGTGGAGGGTGAAGTCTTTCGATCGGAAGGGAGGCGTCTGGTCGAAGCGGGTTGGATGGTGGTGTATGGAAGGGAGGAGGAGATCGGACAAGAGGAGGAGCTTCCTCCTCTTCCTGCGCATGCCCGTGTCGTTGTGCAGTCGCTTGAGCTCGTAGAGGACTCTACTCAACCGCCACCGTATTTCACGGAGGCAACTCTATTGGCGGCCATGGAAAATGCCGGCAAGTTGGTCGAGGATGAGGTTTTGCGCGAGGCTATGGCGAAGAAAGGCCTAGGTACGCCGGCTACACGGGCAGCGATCATTGAGGGGCTCGTCGAGGAAAAGTACCTGGGTCGTTTTGGCCGGGAGCTTTTCGCCACTCCAAAGGCTTTCCTTCTTTTGGAACTTTTGCAGGCAGCGGGAATCCCGGCGCTTTCTTCTGCTGAAATGACAGGGGAATGGGAGTTTAAACTGCAACAGATGGAGAGGGGAAAGCTTCCCCGGTCCCTTTTCATGAGCGAGATTAGGGATCTAACCCAACAGGTCGTAGCAAAAGCGAAAGGATTTTTGGAAAAAGGAACGTATTATAGGAGTTTTGCGGGGCGGTCTCCGCTTGATGGGTCCCCTATGGTGGAGACGCTGGAGGATTACCGAACACTGGATGGAAGTTATCGCCTGCCAAAATACATCGCCGGTCGGCCACTGGAACCCGACGAGGCTTTGGCACTGTTGGAGAGGGGCCGAGTGGGGCCGCTGCGAGGATTCCGGTCAAGAAAGGGAAAACCTTTCGAAGCCGTTGTGCGACTGGCTCCCGGCGGGAAGGTGGAGCTAGAGTTTCCTTCCCAGCCCGAGGATCCTACCAAGGGAGACTCACAAGCTCTCCCCGAGGGAGATCCGCTAGGATTTTGTCCAGTAGACGGCAGTCCGGTCTTTGAAACGGCGTCCGATTACCGGTGCCAGAAAGCAACACAGGGTGGGGAGGGTTGCTCATTTCGGCTCAGTAAGCAGATCCTCGGAAGACCGATTCCCCGGGAGCAGGTGAAAAAACTCCTTGAGGAAGGAAAAACCGATCTTTTGGCGGGATTTTACTCACAAAAAAGGCGTCGAAAGTTTCGCGCGCAGCTGGTCTGGAAAGATGGCAAGCTTGGCTTTGTGTTTCCGGAATCTTTTCGAAGGAAAAAAGGGAGCAAGCAAGGGAAAAACCCATAGGTTTCCGGCCCGCGGGGCGGACAGCGCTGCCGACGATTCGCGCGCTGAGGTTTCACCGGCAAACCCAGGTGGCGCCCAGTCCCACGTTTTTCGCAGCCAAAGGCGCGGGAGGCCCTTGATTTCCTCCCGACTAGCCAGGTGTTCCCTGCGCTACTTTGAGTCTCTTCCCAATCGCCGCCAAAGAAAGGACCACACATGCTTCGTCGGATGGCTTGCAAGTAGGGCGAAGGGGACGTGAACGCCATTGCGAGTAGGCACGACTGCCTCTGGCACCGACGGGCGTTCGGAAAGACCCAACCCTCTGCGGGCCAGAGGCACGAGGTCACGCCTTGGTAGGAACTTCTGTCATGGCGACGCACGTGGTTGACCATGCCAATCACAGACGTGCAGGCCGGGTCGGACTTCGATCACCTCGACGCCGGCAGGGAAAAAAGCCGACTTTCAGTCATCGCGATCGCCTTTGGCGTACGGGAAGGAAAGAGAACGAGCAAGCGCGAACCGGATCCACCGAACCAAGTTTGAACCTTCCTCTTGCGAAGATCCGATGGTTCGATGAGAAGTCTTTGGCGCGATTCGGCGCAAGGCCTGGGCGATCTCTTTGCATGCATCAGCCGGTCGAGCTACTCGACCCGGATGACGCGAACCTTTGGAGATCAGAGACCTGCCCGACAGAGACCTGCCCAACGCGCCCTCTGCGGTGGCCCTTCATCCCAGAGCCGACCTCCTTGACGGCCTTGACGATCCCCAACAGTTTGCCTGAAAAGCCAACTGGGAGAACCCAAATCAATTGTCTCTTACCACCCGCTTTGTGATCGGCGTTTGTGCACACCCGCGCGTAGAGGGGCACGCGATCGCGTCGTACCGCAACCGCATGCATGATGAGTGCTCCAGTTGGCAACTGCTTGGCGGGAGTACGCAAAGCTCCTCCTTCTACCTCTGCCAAGCGGTCTTGTAGTCAACACCCTGCAGCTTGGTCCACGCACGCAAACTTCATTTGGACGTCCTGCTACGAAGAGCCCTATGCGTCGGCTATTGTTTCGCTGCTGGTAACCCTCGGCTGGCGGGCTTTTTGCATCACAAGCGCTCCAGGCTCGGTAGCGACGAAGGGAAAAAGCAAGGTTTCGGTTGGGGGTTCCTACGGCTAGGGTATCCGTGGAGGGTCTTCGAGGGGTTGAGAAACGAGGTGCGGTCTTCGGCCAACGACTTTTGTCCTGGTAGTTTGTAAAGGTTACCGAAATGCCCGTTTGTTTCTAAGCTCATGCGATTTGCAGGCAAATCGCAAGCCAGTGGTTTGCCTAAACTCTTGGAGGTCCTTGGCCTTGGATCGACCATCTCCTCCGAGCGTGCCACAAGTCTTTCCCGTTTGGTGGTGCGGACTCCAGAATGGGAGTTCTTTTCCCTGTCCGGGACCTCACGGAGCAAACTTTTCCATAGACACTGGGACTGTCGGATCGCTTTTGCTCCTGTACGTAATGTAAACGTGTCGTAATATCGTTAAAACATGACATCTCTCAGAGTTCTCAATGAGCCGGGGTGCAGGCCACGACGGTTCCTTTTTTACCTTGGAGCTCTCGTTTGGGTTCTTGTTACGCGGCAAGCGGTATGGGCTTCCCTGAGCAACGATTCGTCCGTCTCTGGGCAAGACACCGTTTCTCCCATCCCCTCGCTCAAAGTGACACCGCCGACCCTTTCGCCTGATTCTCCTAGTAATCCTTACACCCTGCCCGAGGTAACCGTCACCGGCGTCGGCGGGGAAAAGACGGTACTCCCCACAGCACAGCCTAACTCCTCTGTGTATGGGATTCCCGTCGAGGTGATGGACATCCCGCGCAATGTCGTTCCCATTTCGCACGAGCTTGCCGAATCGGCGGGGATAGGACAGTTTGGCTTCCTGGATCCCCTCTCCATGGCAATCCTGTCCCCAGCAGCACTAAGCCAACTCAACTACGGGATCGCCAGTTCTCCCACAATCCGCGGGCGCAATGGACTGACTTTGATTAACGGAATTGAGGAGACCCTCAACAACAACAGCGAGCAGAATATCCCTTGGAACTACAACATGGTAGAGTCGATGGACTTAGTCGAGGGCCCCTCGAATGCTGTCTACGGGGCAACGCAGGTTTCTGGGGGATATGTGAATTACATTACCAAACAGCCGTACTTCGACCAGTTCCGGGGCAATCTTTGGGACACGATAGGAATGTACCAGCAATACATGTGGGGCGCCGATATGGGAGGACCCATCGAAAACGGAGGCAAGCTTGCCTACCGCTTGAGCTACATGGGCCAGGAAAACGGCGGTTATTACCAGTACCAGCGGAATGACCAGGAGAATTTCTATTTCGCCTTGGGCTACCACCCGGACCCATCCTATACGATCGACTTCTACGGCGATTACGGCACGTACGATTACACCCCCATGTGGGGAATGATCAACCGGCCGACCCAGTCGTTGATCCATGATGGACTTTATCTTCCCGGAGCGCTCTCTCCTGCTCAAGCGACGACCGGCTTGCTGAACAATCCCGGAGCCGCCACCTACCTCGGCACTCCCCTTGGAATGAGCCGGCGGACCGTGCTCTTAAACCCGACCGACGGCGGTTACGGCACTACGGGTCTCATGCAGGTGATTCAAAGGGCTGCGGTTGACCAAGATCTCCAGATCGTCAACAACACGTTCTTCTGGTACCACGATGATCAGTGGATTCTTCACCCGATCTTCTACAGCGAGTCTGTGCGAGGTGACTACGAGATCGACAACCGGACGGAATGCCAGCTTCGTTTCCATCTCCCAGCGGATCTGCGAGATCCACTAAGAGAGGCCCGAGCCCTGCTGGGAGAGCTACGGCTCGACGGTCTTGTCGACACTGGAATCGAACTCCATTACCAGAAGAACTTAGACTACAATTCCGACTCCTTCATCGTGCTGAACAGTTACAGCCTGGCTAATCAGAATCCCATGCTTTGGAATGCTCTCCTCTCCAAGGCGTTTCAGGCCAGGGTCGGCAACCCCAAGGCCCCCTTCGGCGGGGAGTGGCCAATTCCTGGTGCCCCTCCCGGCTACTACTTCGAACCCGCCAACCTCGCAGCGGGAAGCACCGATTGCCGCTATGTAGCGGTCTGCCCGTTCTACCAACAGTGGTTGAACATTTCAGATAAGCTCTCTCTCCAGGCCGGTGCTCGAGCCACGACTTACTTGGTCACCGCGCAGACCCCTCCGGGAACCCCCGCTGTGCTTTTCACCCGGCTCAACACCACCCAGCTGACGCCCCTTGTAACCGTTGGCCCGGTTTATCGGATCTTTCCCTGGATGAATGCGTACTTCGACTTTAACTGGGGTTACGTTGTTAACGCCGCTGACATGGGTGGGTTTTCACCCTTTTTTACTTCCAACCAATTCCGCTTGCCCAACGTGCTTTACGAAGGCGGATTGAAATGTAATCTCCTCCACAACACGCTCTTTGCATCCCTTGACGCCTTCTGCCAAGAGACGTCTCTGAACAATCGTGCCGGCCTCGCTACGCCCTCTACCGTGACGGGCTTCGAAGCCAGCATGACCTACCAGGCAAGTCGCCATTTGTGGCTGAAACTTGGCTATGCCTACATGCACGGGATTGAGGACTGGACTTCGATAGGCCACGGCCCGCCTATGTACCAAACCTATTCGACCGACCTTGCCCTCCAGCGGAATCTTCCCCTCAACAACAATGGTCGATTTCCTCCAGGCATCTACAACTTCCTAGGCTTTCCCGACCAGATCGCCAGCGGCTTGGTTACCTACCGCAGCGATCTCGGTTTGGGCGTTACCCTAGGCGCTCTTGTCATGAGCGAGCAGTCTTTGGGCTATGACTATGCAGTTAAGATTCCTACCCAGTTTATCCTAAACGCGGCCGTTTTTTATGCCACTCCGCGCTGGGAGGCCCGCATCTCATTCTATAACTTGACCAACGAGCCGTATTGGCTTGCGTTTGGCATGGGGGCCAATGGCCTGCGGTCCTTCAACTATGAAACTATTGTCCCCGGGGTGCCGTTTTGGGTTCAGGGCACCGTAGTTTTAACCTTTTAAAGACCAAATCTTTTTCTTTTGCCCACACCCAAACGAGCCATGATGCCGCTTTCTCCCGAAACCCAGGTTGCCCTGGCAGGGTTGGGAATAACGGTGCCAGCTGGCCAAACGTAACCGGACAGGATCAGTATGAACTACGGTAGACTCCCGGAGCGACGACACGCTGCGGCGTGGGACTGCCCATAGCGGGAGCTATTCCTTTCGGTCTTGCACCGTCTTGCGGTATCTTTCCATGTTGCCGGGTTCCCTTTCCCGCTCATCTCAAACCGAAGGTGGGAAATGTTTCGCATTCGGTTTTCAAGCAAAAATTGGCGCAGGATGGAAGGCCTCCTCCGGGGATCTCCTCACGAACTTCTGATCACGAAAGGGAGATTTTTCGACTCATCGTCCATCTCCATGCCCTCTCCCCTTTCGACGTTTCCCTCCCGAACTCTGGGCCCTTCCCCCCTCGCCCTTTTCCAGGATCTTTCGGTAGGATGGATCCATCCGGCGAGCCAGCTACCCGGTGTCCCCCCCCTCTGGCGCCTTGCGGAGCGGTGATGGATTCATTCGGGGCTGCCCTAAACTAGCTGCAAGATCGGGCCTCCCGTGCTGGATTCATCGCCCGCATGCCCTCGCCGAGTACTCCAAGAGCTTTCCCCAGTGCGCATAGGATTCCCCTTTTCCAGAAAGCTTTTGGCCTTTGCTTCTCGAGAAGAAGTTTCGCGTGTGCATGGCCGGTACTCCGCGTTTTGTTGGTGCGTGTCCCTTTCGTTAAGGCGCCTGCAGGAACCCCGGCTTTTGCGCTTTTCCGTTCTTTTCTCTGGAAAGGCCAACCCCCAACCTTACCCGCAAGTAGCCGCTTCGGATGCTTTTGGCTAGTGCCATCCTTGCCGATTGTGAAGATCAACTCCCTCCCATCGGGGCGAGACACCCTTTGCAGGGCACATGCAGAAGCTAAGCCAGCGCATTCGGTGGAAACGAAAGGATCCGACGCGAAGTAATGGCAAGGGTAGAACCGAGGGAATTTTTTGCCGTGCAGGTTTGGGTCTCATCGTCGGAGGTTGTTCAGGGCACAAACACCCGGCGGGCTTCTCCGAATGCGCTCGAAAAAAGAAGACTCGTAGTTTGCTGGAAAACGACCCAAAAAGGTCCCTTTTTCCGCGTGAGCCTGCCCCCAGGAAAGACTTTGGAGAGGGGAGCTAAAGCCCAAAAAGGAGCTTTTCCCAATCGCAGCCGAGCTGCGGGCCAACGGCTAGGTCACGGCGAGGAAAATCCCACGGAAACAAAGCGGATGGGCTTGGAACTGTTGGCACGCGCGGATGACTTCTCCCCGAGTATGGGCGCGAGCACGAACGACTAAGTAAAGAGGCATTTCGCGAGGCAGTCCTTCCCAGATCGGGAAATTTGAGTCCGACAGCCACCCGATGGAAAGGAGAACATACTCGTGGAGGCTGATTGCTTCGGAAACGAGCGCTTGGAGCCCGCTTCGCAAATCGGCTGGGGAAAGGGCCTGCGAAACTTCTCCTGTACAGCCAACAAAAAAGAGATGAGGAACCTGGGTTGCTTTTCGCAGGCCTAAAAGGAGGGCGGGGGAAGTAAAATACTCTTCGAGTCCAGGTCCTTGGCGGTCTCCCAAAAACAGTTGCGTTAGGGTAGGCCTAGCAAAATGGGCGTCGACAAGAAGAGTGTCTTTCCCTTGGCTTGCGCACGCAAGAGCGAGCGTGGCAATACAAACATCGGTATGGGTATCGCCTCGAAGCCCGAGCACGCCGAGACAGGGTCCTGGAGGAGTGGGCCCCCCGGGGTTCTTGAATGCCGTGTCTTTAGGCGTCTTTTTTTCGAAAACCGATCGGAGTTCGCCGTCGGACAACCCGGTCTGAATCCACTTCCGAACCAGGGTTTCACTAAGTTCTGGTATGTTGACGATCGTAAGACCTTGAACTGCCTTGGATAGTTCCTGCTCCGATCGAAAGGGATGGTCCCACCAGGCCAACCGCCTGGCTATGATGGCGCTTCCCAGAGTTCCGCACAAAAGGCCTACAAGGAGCATCTCTTTTTTGGGCGGTGGTATCCGGCGAATAGTCAGAGACCCGGTGTCCTCCAGGTCCAAAGGACGGTTCGAAAGAGAAAGCCTGGCAGCGGTGAGTTTTTCCAAAAGCGCCTGGTAAAGATTTTGAGCTGTGAGTACCGTTTGCTCCAGTCGTTCCCATTGGCTTATCTCTTGTGCCACAAGCTCAAGCTCGCGCTGGTTTTTTCGCAAGCTTTCTTCGAGTTGTTCCGTTTTGTTTTTTGCTTGCTCCCACTGCCGTCGACACTCCTCCTTGGCTTGACGGAGAGCGTCGGCAAGTTTCTTTTGGGCCCGACGCTGTTCCTCAAGCAGTTGCGGGGTTCGAGGGTTTGGGAGTTCCGCGTTTTTGGGCCCGAAAATTCCCAAAAAGCCTGATGGTTTTCCCGATGGCTCCGGCGGTAGCGCCGCAAGCTCCTTTTTGATGGTGTCTAACTTTTCTAATGCTTTTGAGACAGCGGGATTGTGAGCGATCGACTCTATTTGGAGGAGGCGTTCCCTTTGGTTGTCGGCCGCTTGACATTTTTCCCATTCCTTCTGCCAAACGGTGGCACTCTGGTGCGCTTCGGTAAGCTTCGCTTGGAGTTCTTGGGCTTGTGCAGTTAACTTTTCCCAGCGCCGGTGCGGGTCGATCCCCCCCAGAGAGGCCTGGAAGGATTGGAAGGCATTGCGGGCTTGGGCGAGTTCTTTGCCCTTTTTTTCAAGCTCTTGAGAAAGAAGGTCAAAGGGAGCCAGAGCCTGAGCCGCTTGTGCCTGGGCGCGAGCGCGAAGAATTTCTTTGCAAAGCTCCCGAAGGAGAGTTTGAGCTTTTTCTTTTGTCCGCCCCCGGGCCGAAACTTCGAGCTTGGTTGAGTCAGGCAAGGGGCGCACTCGAAGGTGGGAGTGAAGATAGGAAAGTGTTCGTTCCTCTTCTTTCTCGGAAAAATGTCTCGCTAGTTCTGTAAGGAAAGGGTCCGAGGTAAATTCCCGGGAAAAATCCTGCAAGCGTTCCCGAAGCTCTAGAGCAGTGGTTCCAGAAGACACATACCGGAGATAGGTGGTTGCCCGGTACCCCTGGGGGAAAAAAGCCCAGAGAATGGCTGCCCCGATGCCGGCACAAAGAACAAACGAAAGCACTGCTCCTGCCAGTACGCGACGCGAGCCGAGGAGGCTTCCCCCAAAGGGAACCGCTTTGGCTCCCTTTTCTTGTTTCCCAGTGTCTTTCATGGCACAAATCCGATCCAGAGATGGGTTTGAGCCGAAAAGCTTTTACCGGTTATTGAACGCATCGATTCTTGGGCCCCTTGGGGGATCCCAAGGATCGTAAGCCTTTTGCTCCACAGGCGATCAATTCAAAACACAGGTTTGTGCTTTTTGGAGGATCCTTTTTTTTGGAAAGTCGACCGGGGGTCTGTGAATGCTTGAAAGGCCTTTGTTTTTCGCGCGACAGTTTCTCCAGCGTTATTGCGAGATCGGTAGATCTGCTGTCAACCGCTCTAGAAGAGAAGTTTCTCCAAGAACCGTTTCAACTCCTCCGTTTGGGGCGAAACGAAAAACTGGGAGGCAGGCCCCTGCTCGAGAATCGTCTCGTGAGCAAGGAAAATTCCCCAATCGGCGATCGACCGGGCAAATCCCACGTGATGCGTAACCAGAACGAGATTCCTCTTTTGCTCGGCGATTTCTTTCACCAGCTTGAGGACTTCTTGCGCCGACTCCGGATCTAGGGCCGAGGTAGGTTCATCCAGAAAAAGGATCTGCGGTTCAATCACCAAGGCTCGGGCGATAGCGACCCTCTGGCGCATGCCTCCTGACAGCTGGGCCGGTTTTTTATGGGCGTGTTCTGCAAGTCTCAGTTGGGCCAGGGCAGCCCAGGCTCGCTCCTTGGCTTGGCTTTTCGAATAGCCATGGGCCTTTTCCAGGGGCAGGACGAGATTCTGGAGCGCCGTGAGATGAGGGAAAAGGTTAAAGCTTTGAAAAACGACCCCGACGGAGCGTCGCCATTGAAGAAGGCGAGCCGGTTCGTTAGGTAGCGGTTGGCCCTCCCAAAGAACGGTGCCCTCCTCGGGGACTTCTAGCCCAGCCAGGATGCGGAGGAGGGTCGATTTGCCGCTCCCGCTGGGGCCTAAGATCGCTACGCATTGGACTCCGGAAAGATGGGCTTCAATGTTCCGCAAAACTGGGGTTCCCCGGTAGGACTTGGTAATTCCGACGAGCTCAAGTCTCATAGTGCAGAGTTCTTTCCCAAACCCGGATGAGCTGATCCAAAGGAAGGGTCAAAACCCAATAGCCCAAAGCCATGAGCAGGTAACTTTCGAGGGTGCTATACGTGAGAGAAGCAACCTCTTGGGATGCTTTGGTTAGCTCATCCACGGCAATGACGGAAAGAATGGAAGAATCTTTGACCAGAATGAGAAACTGGCCGGCAAGGGCAGGCAGGATCCGGGCCAGCGCTTGCGGAAGAATGACATAGCGGATGGTTTGGCCAAAGGTGAGCCCCACGGCTTGGGCTGCTTCCCACTGGCTTTGACTGATCGATTGGATGCCCCCACGAAGGATTTCTGCCAGGTAAGCGGCGTGGAAGGTGGAAAGAATCGCTACGGCAGCGGTCCAGCGGTCGGTGACTCCGAGTGCCTGGGCGACAAGGTAGTACATAACAAGCGTAAAGACCAGAATGGGAGTGCCTCGCACCAGCCGGATATACAAGAGAAGTCCCCATCGGAGAGGACCCTGGGAAAAAAACTCAAGGAGGGTCAAAAGGCCCCCAAGACTTGTGCTGAGCAAAAGACTTTCCGCGGCTATCCCTAGCGTTGCCACCCACCCTTGAACAAACCGAGCATGATACCGGATTGGAGCTTGCCAGCTCCAGGGATATTGGATGGCTGCTTTCCAAAGAACGAACAAAAGGAAAAGGAAACCTATCGTGCCTGAGACAAAACTGACCCAACGCAACCGGTCCTGGGAAACTCCTCTCATTTTGGGGGACTTAATTTCTCGAGCCATTCATGGAGGTAAGGGGCAATGTGCGAATCGAAAGAGAGATAACGCGCCAAAAGCTTCTCCATTCCCCCGCGGGAAAGCCAGCCCTCGAGAAACCGGTTGACCTTGTCGAGGAGTTCCCGCCGTTGCGGTGAAACGGCAATAGCCCAGGCCTCCCCTTGGAACGGTTCCAGAATCGCCCGGGTCTTTTCCCGGAATTTTTGATGCAAGTAATATATGGAAAGAGCGTCATAAAGGAAGGCATCGACTTTTCCCTGGGCTACTTCTAAAGCGGCGGTCGTTTCGTCTGAAAGCACGATCGCTTGGGCGTGTGGAAGTCTTGTCTCGGCATAGATGTGGCCTGTGGTCCCCAGTTTGACTGCCACGCGGATCTCCGGGCGATCCAGATCCTTCACCGAGCCGATGGAAAGGCCCGGGCGCACGAGCAGCGCAAGTCCCACTCGAAAGTAAGGCCGGGAGAAAAGGACGACGCGTTGGCGTTCCGGCGTTACCGTAAGGGACGAAATCACCAGGTCGAGTTGTCCGGAAGCCAGAGCCGGGATGAGCCCCTCAAAGCGCATGGATTCAATCTGGAGACTCCTTCCAAGGTAGGCGGCAAGTTCGTTGGCTAGATCTACGCTAATCCCGCACGGCCGGCCTGTGGGATCGGTCATTTCAAACGGGGGATGGGTAAGTTCCATTCCGACTTTGAGCGGGCAAGAGGGGTGATTGGGAACGGCAAGGCTCACGCTTCCTTGAAGAAGGCAAAGCGTTGCGATCCAACACAAACCAAGGGCTCGCAAGCTATTCCCCATGGGCGGGTTACTCAGTTGGTACACGTTTGTTTTTCCCAGGTCGGTGCACGGGCGCAAAAAACTCCGAGGGTAGGGTTTTCTAACCCGGGGTCATCCTACTTCGAGCAGCAGGAGCAAGGGAAGGCGCCGTGCTGGATCCCCTTGGACAAAAAAGGCTTGCACGGGAAGCGGCAGGCTTTCCGGTCGCGTTAGGGGTTTGGTACCTCACGGACGGGCATGCCCGCAGCGGAAAAGCCGGAAGAAGGAAAAAGCTCAATCCCTAGTTAGCTTACGCCATCCCTTCCCGTTGCCGAAGGGGTGATGTCATTGTGTCTCATTTGGCACGGGCTTAGTACGAGGTCCAGGGGAAAACCCTAGAGAGCCAAAGCCAGGGACAGAACCCCAAAAGAAGCGAAAGATTCTTTTTGGGGCCTAGGGATCCAGCGGTTCAAAGGGTTGGTGTCGGAAAGGAAATCGTTGGCGAGACTGGTGCCTCCTTGTGAACGGCCTCCCCAGGGGTTTCTCCGTACAACCCTTTAGAAGGCACAAGAAAGAGGGGAATGCAAAACCTCCGTCGGGCTGCAGGGATTTGAACCCTGGACCTCTTGGTCCCGAACCAAGCGCGCTACCAGGCTACGCCACAGCCCGAGAAAACGGGACAAACGATTCCCTCTTTTCTCCAAACAAGCATGCTTGCCGACGGAGCTGGCGGCAAATAGTTTTTAAGGCAAGCGCCGGGAAGTGCCCGTTTTGCCAGGGTAGCTCAGCGGTAGAGCAGGGGACTCATAAGCCCTTGGTCGAGAGTTCGAATCTCTCCCCTGGCATTGCGTCCTTTTCGAATAAATTGCCGTTTTAGAAAATTCGAAGATCAAACCCAAGCTCCAGGGAGAACGCTTTAGGATCGCTTATTACAAACCGAAAAGAATTCACCTCTTGCAGCCGGTCTTGTCCTTGCTTCCCAGCGGGGCCTGCCTCTAAGTAGGAGAGATACCCCAAAAAAAGGGGAGGATTTCGCAGAACGGGAAAGGCCGATGGCCAATCTTTTCGACGAGAGTTGGAATTGGCTCCCGCTGAAAATGTTGGTGGGAGCTTTGGTTTTGGTCATTCTTGGGATTGCCGGAATCTCCTATTACTTTACACCCAAGTATACACGGGTGGGCTATATGCCCAAGCAGCCCGTTCCGTTTGACCATGATCTCCACGTTACCCAGCTCGGGATGGACTGCCGCTATTGCCATAGTTTTGTCGAGCGAAGTGATTTTTCCAACATTCCCACGACCCAGACCTGCATGAACTGCCATCGGCAGATCTTACCAGACGACCCCAAGCTGGCTGCGGTGCGAAAAAGCTGGGAAACAGGGGAACCCATCCGCTGGGTGCGCATTCATGAGTTACCCGATTTTGCCTATTTCAGTCACCAGGCTCACGTGAACCGCGGGATTAGCTGTGCCAGTTGTCACGGGCAGGTGAACCACATGCGGGAGGTTTGGCAGCACGAACCAGAAAGCATGGGGTGGTGTCTGAATTGTCATCGCAATCCGGAATTCCACGTGCGCCCGATGGATAAAGTGTTTGATCTTGATTGGACCCCGCCTGGGGGAAAAGAGGGGCAGGAGGCATTGGGCCAGAAGCTCGTCGAACAGTGGGGGGTTCATCCGACGGATAACTGTGGAGCCTGCCACCGGTAAGGGCTAGGGCGTACCGAAAGGTCGGGAAACACCAAAAAAAAGGATGCTTTGAGGGTACCGAAAGATGGACGGGCAAAAGGAAGCGTGGCGTAACCTGGGAGAATTTCTTCTGCGAAGGAAGGGAAAGAAAGAATCGCTCGGGGAAGAGTTCCCCTCGGAGTATTTCTTGCAGGAGGGCGAAGGCATCTCCCGGCGGGAGTTTCTTAAGCTGGGAGGTGCATCCCTTGCAGGGGCGGGCTTGGCTTTGGCGGGCTGTCGGAAAGCGGAATCCTATCTTGTTCCCTACACGGCAAGCCCGGAATGGGTCGTTCCAGGAAATCCCCTTCGATATGCCACGAGCATGCCGCATCGGTCAGGAGCCATTCCTCTTTGGGTCATTACCTATGAGGGGCGCCCGACGCATCTGGAGCCCAACCAGTTATGGTCGGGAAAGGCGAAAGGACTTTCGGCCCAGATCCAGGCCTCGATTTACGATTTGTATGATCCGGATCGCTCGCGCGTTTTCCTTCGAGACGGCCGGCCCATTTCCCGTAAAGATTTTATTGCCTGGGTCCGGGAACTGGCAAGGAAACTGCAAGCGGCCAAAGGCAAGGGGGTAGCGCTCTTACTGGAACCAAGCCCGTCGCCCACGCTAGCTCGTTTATGCCAAGAGCTCGTAGGGCGCTATCCTGAACTACTTCTTGCAACCTACCAACCCATTTCCAACGAAATTCGGTACCGTGCGACGGAATGTTTTTACGGGGCTCGGTACGCGCTCCGTCCGCGGTGGGACTGGGCCGACGTAGTCGTTTCGATCGATTGCGACTTTTTAAACGGATCGGAGGAGGGCCCCGGGGCGGTTACGGCTTTTATGGCCAATCGCCGGGTTCGGATGGGGTCCGATCGGATGAACCGGCTCTATTGTGTGGAGTCGCGCTACACGGTTACCGGGGCAACGGCCGATCACCGGCTGCCGCTGCGGGTCGCGGAGCATCCGTATTTCTTGGCCGCTTTGGTGCGGGAGCTTGTGGCTCGAGGGAAAAGGGAACTAGAGCCCCTAGCGAACGTGCTGCCTGGAGGGAAAGGAATAGAGGCGGTTCCGGTTCGTTGGATTGCGGCCGTGGCCGAAGATTTGCTCTCCGCTGCGCATCCTTTGGTTTGGGTGGGCCGGAGTTCTCCGTGGACCTGCCAGCTATTGGCACTTGCCGTGAATGAGGCGTTCCAACCCGCTTCCAGTCTCCAGCTCCTTCCCCCCGTGGAACCCAAGTTTGCCGGTCTCCAGGAGCTAGCCGGTGCGATCGAGGAAGGTAAGATAGAGACCCTTGGGATTGTTGGGGCCAATCCTGTCTACACGGCTCCGGCGGCGCTGGAATGGAAAAAGCTTCAAACCAAGGTTCCTGAGACGTTCCATGCCGGTCTCTATTACGATGAAACCGCCGCAGTGAGTCGTTGGCATGCCCCGCTGGCTCATTATTTGGAAGATTGGGGGGATGGTTTTGCCGCTGACGGCACCTACGTGACGCAACAGCCTGCCATCTTGCCCTTGTACCGTGGGGTGAGTGTGATCGAAATCCTGGCGGCGCTTTTAGGGGATCCCCAGGCGCTAGAGGAACTGCCTCCTTCCAATCCGACCTTCGAGAGCCTGCCCACTCTTCCCGGCCAGCCCTCCCCTGTGCCGCTCCCTGCAGGACTCCGCTTGGTCGAGCAAACGTTTGCCCAGAAAACCGGCCTCCAGGGATGGGAGCTTGCCAAGGCATGGAGAAAATGTCTTCACGACGGTTTTTGGCCGCAGAGTACTCCGGATCCGGTGACGGTGCCCGGCAACTGGCCAAAGCTTGTAGACGCCTTGCCGAAGGAGCTTGCTCCTAGGATTCCTGAGGGGGCATGGGAGCTTGTCCTCTACCCCTGTCCGAAAATCGACGACGGGAGGTATGCCAATAACGCATGGCTCCAGGAACTACCGGACTCTGTGACCAAGATCACTTGGGATAATGCAGTGTTACTCTCACCAGCCACTGCGGAAAAGCTAGGGATCCGACAGGAGGAAGTCGACTTACGAGAGGTGGACCTTTGGGAACTGGAAGTGGAGGGAAAGACGCTGGAAGCCGCCGTATTTATTGTTCCCGGTCATCCCGATGGCTCGCTTTCCCTTGCGCTAGGCTACGGGCGGCAATCCGGAGGGAGGATTGCTTCCCAGTGCGGGTTTAATGGGTACCGGCTCTCAGGGAGCGATCTTCTGGGGCCCAAAATTGCCCGTCTCAAGGCAACGGGGCGAAGGTATCCGATTTCTCAAACCCAGCATCACTGGCGCATGGAGGGGCGGGCCTTGGTTCGGGAAGGGACTCTTTCGCTTTTCCAGAAAAAACCCTCGTTTGCCCGTGAGGGAGGAGAGGAAACGCCAGAAGTTTCTCTCTACCCGCATCCTTTTGCCCCGCCAGAGCCCGAAGGACCTCCCTACCGCGCGCGGATGACCCAGGGTCCTCACCAGTGGGCCATGGTAGTGGATCTAGGGAGCTGTGTGGGTTGTAATGCGTGTATCGTGGCCTGCCAGAGCGAAAATAACGTTCCGGTTGTGGGAAAGGATCAGGTAGCACGATACCGTGCCATGCATTGGATCCGCGTGGATCGGTATTTTTTGGGAGACCCTCGGGAGCCGCGGATGCTCTTTGAACCCGTGCTGTGCCAGCAGTGTGAAGAGGCGCCTTGTGAACCGGTCTGCCCAGTGAATGCAACCGTCCACAGCGAGGACGGGTTAAATGTTATGGTGTACAACCGGTGTATTGGCACGCGTGCTTGTGCCAACAATTGTCCGTATAAAGTGCGTCGATTTAACTATTTTGATTACAACAAAAGGGATGTGATACAGAAGTGGCACGTTGGGCCTTTTACCCTTTCCAATTTGTATTTGGGTCCCTTTGGTGCTCTCGGGACGCGCGAGCCTCTCCCGCTGCAAAAAAACCCCCGGGTCACGGTCCGGATGAGGGGGGTCATGGAAAAATGCACGTTTTGTATCCAGAGGATCGAAGCGGCCAAGATTCAAGCTTTGGCTCAAGCGCGGGATTCCGCCCAGGTCCAGGTTCCCACAGATAGTTTCCAAACGGCTTGCCAGGCGGCTTGCCCGGCGGAGGCCATTGTGTTTGGAAACCTCGCGGACCCCAAGAGTCGAGTCAACCAGTGGTGGTCGCATCCGCGAAGCTATACCCTTTTGAGAGAGCTCAATACCCGTCCTCGTGTCCGGTATCTGGCAAGGATTCGGAATCCCAATCCTGCCATGGAAAAAGAGGAAGGGATGGAGACCGAAAGCAAAGGGTAGAAAGGAGCAAAACCCATGGACGAGACAGCTGCAGGTTTTTTTGCAAGAGAGCAAGTTCCCGCGGCGGGACTTGGGGAGGTCCAAGAGGCTACAGCGGTCGAGGGAACAGTCGCAGGGGTCTGGGAGGAGCTTCGTCCTCGCTTGGTGCTGCATGGGAGAAGCTTTGGGTGGTTGACCGATCGGATTTGCTCGATTGCCGAAGAACCGGCTCCCCGGTGGTGGTGGATTGCCACGGGGATCTTTGGGACTCTTGCCCTCCTTATGCCCCTTTGCTTGACGTACTTGGTCAGTACGGGTGTTGGTGTCTGGGGGAATAATCAACCGGTTTTTTGGGCGTGGGATATTACCAACTTTGTTTTTTGGATCGGAATTGGC
This sequence comes from Candidatus Methylacidithermus pantelleriae, assembly GCF_905250085.1. GTDB lineage: Bacteria > Verrucomicrobiota > Verrucomicrobiia > Methylacidiphilales > Methylacidiphilaceae > Methylacidithermus > Methylacidithermus pantelleriae. The sequence continues at coordinate 235,501 of NZ_CAJNOB010000001.1, forward strand.
CATGCGGGGACTTTGATTTCAGCCATTCTCTACCTGGCGCGTCAAAAATGGCGAACGGCGGTGAGCCGGGCTTCGGAAACGATGACCATTTTTGCCGTCATGTGCGCGGCAACTTTCCCGCTTTTTCACGTCGGGCGGGTCTGGATGGCTTGGTATCTTTTCCCGATCCCCTGGTTTAATGGGGTATGGCCCAATTTTCGAGCTGCTCTGCTTTGGGATGTTGCCGCCGTCAGTACCTATTTTACGGTATCGCTCCTTTACTGGTACACCGGACTCGTTCCAGATTTTGCCACCATGCGGGACCGGGCAACGAAGCTGTGGAAAAAGAAGCTCTATCACATTCTTTCCTTCGGATGGGCAGGGTCCTGCCGGGAATGGCGTCACTACGAGATGGCCTACCTTTGTCTGGCGGGGCTATCGACTCCCTTGGTCTTGTCCGTGCATTCGGTGGTTTCCACCGACTTTGCCATTAACATTTTGCCCGGGTGGCATGCGACCATCTTCCCTCCCTATTTTGTGGCGGGAGCGATATTTGGGGGATTTGCCATGGTGCTCACCCTCCTTTTGCCCCTGCGGGTGGCCTACCCGCAACTCCAAGATGTGATTACACTGAAGCACATTGACAACATGGCAAGGATTCTTCTCTTAACGGGGTCTTTGGTCGGCTATTCGTATTGTATGGAGTTTTTTATCGCTTGGTATGGAGCCAACCCGTTTGAGCGATACACGTTTTGGAACCGTGTGACTGGCCCTTATTGGTGGGCATGGGTAAGCATGATTGTCTGTAATGTGATTGCTCCCCAGTTTCTCTGGTTTCCGAAGCTCCGGTCCAACCTTTGGGTAGTATTTATTGTCGCTAATTTTGCGAACGTAGGAATGTGGTTTGAACGGTTTGTGATCATTGTGACTTCGCTTCACCGGGATTTTCTTCCGTCGTCGTGGGGTATGTTTCATCCGACACCCATTGATATTGGGCTTTTTACCGGCTCGGTGGCGTTTTTTGTCTTCATGTTTTTACTCTTTACCCGTGTGGCGCCGATTGTGGCGCTTGCGGAAGTGAAGGGAGTTTTGCCGGAGGCCGATCCGCATGGGGTACCGCCAAGGGAGGGTACACCTGCCGTGGGGGTGGGCTCGTAAGGGGAAACGGCCACGAAAAGATTGGGGGGTTTCAAAAGATGAGCGACCAATCGGTTACGGGAGAGCTTGCGGGTTTGCGGCTTTATGGTTTGGGAGCGCGCTTTGAAAGCGCGCGCGAGCTATACCAAGCAGCCCAGGTCCTTCGGGACCGGGGTTTCCGGCGATGGGATGCGTATTGTCCCTTTCCCATTCATGGGATGCCGGAAGCTATGGGGCTAGGCAAATCGTGGAATTCCGCGTTTACCCTGACAGGGGGAATCCTGGGTCTTGCCTTTGCCTTTCTCGGCCAGGTGGCGGCGTCGGTCCCCCGACCTGCCTGGTTACACTCGGTAACCAGTGGGAAACTTTTGCATCTTTTCTATCCCCTGGTGCTTCAGGGGAAACCTTACTTGAGCTTGCCGGCATTTGTGCCGGTGATGTTTGAGACGACCGTTTTGTACGCGGCGCTCGCAACGGTCGTTGGCGTACTGGTTTTGAATCTTTTACCCCGAGCCTACCGCCCTGTATTTCACTGGGAGCTTTTTTGCCGGAAGGCAACCGATGATGGGTTTTTCCTTGTGATCGAAGCTTCGGATCCCCTTTTTTCCGAGGAGGAGACGCGGCGGCTTTTGGAGGAGCTGGGGGGTCAGGATGTAACCCCCATTCCATGGTAAAGGGAGACCGTGAGAAGGTTTTTCTGGTTGGTCTTTGCGGGAACTCTCCTTGCTGTTTCTCTCCTTGGGTGGCGGGGTCTGAAGAGTCGCAAACCTCCTGTGGAGCTTTTCCCTCGATCCATTTTCCCTGGCATGGAAACGCAAAGGAAGGTCAAAGAACAAAAACCTTCGGCCTTCTTTTCGGACGGGCGTGCTGCGCGTCCTCCAGTAGCGGGAACCGTCCCTGTAGAGGAGCCCGTCAAGGAGGAATATTTTTCGACGGGCGTGATAGGGGACCGGTGGGGCGACGGAATCCCCGTTCCCGTTGACCGGAAGCTACTCGAGCGGGGCAGGGAACGTTACACGATCTACTGCCAGGTGTGTCATGGGGCGGCAGGTTACGGCGACGGCATTGCCACGCAATACGGGCTCGTTGGGCCGGCCAACTACCATGTCGACCGGCTTCGGCAAATGCCGGATGGAGAAATTTTTCATACCATCACCAAGGGGCGGGGTCTTATGCTGGGGTATGGGGCCAATCTTCCCATCGAAGACCGCTGGGCGATTGTGGCCTACCTGCGTGTGTTACAAAAAAGCCAGTTTACCCGGTGGGACGAATTATCCCCGGAGGAGCAGAAGCTTCTAAAGGAAAAGCCATGAAGAGGGAAGGCTCGTTTTCCGAAGGCCCCCAGCGAGTGGATCCAGCCGAGGTGAGAGGGGTTTCCAGGGTTTGCCTTGGTGTAGGAACCTTTCTTTTAGGAGTTTCCGCCCTGGGCTCTTTCTGGGATCCCAAGCAATTTGTCTTTTCTTGGCACTTCGCCTTTTCCTTTTACTATACCCTTTGCCTGGGGGCTTTCTTCTGGCTTCTGGTCCATCATGCGACCCGATCGAGTTGGGGAACCCTTCTCCGCCGGCAACTCGAAAATGTGGTGGCCCTTTTTCCCTGGGTTGCCGTTCTTTTTGTCCCGGTGTTCCTGGATGTATGGATGGGACACAATCTCTATGAATGGAGCGACCCGGCGCAAGTTGCGAAAAGTTTTTTGTGGAAAGCGCGCCTGGCCTACTTAAATCCAGGGTTTTTTTCCCTTCGAGCTCTTGGTTACCTCCTCTTTTTTGTTCTTGCCTCCCGCTACCTGTGTCATCAATCCCTGGAACAGGATCGAACCGGTGACCCAAGAGTTACCCTACGCCTTTCCTCCATTTCTTGCCTTCTTGCACCTTTTTTTGCAGGGGTCACCACCTTCTCGGCTTTCGATTGGTGGATGAGTCTTGAGGAGCGCTGGGCCTCTACGATGTGGGGAGTCTATCTCTTGGCCCTGTCGCTTCCCGCGGCAATGGCCCTTTGGATTGGGATGATCCTAGGCCTTCGTGCCCGAGGGTACCTGGGGTGGGTAACCCAGGAACACTTCCATGCCATGGGGAAGCTTCTTTTTGCTTTCATCATTTTTTGGGCCTACATCGCCTTTGCCCAGTATTTTCTAGTCTGGTATGGCAACCTGCCCGAAGAGACAGGCTTTTTCATCCGAAGAAATCATGGAAGCTGGCAAGCGGTGTCGGTTCTTTTGGTCTATGGAAACTTTGGTCTTACTTTTGTTTGGCTTTTAACCCAGGGCGCCAAGAAGGATCCCCGGCGCCTGGGGATCGCGGCAATCTGGGTGGTTGCCATGCATGTGGTGGAGATCTATTGGATTGTGATGCCGGTATTGCATCCGGAAGGGCCTCGGGTTCACTGGATGGACGTAACATTGTGGGCGGGAATGGGCGCGGTCCTCGTCGGTTTCCTTCTCCGAACGATCGCGGCGAATCCTCTGTATCCATTGAGGGATCCCCTTGTGGAAGAATCGGTTCACTTGCGGAACTAAAAGGAGCTGGAGTTTTGGAAAGGGTTGGGGGGAAAGAAAAAGGTCAAGAAAGGAGACTAAAGCATGAAAATCACGGCCTCGCCAGCGGGTGCCCGCGCACCGGTTCGGCGAGTATCGTTTCGGCGACTCCTGGGGATCGTGCTTCTTTTGGGAACGAGTGCAGGGGTAGCGATCTGGAGGTGGAGCCGGGTTCCCTCGGAACTACCGGATCCTCGACGCTCAGAGCGGTTGGCCCGGCTGGAAGCACTGCAAAAAAAGGAAAAGGAACTTCTGGGGAGCTATGGGTGGGTCGATCGTTCCAAGGGAATCGTACGGGTCCCCTTGGACCGTGCGATGGAGCTGGAACTCCAAGAGCTTTCCCGCAAACCGGTTCGGCCTTCCGGGGAAGTCGTTCCTACGATCCGGGCGCTGGAAAGTTCGTCAGGAACGCGCTAAAGAAAAAAAAGGTAGTGCCGGCCCTTGCCATGGGAAAGAGCAATGGCTATTAGTTAGACAAAATGAAAAGCGCAATGCTTGTAAAGCGTAACTAATAATAAAGCGAGGCGTTTCTTATGGAGATTCCCTATACCGTTACGGCCCGGCCGGACACGGGGCTGTGGAATGCCAAGGTGGGAATTTGGCTTTTCCTTGCCTCGGAGGTCATGCTTTTTGGAGGTCTTTTTTCGGCCTATATCTTTTTGCGCATCGCAGCGGAACACTGGCCTCATGGTCTTTTGAACGTGCCCATTGGGTTTTTCAACACGGTCGTCCTCATTACTTCCAGTATTACTGTGGTTCTTGCCTGGGCCGCGCTTAAGATGCGCGAGTTTCGGAAATACCAGCGGTACATTGCCATTACCGTGGCCTGTGGCTGTATGTTTCTTCTGGTCAAAAGCTACGAGTACAATGAGAAATTCCACCACTATGGCGTCGTTCTCAAAAGCGGGCAGGAGATTACCGGGCATTTGGCCATGCCGGTCGAGGAGGCACAAAAGGCCAGCTACCTATTGCTCTATCCGGATAGCGAGGAGTCAAAAACCCCTCTTTACCAGCTAAGAAGCGTTTTTGTGCATAAAAAGGAGGAAGGAGAGCCCCTGCGAATTGAAAAGAAGGACATTCGCTGGTGGAGCAATTTTGTGCCAAAACATTCCACCTACTTCGCCGTCTATTTCACCCTGACCGGGCTCCATGGGCTCCATGTTTTGGGAGGAACGCTTGTGCTCGCCTATTTTTGGCTGCCTGGAAGTGCTCTCTACCGGACCAACCCGGAGCACTTGGCCAACCGGGTAGAGGTGGCCGGGCTTTTTTGGCATTTTGTCGACCTGGTGTGGATCTTCCTTTTTCCATTATTGTATCTACTGTAAAGTAAGGAGACATGGTATGAGCGGAGATCTTGAGTCCATTCAGAAGCACGCGCGCAAATGTATTACGGTCTTTGTCGCCTTATTGGTTCTTACGGTCATCACGGTCGCTGTTTCCTATATCCCTCTGGGTACCCGAGGGAATATTACGGTGGCACTGGCTATTGCCATTCTCAAAGCTTCTCTGGTAGCCCTTTTCTTTATGCATTTGATTGCGGAAGAAAAAACGATCTATCGCTTTCTTGTCTTCGCGGGTACATTTCTTTTGGGGCTTTTCTTTTTGATCGGGTGGTCCTACGGAGACCAGATCGTGGCGCTACTCCGCTAAGGGGAAGCCCCACGAAAAAAAGGGGGGCAATTGTATGGGACTGAGAAGTTTTCACCTTGTTTTCATTTCTCTTTCTTCCCTCCTGCTTGTAGGCTTTGGGGCGTGGTGTTTGGGATACTTCCCCACCTTGCGGGAGGCAATCTACCTATGGATTGGAAGCTTGTCGGTGGTTCTAGGGCTTGGAATCGCCGCGTACGGTGCGTGGTTTTACGTTAAAACCAAAAGACTCCGGATAACGGAATGAAGGACGCCTACGGGAAGACTCCCTCGCTTTTGAGGAGCTACTTTCTTTGCGCAAGTTTTCTCCTTTTTGTTTTTCCCTGGCCGGTTTGGGCCTGCGCGAGCTGTATGGTGGGTCGTTTGAGCGGCCAACAAGGAAGGGCAGCTGCGGGGGCGGTGCTCACACTTTTGGCGATCCTTGGTGTGGTCTATTTGGCGGTTGTGGCCTTTGGTTACCGGTTGTGGAAGCGTGCGAAAGCTCCTTTGCCTCCTTACGCCCAGTTCACGCGCTTGGACGAAGAGGAACATCCTTTGGAGGTGGATAGCCATGATTACTAAAATGCTTGGTTTGCCCCCGGGGGCTTCGGAACATGCCGGGGAAATCGATTTCTTTCTAGAAGTGGTTCACTGGTTTATGCTTATCCTTTTTGTCTTCTGGCTTTCACTGTTTCTTTACTGCCTTTTTCGTTTCCGGGCAAAAGCCCATCCTCTACCCAGCTACCAGGGGCTTACCTCAGGATGGCCAAAGTGGGTGGAGGCCATGGTGGTAGGGGTGGATGCTCTACTTCTGGTTGCGTTTGCGTTCCCGCTGTGGGCTAACCGGGCGGGTTCTGGATCTTTCCCGCGTGCCTCAGAAGCCGTGCGGGTACGGGCCGTGGCGCAGCAATTTAGCTGGCTCTTTCATTATCCGGGCCCAGATGGAAAGTTTGGTCGAACCAGTCCTTTTCTCATCGATGCAACCAATCCGGTCGGGCTGGATAAAACCGATCCGGACGGAGCCGATGATGTGGTCTCGTTTAACGAGTTGCATCTACCGGTAGGCAAACCTGTGATCCTGGAAATAACGGCCAAAGACGTGATTCATAACTTTGACGTAATCGAAATGCGGATCCAGCAGGATGCAATCCCGGGAACTACCATCCCTATCTGGTTTAAGCCGGTCCGGGAGGGGAACTACGAGATTGCGTGCGGGCAACTCTGCGGGGCGGGTCATACGTTTATGAGGGCAACACTTAAGGTCGAGTCCGAGACGAGTTTTGACAATTGGATGCAGGGTTTGGAAAAGCTTAAGGGGAGCTAAACAAAAAAACCGGTGGCTCCCAGGGAAGGGTGGCGGGCAAGAGGCTTTGAAGGATAGCCAAAGACGCACGTCCCGACAAACGGCCCCAAGCAGAGGGAGGCTGGCATAGGGTCTGGGGAGGGGGTAGCACCACCAAAGGAGCTTGCGCTCGACCGGACAGGGTTATGTGGAGTATGTTAAACGTAGTATGGCGACAGAAAGAGTCTCGCGTATTCCAAGGCAAAACCCTCGTCGGCTCCTCGGGGTAACGTTTGGTTTTCTCTTTCTTTGGGCTCTCACGATGGGAGCGATCGGTTGCCCAAGGTGTTTGACGGACATCTCTCAAACAAACGTTCGCGCCGAGGGAGGGCTCTTGCTAGGGCTTTCTGGCCTAGGCTTAGCTCTGGGAGCGCTCCTTTGGGAATGGCGCGTACGGAGCCGTAAGCCAAGGAGTCGCACCCATCCAAGGGCGGACCAGAAAACTTCCACCCTTGCGTAAGTCAATGGCTGGAGGAGTTTGGCACTTCCTCCCAGTTTTCGATTCTTCTTTTTCACTGCAGCCCGTGGGTAACTCCTTTTTTCCTTTCGCCCTCTTCCAACCCTTTTCCCTCACAAAAAAGGGCCACGGATCGGAGCTTGTGGCTTGGACGCAGGAGTCGCTAGACCCAACCATTTTTCTTTGGTAGAAAGCTTTCCGGTTTTTCCCAAGGCGAAAGCAAAGTAAGGGGCCGGGAAAACCCAGCGGGCCTTCGAGGAGGCTATGCGAGGCTACAATCGCGAGTTTGTACGAAAAAACAAAAGGGAAGCACCCGGTAGGTGAACATTTCATCGCTTTTGCGTCGCTCCTCCAAGCCGGTTCTCCGGCGGATCGAAGAGGATCTTGATACGAAACTTCGGCTGCGTTACACGCCCTACTATCACGCGATCGATCGCGTTGAGGGGCCATGGGTATGGGTCGAGGGAAGGCGCATGCTCATGATGTCCTCGAATGAATATCTGGGATTGAGTCAGCACCCTAGGGTTATCGAGGCGGCCCGCCGTGCGCTGCAGCAATGGGGAACCAGTCCCTGCGGCTCCCGGCTCGCCAATGGGTCCCGCAAATACCATGAGGAGCTGGAAGAAGCTCTGGCGAGTTTTCTGGGCAAAGAGGCTTGTCATGTGATCGTGGCGGGGTATCTGGCGTGCCAAGGTAGCCTGGCTGCGCTGGCTCGAAGAGGAGATCTTCTCCTTTTGGATCGGAGCATCCATGCGTCTCTTTGGGACGGGGCTCTTTTGGGAGGATGCCAGATCGAACGGTTTTCCCATCGTGAGTTAGCTTCCCTCAAAGAAATGCTGGCGGCCATTCCGCAAGATCGACCCAAGATTATGGCCGTTGACGGGGTGTATTCCATGGAAGGACATCTGGCACCGTTGCCCGAACTGGTTTGCCTGGGGAAAACCCATGGGATTTTTCTTGTCGTGGACGATGCCCATGGTCTTGGAGTGTTTGGTCGAGAGGGACGGGGTGTCTGCGATCACTTTGGTCTAACCCAAGAGGTCGACTTGATCGTCGGCAGTTTTTCCAAATCGTTGGCAAGCACAGGGGGATTCTTTGCGGGGAGTCGCGGTGTGATCGAGTATCTTCGCAGCCATTGCCGGCAGATTATCTTTAGCGCCGCCGTGACACCGGCCTGTGCCGCCGCGGCCTTGGAAGCGCTCGAGATTCTCCAGCAAGAACCGGAGCACCGGGAGAAGCTTTGGGAAAATACCCGCTACTATCACCGCATCCTCAAGGAGGCGGGGTTTGATTTTTGGGAGAGCTCTAGCCCTGCAGTCCCCGTGGTCGTGGGGAACCGGGAGAAGTGCTACTTCGTTTGGAAGTCCCTCTGGGAGGAAGGGTTTTTTACGGTCTTATCCATTGCGCCTGGTGTTCCACCAGGGAGAGATCTCATTCGCACGGCGATCTCTTCCTTCCACACCCCGGCATTGTTGGACTCCTTCGTCGAGGCGCTGCAACGAGCCTTTCGAAAGGCCCGTGTACCGCTTCCTTCTTCCTGCATAAGCAGCGGGTAAAAAGCCCGTTGGCCCCGTTTTGGTAGGTAAGAGATTAAGAGACCAGGCCATACCTACTTTGTTTTCCCCACGCTCGTCTTGCGGGAGCAAGGTTATCAAGGTTTTTTCCAAAAACAACGAGCCCTCGTACCCCTTGGTCCCGACAAAACGGCGTTTCCCAGCGGCCCTTCCACAGGGCTCCCTCGGCTAGTTTTACCCCTGCGAGGAAGCGGGTGTTCCCGGATGGGAGAGCGTACCTCGACGCCGGCGCTTTACCTTGAGTTGTGCGAGCGAACGGGCCAATGCCGCTTGGGTGGTTGCTAGTTCCTCTCCTTCGAGCGCTTTTTCCTTCAAGGCTAAGGTCGCGCGCGCAATCGCCTCTTGAACCCGTGCCTCGTCAATGGCCTCTTCCGGGATGGCCATATCGGTAAGCACCGCAACTTTCCTTCCCGTGACTTCTGCAAATCCTTCACCGATAGCTAGGGAGGAAACACGTCCCCCGGTGGTGAAATACAGCTCACCGGCCACGAGCCGGGTCAGAAGCGGCGTGTGTCCCGGCAGGACCCCAAGCTCCCCTTCGACTCCTGGAAGAAAAACGCTTTCCACTTCCCCGGAAAAAACCGTTGCTTCCGGTGTCACAACTTCCAGCCGCAGACTTGCCATGGCGAGAACAACGAACGGGTGGTTACAAACCCTTTTTCGGTATTTTTCGCTTACCCAGAGGCTTCCATCGCCTTGCGGACCTGATCGATCGTCCCCTTCATGTAAAAGTGAACCTCCGGGATGTCATCATGCTTGCCTTCCAAAATTTCCTTAAATCCTCGCACGGTTTCCGAAATGGAAACGTACTCTCCCGGGACTCCGGTAAAAACTTCGGCTACGTGGAAAGGCTGCGAAAGGAAGCGCTGGATCTTGCGGGCCCGGTAAACGGTCAGTTTATCCTCCGGAGAAAGTTCATCCATTCCCAATATGGCAATAATATCCTGAAGGTCTTTATATCGCTGGAGTACCCGCTGGACCCCTCGTGCCACCTCGTAGTGTTCCTTACCAACAATTTCCGGTGCCAGAGCTTTGGAAGTAGAAGCCAGCGGATCCACCGCGGGATAGATCCCTTGTTCGGCAATGGAGCGTTCCAAGACGATGGTCGAGTCAAGATGGGCAAAGGTCGTGGCGGGAGCCGGATCCGTAAGATCGTCCGCAGGAACATACACAGCTTGGAACGAGGTAATGGAACCTTTCTTCGTAGAGGTGATTCGTTCCTGCAATGCCCCCATCTCCGCAGCCAGTGTGGGTTGATAACCCACGGCACTGGGCGTGCGCCCCAAAAGGGCCGAAACTTCCGATCCGGCCTGGGAAAACCGGAAGATATTGTCAATGAAAAGGAGAACGTCTTGATTCATCTCATCCCGGAAATACTCGGCAATGGAAAGGCCCGTAAGCCCGACCCGAAGCCGCGCACCCGGCGGTTCATTCATCTGCCCGTAAACCAGGGCCACTTTCGACTGGGCCAGATCTTCCTGGTTGATGACTTTGGCTTGGGACATTTCCAGGTAAAGATCGTTTCCCTCTCGGGTTCGCTCACCGACCCCGGCAAAAACCGAAAATCCCCCGTGTGCTTTCGCGATATTGTTGATAAGTTCCATAATGACCACTGTCTTCCCGACCCCCGCGCCCCCAAAGGCACCTACCTTTCCCCCTCGGAGAAACGGGCAGATGAGATCAATCACCTTGATGCCTGTCTCAAGAATCTCCGCCTTGGTGCTTTGCTCCAAAAGACTCGGAGCCGGCCGGTGGATCGGATACCGTTTGCTGTGCGGGATGGGACCTTTTTCGTCAATCGGCTCTCCCACGACATTCAGCACTCGACCCAGTACCCCCGGCCCTACCGGAACACTAATCGGGGCACCTGTGTTTTCCACCCACATCCCCCTCTTTAACCCGTCGGTAGTTGACATGGCGACACAACGCACCCAGTTATCTCCAAGATGCTGCTGGACCTCTAGGGTGAGCACGACCTCTTTTCCGTGGAGCTCATACCGTATGACCAGGGCATCATAGATCTCAGGAAGAGCTCCTTCGGGGAATTCCACATCAACCACCGGACCGATCACCTGAACGATTTTTCCTTTGGGTAGAGCCGTCATAGGGAGGATAAGAAAAAGGTTTTATTCCAATGCCATCTGAGCAGTGGCAATCTCCAGAATCTCCTTCGTAATCGCTGCTTGACGAGCCTTGTTATACTCAAGCGTAAGATCCCGCACAAGCTCGTTGGCGTTGTCTGTAGCGTTCTTCATCGCCACCATCCGTGCACTATGCTCGCTGGCTCGCGCATCCAGCAACACCTGGTAGAAGGTAAAGTCCACATAGAACTCCAAGAGCGACCCTAAAAGCTCTTCGGCGGCGGGCTCATAAAGATACTCTCCCCCCGTCCATCCCTCTTCGGACCTGAGAGCGCCCATCCATGAAAGCCCGGGCACCTCTTGGGCTTGCACGGGAAGTAACGGCAGGACCACCGGGGTTTGGAGCAGGGTATTGACAAAATGAGAAAAGGCAACTTCCACCCGGTCCACTTCATTGCCGGAAAACTTTTTCAGAACAAACCGGCTCACCCGCTTGGCATCCTGGAAACGAAACTGATCCTTAAGCTCGAAGTCCGCGAGAAAAGCTTCTTTCCCCTCCGGCCCGACCAGGAGAGGGATAAACTGCCGAGCCTTTCTCCCTACCGTTACGTACTGGGTAGCCGAAGTATGCAGCCGCTGGACCTCCCGAAAGAGATTGGCATTGAGGGGACCACAAAGCCCCTTATCGGTGGAAACCACCACGACAAGCCTTCGCTGCCCGGAGCGAGCCTCAAGCAACGGATGCGAAACGGAACTCAACTGCGATCCTACCCTCCGGGTCATCTCTCCAAGCAGTTGGGTATAGGCACGGCCGGCCAATGCCCTCTCCTGGGCTCGGCGCATTTTGGATGCCGCCACCATTTGCATCGCCCGGGTAATCTGGGCGGTATTCCGGATGGATCGGATCCTGCGTCGAATGTCTCTTGCCGTTGCCACAACTGGGAATCGCGCCTAGGGACCTTGTTTTTCGATTCTAAGAGGAAAAGCTTTCCGCAAAATTCTGCACCGCGTCCCGCAGTCTTTCCTCCAAATCCGAATCCAACGCTTTGCGTCGGCGAATGTCTTCTAAGAGACTCGCTTGCCGGGACACCAGGTATTCTCCCAGTTTTTCCTGGAAGAGCTTGACCTTTTCGATGGGGATCGGATCAAAGAAATGGTTCTGAAGTGCCCACAGGATAGCGACCTGGAGCTCTACCGGAACCGGTTGATACTGGCTTTGCTTAAAGACCTCGACAATCCGAGCTCCGCGATCCAGCTTCCCCTTGGTCACAGGATCTAGCTCGGCAGCAAACTGAGCAAAAGCCGCCAGCTCGCGGTACTGTGCTAGCTCGAGCTTGACTTTCCCTGCCACCTGTTTGATCGCTTTGATTTGAGCGGCCGAACCCACCCGCGAAACCGAAAGACCCACGTTAATGGCCGGTCGAATTCCCTGGTAAAACAGATCGGTCTCCAAATAAATCTGGCCGTCGGTGATCGAGATCACATTGGTGGGGATGTAAGCAGACACGTCTCCCGCCTGTGTTTCAATAATGGGCAACGCGGTAAGACTACCGTTGCCGCTATGCTCATTAAGCCGAGCTGCCCGCTCCAAGAGCCGCGAGTGAAGATAGAAAATATCTCCTGGGTATGCCTCCCGTCCCGAAGGGCGTTTTAACACAAGCGAAACCTGCCGGTAGGCCACCGCATGCTTGGAAAGATCATCATACACAATCAAAGCATCCATGCCGTGATCCATAAACCATTCCCCCATGGCACACCCGGCAAAGGGGGCAAGATACTGCGCCGTGGCCGAATCGGACGCAGCCGCAACGACTACAATCGTCCAAGGCATTGCTCCTTCCGATTCCAGCACGTTGAGGATGCGAGCCACGCTGGAATTTTTCTGGCCGATAGCAACGTAAATGGAATACAACGGCCGAAATCCTTCCTCGTTTTGATAGGCCTTGTTGAGGCGAGCTTGATTAATAATGGTGTCCAGCGCAATCGTTGTCTTTCCTGTGGACCGATCCCCGATGATCAGCTCTCGCTGCCCTCGCCCAATGGGAATCATGGCGTCAATCGCGACAATCCCTGTCTGGACCGGCTGGTTCACAGGACGCCGTTTGATAATCCCTGGGGCGATCCTCTCTACCGGGTAGAACGTTTCCGCGGCAATCGGACCCTTCCCATCCAACGGTTCCCCCAGCGCATTGACCACGCGACCCAATAACTCCAACCCCGCAGGAACTTGCAAGAGTTGGCCGGTGGCCCGGACCTCGTCACCCTCCCGGATATCCTCAAAGGAGCCCAGCACGATAGCACCTACCTCGGTCTCCTCAAGATTGAGGACAAGGGCCCTTTTGGGAGTCCCTAGCTCGGTTCGTCGCTGAGGGAACTCGACCACCTCATGCATCCCCACATCGCTTAAGCCCTCCATCTTGACGACCCCATCGGCCACCTCACGGACGACTCCCACGTTGGCCCGGACGGGTTCCCGTTTTACCTCTGCCAGCTCCCGTTCCAGTTCTTCCAGTATCGAAATGGTCATCTTGGCCCTCCTCTTACCTATCGTCTAACGCCTCGATTTGCCCCTGACCGCCTCTCCGTCACACCAAGACCTCCTCCAATCGCTTCAACCTTGCCCGAAGCGAACCATCCCAAAGCTGGGAACCTACCTGGATGCGTAAACCTGCAATAAGATCTGGATCGACGTGAAACTCTCGCGCCAGGGGAGACCCAAATCGCTCTTCAAGGCGGCGGAAAATCTCCTCCCCTTCGTCGGGGAGTGGCTGGGCCGAAGTCACCCGGAAGGTCCTCCGGCTGATTTCACAGGCAACCAGTTGTCGTAACCGCACAAGCACCGCTCGGTAACCTCTGGGTCTTTGCTGCAAGAACTCCCGGACCACGACCCGGAACTTCTCCGGATCCAGTTCTCCTTCCAGCAAACACTGGCGGAAAAGGCTTTTGGCCTTCTTTTTGGCTTCCCTTCCGACCTTCATCCCGTCTCCCCAAAGCCTCTCGGGCGAGCTTTCTCCCTCCCTGCAGGAGGCTAGTTCCGCTCCAGCTCAGCCAGTGTTTCTTCCTGAAGTCTCCGGTGATCCTCCTGCGTTAGAACCTTACCTGAAACCCTGGAAGTTAATTCCACGACCAAGCGCACCACCTGCCGCCGAACCTCAGCGAGGGTTTGTTCCCGTTCCCGAGCGGCAAGCTCCCGGGCTTTCGCTAAAATTTGCTCCGATTCCTGCAAGGCCCGGTCCAAATAGCGCTGTCCTTGCACCTCGGCGGCCCGTTGTGCCTCCTCGATAATCTGGCTCGCCCGCTGGTTCGCCTCCATGACGATGGCTTTGCGCTTGGCTTCAGCCTCCGCTAGGAGCCGATCGATCTCCTCGGCCTTGCGAAGACTCTCGGCGATCCGCTCCCTGCGCTCTTCCAAAAGTCGCAAAATCGGGCGGTAGGCATACCGCTGGAGCACAAAAAGAACGATCGCAAAATTGAGCGTCTGGGCCAAGAGCTTCGGCCAGGAAATCCCCAGCTGGAGGAGTGTTTCTTCCATAAAAAAATCCCTAGCCCTTTCCTTTTGTCCCTACTTGCTCACCACAAAGTACACCATAATAGCCAGTCCCTCCGCAAAGGCCATCCCCAAAATCCCCAGAGTGAAAATCTGCCCAAAGGCCCCCGGATTGCGCCCGATGGCCTCCGCCGCTTTTCCAGCCGTAAGACCAACTCCAATCGCGGCCCCCAATCCTGCCAGTCCAACGCCAATGTTACCCGTAATTTCTGCTAGCATCTTCTCCTCCTTTTGTCCCTGCTGCTTTCGATGACTTTTCCCCCTATTTCTTCTCCTTTTCACCCGGTTTTCGTTTTTGATCCCTATCTCCCTGCCAATCCCCTACTTGTGAGGATGGGCTTCCTCAATATGGGAGCAAGTCGTCGCCGTAAAAGCAATGGTCAAGAGCGAAAAAACCATCGCCTGGGCCACCGCAACCAGGACTTCCAAAAAGTAAAACGGTACCGCCGGAAGTCCCCAGAGATAGCCCAGCATGACGTCCAAAACCGCTTCTCCCGCAAAGATATTTCCATATAGCCGGACTGAAAGCGCCACGGGCCGGATAAGAATGGAGATAATCTCAATGAACCCCACGGCCACAAAAATGAGAGCTAAGGGGATGGCGATCCAACCTCTAAGCCCCCCCTTGGGCCCGAACAAATGCAAAAGAAGCCCCTTGGGCCCCTGGTAGCGGATCGTCCACCACGTGTTGGTCAGAAAAAAAACCAGAGCCATCCCTCCGGTAAGATTCGCATCGGAGGTGGGAGGGCGAAGCAGCGGAACGGCCGTTTCTCGAAGGGCGGCCGGGAGCGGATTGGAAGGGTCCGGTACTCCCCATCCGATGCTTCCGACTCCGGGAAGAAGATCGGTCATATTACAAAGGAGAATAAAGATAAAAAAGGTCGCCACCACCGGAAAGGCCCAATTGGCTACCTTGGGTTCCAGTAACCCCTTGGTCATCGCTTCAAGCCCCTCGACGCATGCTTCGATCAGGTTTTGCAACCCGCTAGGAACCAGGGTAAGCTTCCGGGTACCCAGGCGAATGAAAAGGAATAAAAGCCCGGCCACCACCCAGGTAGCGATCATGGAATTGGTGATGGGAATGGGCCCAAGGGAAAAAACGACCTCGGCTGCCGGGTTAAGCACCGGCGCCTTTTGCCCGGATGAGGCGACCGCTAGAAAAAGTCCTTTCACAACTGGGAAGCTTCCTATACGGCCCAGACCAGGATTGCAAACGTTTTTTTGGTGCCAAACTCGTTTTTTTGTAAAGCTGTGCTAATACCAAAGCCCGATGGTCTCTGCCCTAAACTCTGTTGCCGCTTTTGGTATTGCGCGCAACGCCGAGGACACAACGTTTACTGATTGTAGGGAAAGCCGAGGCCCTGGACCGCATGACGACTATTAGCGGTTCCAAAGATTCCACGCCCCAACCCCTTCGATGGGAACGGTTGTGGGATTCCCACCAGAAAGAAATCCAACGCCTGATCCGTGCCGCTTTCCGGGAGGATTGTGGGCCCTTCCAGGGTGCCCACTGGGAAAAGCTTTCTCAAAAGGATGTCACAACCCGGTGGTTCGTCCCGCCGGGGACAAGGGCTCAAGCGCGGGTTGTGGCCAAGGAACCCTGCGTGGTTTGTGGAGTAGCCCTCGCCGCTTTGTGTTTTCGCAAGCTGGATCCCTCGATCCAGTGGGTTGGTCAGGTTGCAGAAGGAGAGCGGGTGGAGGCGGGGCAAGTGGTGCTCACCGTCGTAGGCCATTTGCAAGCGATCGCTACCGCGGAGCGGGTCGCACTGAATTTCCTAGGACGCCTTTCCGGAATAGCCACCATGGCGCGCAACTTGGTTGAGGCTCTCGGGGGGGCCAGGGTAACCCTTTTGGATACTCGAAAAACAACTCCCGGGCTGCGGATCTTAGAAAAATATGCCGTGGCTTGTGGGGGGATGGAGAATCATCGTTGGACGCTGGGCGAGATGGTGCTCCTAAAGGACACCCACCTTGTATATTACCGGAACGAGAACTGGAAGGAGCTAGCGGAAAGGATTAGCCAGTTCCGGCAGCGTTTTCCCGGGGTTCCAGTGTGGATCGAAGCCGAAACTCTTGGGGAGGCACGTCAGTTCGCCAGCCTTGGGGTGGATGGCATCTTGCTTGACAATTTTTCCCTTGAGGAACTGCGTCAGGCGGTGAACGAGCTAGGAAAAAAGGTACAGCTAGAAGCATCTGGCGGAATCGGGTTAGGCAACCTGCGGGAGGTAGCCCAGACGGGGGTGGTACGGATTTCGCTTGGTCAAGTGACTCGAGCGGCAGTATGGAGCGATTTTTCCTTGCAAACCGAGCTTTTGTCCCCTTCCGGCTAAAAGACCCCCGGGGTGGGGGAAGAGGAAAATCTTTGTCAGTGGCCTTCGTAACGGAGTACGTTTTGCTATGACGTGGGTTTCTCCCCCGCCGGCTCGATTCCATGGGGCGCTCTTCGATCATCTGCGTCGGTCCCCGGTGACCTATTTCCTTGTGGCAAGCAACTTCTCGGTGTACCTCGTTCAACTGGTCGCCATTTTCTTTTTTGGATCGGTCCGGTTTCGAAGCCTTTTTTCGTTGAGTTTGGATGGCTTGGCCCGGGGATGGTACTGGCAGGGCCTAACCTACGCCTGGCTCCACGCAGAATTTTTACCCTTTCACCTCTTTCTCAATGTTCTTTTGATCTACATTTTGGGGTGGGAGCTGGAAAGTCTTCTCGGGAGCTTGCGATTTGCTCTTTTGTACCTGGGCAGCGTATTGGCAGGTGCGGCGGGGTGGTTCGTAGCGGATCCGGGAGACATGCAGGGAGTCATGGGTGCCAGCGGTGCCGTCTTTGGGTTAATCACCGGTTTTGCTTCCTTGCGTGCGACGGAACGATTCTGGGTCCTTTTCCCTATCCCGGTGGTCGCCAGCGCTCGAACGCTTGCTTGGCTTTTGGTGGCCTTTGAAGCCCTTTGCCAGCTGTTCCATTGGATGCCCCAGGTGGCCCATTCAGCTCACCTGGGAGGGGCGATTTTCGGTTATCTTTTTGTCCGGCTCCTCCCTCTGACTCCTCCTTGGCAGGTGCCCTCCTACCAAGCCCAGGCACGATGAGGGAGGCGAAGCGAAAGGACTGGGGACGGGAAGTCCGTTCCGTGTGGGTGCGGGTTCCGGCGAGCACAGCGAACCTGGGCCCCGGGTTCGATACTTTGGGGTTGGGCTTGGCCCTGTATAACGTTTTTCGGGTTGAGCGTAATGATCCGGGCTCCATCTCCCCTCCCGAACTCCCTCCTCTTGTTCGCCAGGTAGCGGAACTTTTTTTTGTGCAATCCCAAACGGAGGCTTTTCCCTTCCAGTGGAATTGCGTGCAACAAGAAATCCCTCTGGCTCGAGGGCTCGGGAGTAGCGCTGCCGCGCGGGTAGCCGTTCTTGCGGCTCTGGTCAAGCTTGCGGGGATTGCGTGGAACCGGGAGCAACTGGCCCGCTGGGCGGCCCAGCTGGAAGGGCATCCTGATAACGCGCTGCCTTGCGCACTGGGCGGGTTTGTCGCTTCTACGTCGGGAGGGGCGCGCTTTTTACGAATCCCGCTTCCCAAGCATTTTCGTGTCGTGCTTTTTATCCCCTCCCAGGAGCTCTCCACGGAGAGTGCGCGAAAAGTTCTCCCTGCGGCCATTCCGCTCACTGACGCTGTGTCGAACCTAGGGAGGGCGGTTGTACTGGCTGGTCAATTCTTTGGGAGAAAGTGGCAATTAAGCCCAGATCTTTTCGAGGATGTTTGGCACCAGCCTGTCCGCACACGCCTGCTTCCCTACTGGGAAGCCATAAAAAAAGCGGCTCTAGAGGCTGGAGCTCAGGGTTTTTGGTTGAGCGGTTCTGGGCCCACTCTTGCCGCCTTGGCCATGCGAAACACCCGGAGAGTGAAAGAGGCCATGGCGGAAGCCGCCTCGCGCCAACGCGTTTGCGGGCAAGTCCAGGTGGTGGGCCCCGATAACTCTGGCGTGCGGATCCTTCGGGTCGCATGAACCGGGCCAACGAGCGCTTCGGAATAGAAAAGCGTTTCGGGCACGCGTTTTCTCCAAGCACCGCAGAGATTCTACCAAGAGGCTGCCGAAGCTCTGCTTGCGATACCCGTTGGCAGCTTTTTTAACGGTCAAAAGATGGCGCTAGAGGAAATCGGCTGCCTTCTCCAGCTGCTCGAAAGCTGAACGCAGAAAGGTCTTGACCCTTTGGCGCGTCCCCAAATCGAGCCGATCGTCCATGGTAGCAGCTCTCCAAGCAAGGTTCTCCGCGTCGACTTGTAAGAAGGCAGGGCTTGCCAGTGCGGGTAGGCTGATCTCCACCGACCGGTACCGCTTGAGGAGACTGGGAGCCCGGCTCCGATCATACAGGCCAAAGGCGTCCTGGCCAAAGTACTGGTTTTTGACCACCACGTACTTGGCCTTGTCTTTGAGACTTTCAAGCGTTTGACACACAATGTCGATCGAATCTTGGAGCGGTCCGATGACCAAAGCCACCGTGAGGGTAAAGGGAAGCTCGTCCTGCAACGCGAGAAGATCCACATCGTCCATCCAACGCTGCACGAGTTCTCCGCTGCGGGCTCCTAGATCCACGATAAGCCGATCGTAGGGCTTGGTTAGCCCTGATAGGATCGAGTCAATGCTTTGCACTTGGTAAAGCGAAACCGTGCTCACCCGGTCTTTGTAACAACGAAATAGGGGACCTCGGTTGGCATCACAGTCGTATCCATGCCAGGGAATAAAGTGTTCCGTATAAAACTCCGCCAGGGTACGGGCAAAAGTGCTTTTGCCGACACCCCCTTTTTCCCCGTGAACTAGGATTAACCGTTTACCCTCGGTTTTATGGGTCGTCATAGCTTTTTTCTCCCTCCTTTCCTTTGGATTACCCCGATCCTTCCGGCGGCGAGGGTTGTGTTTTTGAGTCCCGGGGGGCTTTCGGCTCAAGGTTTTCTCCTTCTAGCTAAGCCAAATCCCTCAAAGCTGGCGACGGGAACGTGAGGAAAAAATGCCTGCCATTGTGATTTTGCCTCCTTGCCTGCCGGTTTGCGGGATCCTCCGTGTCATGATCGCCCTGCTTCAACCCGTGTCAAGAAGCTTGCTGCAGGAAGAGGGGGCTGGTCGCACCAATGGGTAAAAAAGCCCAGGGGCGTCTCTGGGCCTGTCAGGGGAGAAACGCGGAACATCTCCCGCTCGGGAGGGGAGCTTTTTTCCCTTCTTTCTCATTGCGGGATTTCTTTGATAGGCAGACCCCCGAGGGAACATGGGGTTACCCCTTGTCCGGTGCCATGGCCATGGGGCTAGGAGCAAAGTCCTGCCCGAGGGGGGTTTGTAAGTTTCCCAATTTGGCCAAGGAGGATAAAAGCTCTAAAAGCTGCTGTCGCCCTTTGGCTAGCCCTTCTTTCCCTTGCGTGACACCCACAATCCATTGGGCTTGAGCTTGAATCTTGGCAAAGGAAGGGGAATTGGGGTCCGATTCGGAAAGATTGTCATATACGTCGGCCAGCTTAACCGCCCAGGCTTGCCAAGGGGCCTCTAGGAGCCGGGCGCGGTATTCGGTTTCCCTTTGGGGCTCGGGAACTCGGGCGTCCTTGCTTAAGATGGATACAAGGTCGGCAATTTCCCTGCCAAACTCTTGGGCTAGCTCATCATAGTCGGTACGGGTGTCCTCGAGAGTGTCATGAAGAATGGCAGCGCAGAGGGCACGTTCATCCGAAATCCCAAATAGGTGCAAAAGCACCACGGCAACGCGAAGAGGATGGGCGATGTAGGGGGTTTTGCCGTCCTTACGGAACTGCCCTCGATGTTTTCTTGCTGCAAAGGAAACGGCCTTTTGCCACAGCCACGCAAAGCGATCTTGTTCCTTCATGGTAACAAAGGTAGGCTTAGTTTGGCTTTCGGCCAGTTCCGCCGTGGCCCCTTTTTCTGTCCGAGGATGGAACGGCCGGTGGTGTTTGTGGCCTCCAACGGGTTTTTGCAAAAATTCGGTGAAGAAAAGAGGCAAGACTTTTTTGGTTTTTGGTGGGGTGCATGAGCCGGGCGACTCTTGGAACCCAAGCGGAAACCCAGGGATGGGCCAGTGGGAAACCCATGGAGGCCGCGGCTAGGGACTCTAGGTAATCGGCTTTGGCTCCGGTTCACGGAGGAGTGGAAGGGGTGAAACGAAATCTGGGTCGCTAGCCAGGGGGGTGGTGGTCACGAGCATCCTAGGGTAAAATACCCCTATCGGTCGAAATGTTTCCTTTTTTCGTATGTCTTTCGATGTCATTCGTGTGCAGGGGGCTCGGGAGCACAACTTGCAGAACCTGAGCCTTTCGATTCCGAAAAATCGCCTCGTCGTTCTTACTGGGGTTAGTGGTTCGGGTAAGTCCTCCCTTGCTTTTGATACCCTTTATGCGGAAGGGCAACGGCGCTATATGGAGAGCCTTTCGGCCGATGCGCGGGTTTGGCTTGGGCAGCTCCAGAAACCTGAGGTGGACTATATCGAGGGGATACCTCCGGCGATTGCGATCGGTCAAAACGCCTACGCTGGGACGAGTCCCCGGGCCACCGTGGCAACAGCCACGGAGATCTACGATGTGTTGCGAATTCTCTTTGCGCATTGTGGGACCCCGCACGATCCTAGCACCGGAAGAGAGCTTCGTCGCTACACGGTGAGCGAAATTGTGGATCGGATTGTTGGGGAATCGTCCCAGACGCTGGTCCAGATTCTGGCTCCGGTGGTCGAAGGACAAAAAGGCCAATTCCGGGATGTAGTCGAGCGGCTCCGGCGAGAGGGATTTTTACGAGCGCGAATCGACGGCCAGTGGGTGCTCTTAGAAGAAGTCCGTGGATTGGCCAAGGGCCGGGCTCATACGATTGAGGTAGTGGTCGACCGGCTCCGTGTCTCTCCGCAGGCCCGCTTGCGGCTTGCAGACTCGGTCGAGCTGGCTCTTCGCCTCGGTGGGGGAAGGGTCCGCGTGGTGGTGGGTGAGGAGGGGCCAGAGGCCAAGGAGTGGCTTGCCTCCGTTTTGCCCTTTGATCCGCAGACAGGATTTTGTTTTGGTGAGCTTACCCCTCGTCATTTTTCGTTTAACAATCCGTTGGGGGCTTGTGAGGCGTGTCATGGGTTAGGTACAGAGCTTGTAGTGGATGCGGACGCTCTGATTTCCGATCCTCGAGCTCCCTTGTCTGAACTTCCGTTTGCGCCGCTAGCCGAGTTGCCGAAGGGGATCCGGGTGGCGTATGGCACAGCCATTCGGGAGCTGGCGGCTCGATATGGAGAGCGTTGGGATCGATCGTGGGAGGATTGTTCGTTGGAGTTTCGCCGGTGTGTTCTTTGGGGAGAAAACGATTCAAAGGCTTCCCAGGACTCGGCAACGGCAAAGGAGCACGGGTGGGAAGGGCTTGTGGGGGCGCTGGCGAGACTGTACCGGGAAGCTCGCTCCTCCTTCATCCAGCGGAAGCTTGAGCCCTACCTTTCCCCCGCCCCCTGTTCCCGGTGTGGAGGGACGCGTCTTAAATCAGAGATCCGGGCGGTGACTGTAGCCAGTCGCGGCTTTGGTCCCATGGGGATCGGGGAGGTTGTGGGCTTAACGGTTCGCAAAGCTTGCCAGTGGGTCGAGGGACTCTTTTGGGAAGAGGGCGGGCAGGGAAATAAGGCTGGCCGGGAACTGCAGGCCCAGCTCCGGAAGCGGTTGCGTCTTTTGGAGGAAATCGGGCTTGGGTATCTGACGTTGGATCGGCCGCTTTCGAGTCTTTCGGGAGGAGAACTCCAGCGGATTCGGATCGCCTCCCAGCTAGGCTCGCAATTGAGCGGGGTTCTGTATGTGCTGGATGAACCTTCCATCGGGCTGCATCCCAGGGATCACTACCGGCTTTTGTCGGTCTTGCGCCAGATACGCGATTTAGGGAACACGGTCATTGTTGTGGAACATGATGAAGAGACAATCCGGGCTTCGGATTACATCATAGAGCTGGGCCCTAAGGCGGGATCGCAAGGGGGAAGAGTCGTAGCCTGCGGGACCCCGCAGGAACTCCAAAGCAATCCTCGCTCGCTCACGGGAGCCCTGCTTCGAGGCGAACTCCGCATGACTCCCCCTATCGAGCGAAAGAAACCCCAAGCTTCGCTACGGGTCATTGGCGCCAAGGAACACAACCTAAAGAATCTCACGGTTGCTTTCCCTTTGGGGCTCTTTACGTGTGTGACCGGGGTGAGCGGTTCAGGGAAAAGCACGCTGGTGATGGACGTTTTGGCCCGTGGTCTTTTCCGGCGTCTTTGCGGGGGCCGCGAACGCCCGGGAGCCCACGAGGCCATGGAGGGAGTTGAGCACATTGACCGGGTGATCGTCGTGGATCAGTCACCCATCGGTCGAAGCCCGCGTTCCAATGCTCTGTCCTATTGCGGGATTTTGGAACCCATTCGAGAGCTATTCGCTCAGGTTCCCGCTGCTCGGGTTCGGGGGTACGGACCGAGCCGGTTCAGTTTTAACCTGGCCGGCGGGCGATGCGAACGATGTCGCGGGGAAGGGTTCGTTCGGATCGAGATGACCTTGCTTCCCCCTATGGAGGTCCTTTGTGACCATTGCCAGGGGCGGCGGTTTAACCGCGAAACTCTCGAAATCACCTACAAGGGAAAAAATATCGCTGACGTTTTAGACCTGACCGTAGAGGAAGCTTTGGAGTTTTTCCGCAATGTTCCTCGTGTCCGAGAGAAACTTTCGGTGTTAGCGGAGATGGGGCTGGGGTATTTACGGCTTGGCCAACCTGCCAGCACCCTTTCGGGAGGGGAAGCCCAGCGACTGAAACTAGCCACGGAACTTTCCAAGCGTTCGACCGGCAGAACGGTCTACCTCATGGACGAACCCACCACCGGGCTTCATCAGGCGGACATCCAGAAGCTGCTTGAGGTCATTCGGAGACTTCGCGATTTAGGAAACACGGTGATTGTCATCGAACATCACCTCGAAGTCATCCAGTGCGCCGACTATGTGATCGATCTTGGTCCAGAGGCAGGTGAGGAGGGAGGGGAAATAGTGGCCCAGGGGACCCCTGAGGAAATAGCGGCTCATCCAGGGAGTATCACGGGACAATGGTTACGCAAAGTCATGGCATGCCCCGGCCCGAAGTAAAAAAGGCTCCCATCCAGTCGAAAGGGCGATGTTGGATGCTCTTTCTTGCGATCGGGGGGATTCTGAGCTCTTGGGCCTATCCCGCTGATCTTTCCCAAGAGCGTCTTAAGGAGCAAGCCTTTTGGACGCTCGCTCACGGCCTTTTTGACCGGACGCTTGCCTATGCTGAGAGATATTTGCGGCAATTTCCCCATACGCGAGCCGCTGCGGAGGTCCAGTTAGCCCAGGCTCAGGCTCTTTATTTTTCCAAGGAGCCGCGGGAGGCACTTCGGGTGCTATCTCGGCCTCGCGGAGAGGTTCCGGCTGAGCTTCGGAGTCAATGGAGCTGGTGGCAACTTCAAAGTTTGGCTGCCTGTGGGAAATGGGATGAGGCAGAGCAGCTCGCACAGGGAGTTCTTGCGAAAGTTGCTTCGGAAGAGGAAAAGCAAAAGTGGTCTTATGCCCTGGCATGGATCTTCTGGCAGCAAGGAAAAAAGGAACAAGCTAAGGAAGCGCTTCAAAAGCTAGCTTTGGGCTCAAGTGGTTGGAGTAAAAAAGCCCTTTTGGATCTCGGGCGGATCGAGATCGAGGACGGGGAAAAAGAGCTGGCTCGAAGCCGGTTTGAACGGCTGGCTCAAACGGCCCCTGGTAACAACCCGGTGCACGAAGCCTGGTTCTGGCTTGGGGAACTGGATCGAGACGCGGGAAAACTGGAGCAAGCCATCCAATGGCAAAAGAAATTCCTTGAGGAAGCGACCCCCGCGGAGCGGCAATTTCGCCTCGCGGCCGCTTATTCGCTTGGGAAAAGTCTTCTGGCCGTGGGAGAGCCCGAAAAAGCTATGGACTTTTTGGAAGGGATCCTCTTCCACACCCCGGGAATACGAGCCAGTTCTTTGGGCTGGGCTCTTGCGGAGCTTTACGTCCAAACGGCACGGGAATCGGCAACGGTCGCGATGCGATGGGGGAGATGGGAGGAAGTTTTGCCCCAGTTGGACGCAGACGGCAGAGTTTGGATCGACTGGTTACGGTTGCGCCTGGCCATGGAAGATCCAAAGCTTGCAGCCTTTCTCGGTCCTAAGCGGCAAGCGCTTCTCGGTTGGCAACGGATTGTGGAGGAGGGGCTTCCCCCTTTTTGGAAGGCTTTCGGATACTACCAGTTAGCCATGGAGTGGCTCAAGCAAGGGGAAGCCGACCGGGCGCTGGAAGCCCTAGGTCAAGCCCAGGAGCTGGCTTCGCCCGCCCTAGCCGGTTATCCCCACTTTGTCATGGGGGAGATCCTTTTTGCCAAGGGTGTTTATGGCCGTGCGGCAGAGCATTATCGAGAGGCAGCCATTGAGGACCCTCGGTTGGGAGAGAAGGCTACGTTTAACTGGCTCGTCTCTCTAGCCAGGGGGGGTAAGGTAGAGGAGTTTGAAAAAGGCTACCAGATCTTTGTCCGGCGTTATCCCTCGAGCCAGCTTCTGGAACCGTTGGTATGTGAGCGTGCCGAGTTGTACCGCCGGTTGGGAAAGGACGCGTTGGCGGAACAAGCCTTCCGGGAGGGCCTTGCGCTGCCTGGCTTGGGAAAGAATCATCCGGGTCTCCTTTTGGCCCTCGGGGATCTCTTATTTGAGAACCGGCATTATCGAGAAGCCCGTGCGTGCTATCAAGAGGTGGCCCAAGCGGTCAAAGGGGGTGCTCAAAAAGAAGAGGCTCTCTACAAGGTGATCCTTTCCGCTTACTGGTCCGGGGAACTGGACGCGCGACAGGCACGAGATTCCCTTCTTTCTTGGGTTTCAACTCACAGCCACCATTCCATGGCGCCCATTGCCTTGTTTCAAGCAGGAGAACTGTCCCTTTTGGTCCAGGACCTGGTAGGTGCAGAGGCAGCTTTCGGGAAACTAGCGGTCGAATATCCTCAACACGAGCTTGCCGACGCTTCCCTCTACTGGGCTGCCAGGGCAAGTTTAGCCCGAGGAGATGGCTCTAACGCTCTAGCGCTTTTGGAAAAGATTCCTGAGGGCTCGTCGTGGAAGGCCCAGGCCCGGCTTTTGCAAGCACGGGTCTACCAGAATGCCGGCCAGTACCGGGTTGCTGCCGATCTTCTCCACAATCTTCTCCAGCAGGCGAAGGTGGACAATGCGGTCATGGCGGAGGCCCGCATGGCCGAGGGAGAGTGCCTGTTTGCTTTGGGAGACTATAACAAAGCTGCGATCCTGTTTTCCCAGGCAGCCCAGTCTTCCTTTCTGGCTTCCGTACGGAGGGAAGAGGCTCTTTATAAAGAGGCAATGGCGCTGGACAAGGAAGGAAGAAAAGAGGAGGCTTTGGAGCTATTTCTTGCCCTGCTAGAGGGGAAGGTGGGGGAGTCGGAAGCAAAGAGTTTTTTTTGGCGAGTGAAAGCCGGCCTGGAGGCGGCTTCCCTCCGTTTGGCAGCGAAGGATTGGGAGGGGGCCATTGCCGTTTATGAAGCGCTAGAAGAGCTGGGGGGTCCCACCCGGGAAGAGTTTCATCGGACTGTGATGACCTTGCGCAGGGAACATTTCGTCTTGCCCCAAAAGTAGTTTCCCTGATCCAAGCGGGCACCTTGGAAAGACTCGACAAAGGGAGGAAATCCCAAAAGTTTGTGCTTCGGTCCTTTGCTCGCCGGTTTCCGGAGGCGGGGAGCTATTGGTCGGCGGGAAAAGCCTATTTTCACAGGGAGAGGCTGGGGTTACTCTTCTGGGTACAATTCCTTCGAGTCACTGTGCCGGGCCTCTTTTTGTTCGGGCAAGCTCCTCGAGTTGGATTGCGGCGCAGCCCAATCCATCCTCTCCTTGGAGCTTGTTGGACACAATCTGGGCTTGGCGCGCGTACATCCCCGTACTGGTCTCCCACATCGCTAGGCGTAAGCCGGCTGCCTTGCGGCGATGGCGCGGCAAGTACTTTCCCACGCCCAGCTCTTCGAGGCGCGCTGCGTTGTAAGGTTGGTCAAACGCGCAAGGGCAAAGAACGGCCGGCTTTCCCGCCAGGAGGGCAGAGGCTAGCGTACCCATACCGCAGTGATGGGCCACAACAGAAACCCGGGGCATAATCCAATCGTGGGGAAGCCAGGGAATGGCCAGCGCATTGGAGGGTAACCGGGCGGGTCGGTTCCCCTCCTCTCCAATGAGAAGGATGGCGGCGGCAGGATAACCGCGAACGGCTTCGGCTGCCTCTTCGTAGAAGGACCGTCCAAAAGATTTGACCACCGTGCTTCCTAAGGTAAAGAGCCAAACAGGTGTGTGCTGGGCTAACCAATGGGCTAGATCCTTGGGTGGAGAGTAACCGGAGGGTTCTCTCGGATGCGGAAAACCTGTGAGCACATGTTCGGGTCCCCACTGGGGATCACGCGGGAAGAACGTGGGGCTATAGAGGTGGAGAACCCGTTGCGTCGAGCGATGAGAAAAAAGAACGTGCTTGCGCGGGGCTAACCCGAGGCGTTTTCGGATCCGGTTGATTTCCCCGTCGAAAAGAAAAGAAGCGACACAAGTAAGGGCGTTCCAGCACGAGCGATACAACGCGCGGGTGATCCTTTTCCGGGCAAGGCGCACCCTGGGGGGCCAGGGGGGAAGAAGGCTTGAGGGAGTAATCGCAGGGGACGTGCACAAGGTCGCCCAGGGGATACGGGTTTTTTCCCAAACAAAAGCGGCGGCAAGGGCCATGGGGTGGGCCACCAGACAATCATGGCGGGCTGCCTCCTCCAAAAGAATGTGGAAGGCTGGTTCAATCACGGGAAGGACAAGCTTTCGAACGACTGTGGCGTAGACGGAGCCACTGGTCCCGCGGGCGGCTAGCTGGAGGACGGATTCCAGCGGATCCTCCTCGCCGGAAAGACCCGCGGGTAGACCTCGAAATTCCAGGCCTCTCCTTTGGGCTTCTTTTCCCCAATCCTCCTGTGCCACCATGGTTACCCGATGACCTCGCTGGACCAGCAACTGACCCAGTTCAACAAAGACGGAACGGTCGCCTGCGGATCCCCAGGCAGCCAGAAGAAAGCTAAGTTGCGACATGGCCAAAGGTCGCTTATGCGACCCACAAAACCAACCCCCAAGAACGACGGTCAAAGGATGACGTGGTCCTCAGAGATAGGACACAAGCAAAGATATCGACTCTCTATGGCCCTCGTCCTGGTCGCTCTTTTCTGGCTGGGGAACGGGGTAGCATGGGGGAAGGCGAATCCTGGCGGGTCGAAAAAAAGCTACCCGTACCATTTTTTTTGCACCCTTTACTATTTGCCGAAAGAGGAAGGTTTTAGCGCTAGCCGCGGGTTTGATGTCAGGCCCGTCCGAGCGCCGGGGCTCGGAGCTCACCCCTATCCAGCTTCCTTTCTTTGGGCCGTTCGAATGGAGGGAGCGGGCCGAATTCGCACACCTGTACGGGGGTTCCACTATATCCGCTACGCGGGAGGAGGGTCGTATGAATACTGCTCCGCTCCCACGGCGGCCAACGGCCACCGATTGCAAGCGCACCGCACATGCGCGATTTCTTCTCGAAATCCTTACCTGCGGCTTGGTCAGGAGATTGAGATTGATTCCCCGACGGTCCGGGCGGTTTTTGGCTCTTCCCGCTGGCGGATCGAGGATACGGGAGG
Organism: Candidatus Methylacidithermus pantelleriae; assembly: GCF_905250085.1. GTDB lineage: Bacteria > Verrucomicrobiota > Verrucomicrobiia > Methylacidiphilales > Methylacidiphilaceae > Methylacidithermus > Methylacidithermus pantelleriae. The sequence continues at coordinate 263,435 of NZ_CAJNOB010000001.1, forward strand.
TGGGTTAAATCCCTGGCAGATTGATCTTTATTGGGGCGAAGATGAGCCTCGGGGTTCCGAGGGACGAGACCGGAACCGACCAAAAGGCACCGATTTTGAATACGCGTTTGATGTGATTGTCACAGTCCTAGGCCAGGGATAAGGGAAAGGGAAAAAAATGGGTAGGGATCCCTTTCTCGCCACGGACAGTCGGGTGGAAAAAAGGCCAGGATCCTAGACTCAGGGAACGGGAACGCGTCGGGCCGGTATTCCCCGTTTCCAAAGACCCAAAGAAAGCTCCCTCGCAAGGGAAGGCCCACGGTAGACAAGTCCTGTATAAATTTCCAGAAGATCAGCTCCGGCTGCCAATCGCTCGTAAGCATCGTCTGGGCTTTCAATCCCTCCCACCCCGATAAGAACAAGGCGAGGGGAGGCCCATGTGGCGATCTTTCGCAAAAGGCGCGTGGCTTTTTCCTTGAGAGGCGCCCCGCTCCATCCCCCTCTGAGGCCGTCCGGAGAGGTTTTGAGGCTGGTGTTGCAAAAGACAATTCCTTGGCAAGGGGCTTCCCCGAGAAGGGTGACCAGTTTTTCTAGCTCCTGCTCGGTATGGTCAGGGGAAAGTTTCACCAGGACTGGTTTGGGGGAATGCCGAGGGGGATGGCAGGCAGCTACGGCGTCCAGCAGCCGAAGGAGCATTTCGGGTGTTTCCAGACGACGCAGTTCTGGAGTATTCGGGGAGCTCACGTTGAGGACAAAAAAATCTCCCAGTTCCCTAAGGTGGGTAAAGACCTCCACATAGTCCCGAGCTGCCTCGGGGATGGGCGTCTCTTTCTGTTTGCCGATATTGATCCCCACAGGGATTTTGGGCCACTGGCCCTCCTCCTTGAGCCGCTCCAGTCGCCTTCGTATCGCAAGGGCTCCCTCGTTGGGAAAACCCATCCGGTTAACCAGCGCATGTTCCCTCGGAACTCGGAAGAGGCGGGGTTTCGCGTTGCCTTTTTGGGGTCGCGGAGTGACCGTACCAATTTCCACAAACCCAAAACCCAGCCGTTCCCATGCGGGAAGGGCAACGCCGTTTTTGTCAAAACCGGCAGCTAACCCTACCGGATTCGGAAAGGAAAGTCCCCAAAACCGCCGCTCCAGAGCTCGCGGAGAAATGTTCCAGGAAGGAAGACAACCCAGGCGCGCCGCTTGATGGAAGAGTTGTAAGCTAGCTGCGTGAATCGCTTCCGGCGGGCACAGGAAAAGCAACGGGCGTATTAGCCGATAGATATTCATTTCCCAATGCAAAATCGCCGGAAAACCTCATCGAGGATTTCTTCCCGGCATCCAAGTCCGATGACTTCCCCCAGTGCCTGGAGACTCTCCCGCAGATCAACGCTAACAAGCTCAAGACTTGCGCCTTCTTGCCAGGCAGTTCTCGCGCGTTGCAAGCCTTCTTGAGCTCGGCGAAGCAACCCTTCATGTCGAGGATTAATGGTGATCCACCCTTCCTTTGCCAGCGCAAGCCCTCCGGTCAGTTGGCGTACGATCTCTTCTTGCAGCCGGTCTAGGCCCTGGCCCGTGAGGGCGGAAACACAGATGCGGTCCCTGTGATCTGGATGAATCCCTAGATCGCATTTGTTGGCGACCACAAGCCACACTTTTCCTGGGGGCGGAAGAAGCCTTCGGACTTCTTCGGGTTCTGGTTCCGGGGCCACGATGACGTAGAGGACAAGATCGGCTTGGGCCAAGGCCGCTTCCGCCCGCCGGACTCCCTCCTGTTCGATCCAATCGTCCGTTTTTCTCCTTCCGGCGGTGTCCACCAGTCGAAGACAAAATCCTCCCAGTTGACACTCCGTTTCAATCGTGTCTCGGGTTGTCCCAGGGATCGGGGAGACAATGGCCCGGTCTTCGCGCAGGAGCGCGTTAAACAAGCTCGACTTCCCCACATTGGGGGCTCCGACAATGGCCGTGACCACCCCCTCGCGAAGGATTTTTCCTACCGGCGCCGTCCGGAGTAGGGCTTCTAGTTCCTGCTCCAGGCAGTCGAGGGCCTCTTCCAGTTCTTTCTGCACGAGGGGAGGAACATCCTCGTCGGGAAAATCGACATAGGCTTCCAGGTGGGCAACTATCCCGAGGAGACGTTCCCGTAGCTGCACAATCTTATTCCGTAACTTCCCCTGGTGAATCCCCAAGGCCCCTTCCAGGGCCGCCGGCGTCTGTGCCTGGATGATTTCATGGATCGCCTCAGCTTGGGTAAGATCCAGCTTCCCATGTAAAAAAGCACGTTGGGTGAATTCTCCCGGTAGCGCAAAGCGAGCTCCCCGGGCGATGTAAGCAGCTACCATTTTCTGCACGATATAGGGGCTCCCATGGCAGCTAATCTCTACCACGTCTTCCCCTGTAAACGAGTGGGGTTTTTTCCAATACACAAGAACGGCTTGGTCCAGAAACTCCCCCCGGTCCCATAACCGCACCAATGTAGCGCGCTGCGGAATCCACGGGATCGGCCGCTCCAAAAGAGTCTGGGTCATTGGCTGTGCCGCTGGTCCGCTGACCCTGATAACAGCCAGGGCAGCTTTTCCGGGAGCTGTCGCTGGAGCAATAATGGTGTCCATACTGAAGGAAAGAGCCTACCTTGACCCAAAGGACAAGGGGTGCGATGGAAGAATCCTGTGGAGAAGGACCGTTCTGCCTTCCCTTGAGAAGCACTATAGCACCCTCCGGGTCACAGGCTGCCAAAACCAAGCGGGATGAACCGAAGACGGTAGGAATGATCCAGGACCAGTCAAACCCTTTACCAAAGCAAGGCGAATTTAGTCTCTTTGACCCACCCTTGCCAAAAGAACCTGGCGTTACGTCCTATCAAGCCAAGGTGTTTGTACCGGGCGGAGGAGGAGCGCTCCTGGTGGCTTGGGTCCCCCAGGAGGTAATCCAGGACGTTGTGCCGGGTTGCCGGGTCATTCTTGCCTCGACCGAAGGGGAGCGAAAAGGGCTTGTCTACCAGGTGTTCCGGGCGAGGAGACGAAAACCAAGATGGACGGTAAAGGAGCTGATCGACCGGCAACCGGTGATTGGGACGGCTTTCTTTGTGTTGGCTCGGGAACTGGCGTCCTACTATTGTGCCCCTCTCTCGTTGGCGCTTAAAACCATGCTTCCCGCTTGCCTCTGGGAAAACCCTTCTTCCCGTCGACGAGCGCAAGCAAAGTGGCTCGAACTTGGACCTGGTTGGGTAGCGGCCCAGGGTTCCCTTTCCGGCGAGGACCCTTCCGAAGTCGAAGCCTGCCGGTGGTTGGAAGAGAGAAGTCCGATTCCGATCTCACAAGTGATTCGTAAAACCAGGTGGCCGCGGGACTTTTGGGAACGCTTAGTTGCGAAGGGTTGGGTCGTTTTTCGGGATCCACCCTTAGAGCGCTCCGTGGAGCTCTGCCGGGAGGAATCGTCGCCTGTTCAGGTGACTCTTAGCCGCGAGCAAAAGGATGCTCTTGCCGTGCTTACGCAAAGCCTAGATCGAGGCCCTGGTCATCCCATTCTTCTTTACGGAGTAACAGGAAGCGGGAAAACCGAGATTTACTTTGAGGCGATCGACCATGTGCTCAAACGAGGCGGAAGCGCTCTATTGCTCGTACCTGAGAGAGCGTTGACCCCACAGCATCTGGAACGACTCAAGGCTCGATTTCCTGCCCAGGATGCGATTGCGGTTTGGCATAGCGGGCTTTCCGAAACCATTCGTGTCCAGCAGTGGTGGAGAATTCAAAGGGGCGAGATTCGTGTCGTGTTGGGCACAAGGTCCGCTCTTTTTCTGCCCCTTCGCAAGCTTTCGCTTATCGTGCTGGATGAGGAGCAGGATCCCTCCTACAAGCAGAGGGAAGGTTTGCGGTATCACGCGCGGCAAGCCGCAATGATGCGCGCGCAACTGGAAGGCGCACTCGTTGTGTTGGGTTCCGCAACCCCTTCCCTTGAGTCCTGGTACAAGGCCAACCAGGGAGAATACCGGCTCGTTAAGCTCCAAGCGCGAGCGGGAAAGGCGCGTTTACCCTGGGTTCACGTGGTAGACCTTCGTTTAGGCCGTCGCAGTTCGTCGTCTCGCAAACCGGAGGGGGACGAAATTTTAGCTCCCTTTGTTCGGGAGCAGGTGCAAAAGTGCCTGGAGCAAGGGAAACAGGTTCTTATCTATGTCAATCGCCGTGGGTACGCAGGCGCGGTCCAGTGCCAGGTTTGCGGAGAGGTTGTCCGATGCCCCCGGTGCAGTGTGGCCCTTGCCTTCCATAAAAGCTTGCAGGCGCTTCTCTGCCACTACTGCACGCATCGGTCCCAGTGGCAAGAGGCCTGCCCACGATGTGGAGCCATTGCGATGAAGCTTCTGGGAAGGGGGACGGAAAGGATTGAAGAGCTTTTGCGGGAGCTTTTCCCACAGGTGAGGCTGCTGCGGGCTGATTCGGATTCTCTTAAGGACCGGTCTTTATGGGAAGCGGCGGTCCGCGCGTTTCGCAAGGGGGAGCTAGACATTCTGGTTGGCACACAAATTCTCTCGAAGGGTTTGGATTTTCCGGGCCTAGGATGTGTCGTGGTATTGGAGTGGGATTTCGTATTATCCCTCCCCGATTTTCGGGCAACAGAGAGGGCGTTTCAACAATTGACCCAAGTGGCAGGGCGAGCGGGCCGGGCCGGGGGCGAAGCTCACGTCTTTCTTCAGACTTGTTGTCCCCATCATCCGGCGATCCAGTTTGCCCGTCATCACGACTTTGAGGGGTTTGCTGAGTCGGAACTCGAGTTACGGCAGAAGTTTTTCTTTCCTCCCTTTGCTGAACTGGTGCTGCTTTCGTGGGAAGGAAGGAATCAGGAACGCACGCGACGGCTGGCCGAGCAAGCGCACGATCGAATCATGGAGGCTCTTGGCGGTCTGGCAGACGTAGGCCCGTGCATGTCGGCTCCTATTGAAAGGATCCGGGATCGGTACCGGTTTCAGGTTCTGATCAAAACCCGGCGCCTCCCCGAACTGGCTCGGAAACTTTTTACCCTTCAGAGTCGCCTTCGGGATGCCAAAGTTCGACTCGAGGTGGACGTGGATCCGGTGGAGTTCTGGTAGTTGTAAGGGGGGTGAGCTATTTCTAGGAACAAGGCTTGCCTCTGGCTACCGGCCGGGCAGACTTTGAAGAAGGAAATCGAAAGGGAAAACCGGGATGGTCCGATGGCGTAAGATTCTGGTTCTCTTCGGATTGGCTGCCGCAGTAGTTGCGGGTGCCATGTTTTACTTCTGGCGCCTGGACTGGGAAGAAAAGCGTTACGAAGCCATGATCGCTGTGGCTAGTGCGCGCTACCGGATTGACCCAATCCTTGTACGGGCCGTGATCTGGCGGGAAAGCCGGTTCCGACCCAACATGCTCGGTCTAAGCCAGGAGCGAGGTCTCATGCAGGTTCGCCCAGCAGCTGCTTTGGAATGGGCGCGAGCTGAGGGAATCCGGGACTTCAAAATCGAGGATCTCTACCAGCCTGAAATCAACATCCTGGCCGGCTCGTGGTACCTTGCTAAAGCCCTTCGGCACTGGCAGGGAACGGATGACCCGATACCGTTTGCGCTGGCAGAATACAATGCGGGAAGAAAAAACGCCTTGCGCTGGGTGGATCCTGAGCGGCCGAAGAGTGCAGAAGCGTTTCTGGCCCGGATCGATTTTCCCTCGACCCGGCGCTACATTCAACAGATCCAAACCCGGTATGCGCAGTACAGAAACGGGCTTTTGCGACCGGCGTGGGAAAAGCTCCTGGCGGAGGATCCCGCGAAACAATCGTGGGTAGAGTTGCTTTCGGGCCGGCAATAGACCAAGATCTTGTTACTTCCAAGGATTTTTGCTGCGGGATTGGGCCCTTAGCTCAGCGGATTAAGAGCATCTGACTACGGATCAGAAGGTCGCAGGTTCGAATCCTGCAGGGCCCAAAAGAAGCCCGGAGTGGATGACCCTTGGGCTTCCGAGTCCGCCCTGGCGAACGATTCAAGCCAAAAAGTCTCTAACGATTGCGCGTTTTTTCCTAAGGCTGAACAATGACTGGGGTGCCGGGTTCGGCCTTAAGCCAGCGCGCCGCTGGGGCTTGGTTGCCAGCGAGTTCCAGGAGGTTGGAGCTATTGAAAAGGGCTCCCACCTTACCTTGGGGCAGCTCGCTATACGTGCGGACAATGGGTGCGGTGAAGGACCGGTTTCCCAGGGTAACCCGCAAAAGATTTCCTTCCTGGAGAAAGGGAGCGTAACCCTTGGGGATATTGGTAATAACATTGCCAAAACGATCCACGTGGAGAACTTCGCCATTAATGGTACGGCCTGCGAGGTTGGGGTTCCGAAGGGTTAATCGTTCGATCTGGTGCGTGGGACTCCCGAGGGATTCTGGGGCAATCCCTTGAGCCAGGTGAGCGGCCACAGGCGCAAAAATATCCCGTCCGTGAAAGGTACCCGACACCCCTTCCTTGCGATGATACTCGGCCCGGTCGAGTATCCAGGCTCGCTCAAGCCCCTCCTCTTCCAGTACAAGAGAAAAAAGCCCGTTATTGGGACCGACAAAAAATTTCCCCTTTTTCGTAAGGACCAGTAGGGGTTCCCGCGGGGACCCCACCCCGGGGTCCACGATGGCAACAAAAATGGTCCCGCGAGGAAAGTGGCGGGCAGTCTGGGCGAGAAGATAGGCTCCCTCCTGAATGGCGAAAGGCGTTACCTCGTGGAGCAGGTCAATGACTCGTGCTTGTCGATCGATCGAATAGATAACACCCTTAAGTTCTGCAACGTAGGGGTCGCGCGTACCAAAGTCAGTAAAAAGAGCAATGAGGGGCTGGTCTTTCGGATTTTCCTTCATCCGGGTGTTGCTGGAAGAACATTGTACTAATCCAAAAACTAGCCCTGTCAGGCAAAGGAGGAGAAGGATGCAATCGATGGGGCCTTTGTTTCTCCGTTTTCCCATCTCTTCCTGTGTTACCGGCTTGGGGAAGCCAGAGGAGTTCTAAGGTTCCCAGCTCTTGCCGCGAGAACCCTTCCCATTGGGAAGCCGTAGCGCGGCCGGGCTTCCCAAACCCCAACAAACTCTAGCGATCCACCATTTTCCAAAATTCAGGAAACCCGCCAATGGCGTCCTCCTCTGCCAGGGGGAGATTGGATCGGAAAAGAAAATCGGCCAAGGTGTTTTTATGCAGAATGCGGCGAACCAGGATCCCTTGTGGGCATGCTTCAAAATAGACGCGCCAATCACGCGCCCGGAGCCGGAAAAGCTTCCGTCCCTCACGTTCCACCTGTCCCAAGCGTTCTCCCGAAGGTGCCTCTAGCTCTTCGGGCAGGATGCGAAGCTCCTCCAGGAGTTGGAGCTGGGCTTCCTTAGGAAGCGTCGCAAGCTCTGCGGCGGTCGTTTCGGCAAAGAGGATTTGGAAAGGGCGATGATCTTCCTGCACAGCTCGCAGGGACGAAAGGAAGCTTTCCATATCCAATGTTTAAAGATGGGAGATCTTTTTCAAAAGCAAAAACTCTCGTTAGGGCTCCGTCCGTTGGCCGGAACATCCTGGGGGAAGAAAAAAGAGGAAAATACTGGCGTACCGGAACGGTCGCTCTAGGCAGGCTTCTAGCAAAGGGTTATTTTACACCAAGGAGGCAGAACTGGGGAAGGATCGCGTTTAATCCTTTTTGTCCCCATGAGGGTAACGTCATGGCCGTGGGAGAGGAAGAGATTCGCAGGGCGCTTAAGCAAGTGCGGTATCCCGGTTTTAGCCGGGACATCGTTTCCTTTGGGATCGTAAAATCGATTGCAGTCGATGGTCCTAGGATCCGGGTAGAGCTTGAGGTGAGAAGCCGCGACCCGAAGATTCCTGGCGAGATTGAGAAAGCGGTTCACAAGGCCGTGTCGCAACTGCCTGGAGTGGAGAGGGTCGAGGTGATTCTCCACCAGGTAGCCTCACCCGCCAGCCAGGTTTCGCTACCGCAGGAACCGGTTCCCGGGGTTCGACATGTGGTGGCAGTAGCCAGTGGGAAGGGAGGGGTAGGTAAATCAACGGTTGCCGTGAACTTGGCGGTGGCGATGCGCCTCTTGGGTCCGACGGTCGGCTTATGTGACTGCGATATTTACGGACCTTCCCTAGCACTCATGCTGGGAACGCGAGAGTATCCCATGGTTGCAGGGGAGCATGAGATTTATCCCGTCGAGCAGTATGGGCTTAAGCTCATGAGTATGGGGCTATTGGTTGAGGAAGACCGCCCGGCCGTTCTCAGAGGCCCGATGGTCAGCCGTTACACGCAGCAGTTTCTCCGGGACGTCCGGTGGGGGCCTCTGGATGTCCTGGTCTTGGACCTTCCCCCGGGCACGGGAGATATCCAGCTCACCATCGTGCAAACCGTATCGTTATCCGGGGCGATCGTCGTTACAACTCCCCAGGAGGTGGCCCTGTTGGATGCCCGCAAAGCCGTCGCCATGTTTCAAAAGGTTCAAGTCCCGGTTTTGGGGATTATCGAGAACATGAGTTACTTCCTCTGCCCCGGGGATGGGAAGGGCTATCCCATCTTTGGTTCCGGAGGCGGGCGGCGGGAAGCGGCGCGTCTTGGCGTTCCTCTCCTGGCGGAAATCCCCTTAGAGATCCCCTTGCGTGAATCTGGTGACCAGGGTGTACCGATTGTGCTTCTTGACCCAGAAGCTCCTTCGAGCTGTGCGTTTCGAGAGGCGGCAAAAAAAGTCATTGACATTCTGGAAGGGGGGTGATTTGTCACAATTGGAGCAGGAGGAGCAACATGGAAAACTCTTCTTCGTGTAGCAATCGTGGCCAAGCAGGGGAGTGTAGCAGGCTAGAAAAGTTTTTCGAGCAATCTACTCTTTACCAGGAGTTTCTGGCTGAGCGGGAGGAGATTTTACGCCATAAATGGATCGAAAGCGAGAAGGCAGGACGAGATATCGGGTTTGAAAAGGCACTGTTGGACTGGATCTTAAACCACCGCGCTGCGTGGCGTGCGTATCGCAAGCGCCTTCGTGAGGGGAAGGAAAATCAGCGGCCGGGGCAAGCGGCTCTCCTGGTGACCTTAGCTCTTTGCCTAGGCCCCAAAGTTTAAATGGCATAAAAAGTGCTTGGGTGCCAAAGGGGATTGCCGTTGTCATGGCGGTCACCTTCGCACCGCGCCGGAGAGAAAGAAACTGAGGAGGTAAGGAAAAAGGAAACGGAGGAGGCCTAGGCTATGAACGCCTGGGTGCTGTAGCGAGTAGCAATTCCTATTCAAGGAGGGGAGGCTCATGAGACGTTTCATCGATTCCTTCTTTGTGTGCTTCGCACTGTGTATAGCCCTTGTCGCTTGGGAGGAGGGTAGTAGGGTGTTTGGGGAAGATTCTAGTTCTTCCGCGACGAGCTCGGATAGCAAAGAGACCAAAAAGGTGGAAGAGCTAAAAAAAATGATTGAGGATCAGGGGATCTATGTGGAGACCTCGCAAAAGGGGATTGTTCTATCTGGATACGTAGATGCGAGCTACACCTACAATTTCCTTCGGGCGGATAGCGATGTTCCTTCCACCTCGGCGATCATTCCGACACGGGAGCCTCCTGATTCGATCCCGGGAGGGGGTTTTAACTTAAACGCCGTCAAGCTTGCTCTGGAAAAGCCTCTCGGGGATAAAAACGATTGGGTTGCGGGATTTCGCGTCGATCTTCTTTTTGGCCAGGATGCTTCCATTTCTGAGCCTGACTTTCTCCAGAGTAAGGGTGTTCCCTTTGGATCTGGTGTGGATACTTCAGGGCTCCTTGTAGAGCAGGGATATGTCCAGTTCCGCGTTCCGGTGGGCAATGGACTTGATTTTAAGGTAGGCAAGTTTGCTGCTCCGATTGGTTATGAGGTCATTGAACGGCCTGCCAACATGAATTTTACCTACGGCAATATCTTTACCAACCTGCTTCCAACGACGTTGGTGGGTCTTCAAAGCACCTATAAGTTTTCCGATCAATGGAGCGCCATGCTCGGGATTGCGGATAGCGGGTTTAACTCAAGTCGCGGGGGCATCAATTTTAACAATATGATCGATAATAACGATGCCTACCTTCTGTTAAGCTCAGTTACGTGGACCGCCCCCGGGAAGAACGCTAACATTATTGGGACGGTTTTTTATGGTTTTAATGGTGCGAATAACCCTGGATTCCCCGCCGGCGGGACATTCGGGCGCACGCTCTTCACCGAAAACGGACAGTTCCTTATCGGGGATCTGGTAGCAAGTTGGACACCCAAGTTTGCCAACGATAAGTTGCTCCTAGCGGCCGAGTTTAATGAAGGCTTCTTTGATCCCTCTGTCGGCGCTAATGGCTCGCCTTTCCAAATTCCTTCCGACTGGCGGGGAGCGTCGATCTGGGCCAAATACCAGTTTACCAAGGTAGTGAGTCTTGCCATGCGGGGAGATTGGGTGGAAAGCGCAGGTAGTTCTTTTCCTTTTCCCCCGGGTTTTGCTTCCTTTCCGGGCATTGGGGATGTGGCCACTAGCTCCTTCTTTGCGGGACACTCGGACCGGACGGATATCTGGAGCTACACGGCAACCCTGCGGTTTGATCTTTGGCAGAATATGATGCTGCGACTGGAGTACCGGTTAGATTGGGGGAGGGATCTCTATGGCAACGCGGCGCAATTCCCGCTGGGTTTCCCTCAAACCGGGGCGAGTCACGGGCCTGCCCACCTGGCAGCTTTTGATGTGGCTTATAGCTTTTAATGGCAAAAACCGAAAGCGCTTTTGAGCAGAAGTCGACCATGGGATGGTGGTTGGACGCGGGTAGTGCGTGATCCACCCCGGGAAATGCCAGAGATCCAACGGTAGCAGTCATCTCCAGAGCGTAGGCCATCGTGCCTGTGGTGTTCTTGCCTTGGAAGAAACGTGCTGGTCGAGATGGAGCTGCGGGAGGGCACTTCAAACCCTTGGGTAAAACGAGGCGTGTAAGACAGAAAGGTGATCTAAGAGCATCCTTCGGACCTCGGACGCGCCATTTTTCTGCACGCTCGGGCCTCTGCCTTAGGGAGAGCGACTCTTGCCGGAGTGGGGCCTCAATGCAGTGGACCCAGAAAGCTTGCTTAAGGATTCGGTAGAAAAAACTGTTTTTGGGCCGTGGGCCAGTCGAACGGTATCCAACGCAACCGGAGGCCCCTGCAGAGCGCGCCGGCTCTCATACTCTCCAGATCGTAGTTGGCCGGATGCAATCCCTGCGTTTTGCGCGGTTACTTAGTTTCCTTGTGGAAAAAGGAGGCCCTTTGGGGCAAGCGCTCCTGAAACCATGGGCCATTGTTTTCCTACCGGGGAGATGATCCAGGGCGCCGGCTGGACAAGAGTGCTTGCCGGCGGCTTACCTGCCGCGCTTTCGCCGGCAAAGGCTGGGTGGCGTCCAATAGCTTGCGCTTTCCGGGTGCTGAAGAACGAAAGACAGTCGGTTGGCTCCCGACCGGGCATCTCTTGCCTTGGCTGTTTGCTTTCCCTTTTGAATGTTTTTGCTTTCCGTCGTTGGGAATTGGCCAAGAGATAAAAGGGCCCCTGTCCCTGTTACTTCGCTCGTTCTTTCTCATGTAGAAACGAGCTTTCACTACGCCCAAGAGCAATGCCGGTCGAAGCTTGGCAGCGCAAGCCGATCCGCTGCGGGGTCGGTGGCTCGAAAAAAAGCGTCGTTCTTTTTGCAGTGCTTCCTTCGAAGCGAAGGGGAGGGGAGCGGAGGGAGGTTTTCTAGCGGACACAGTATTGGCAGTACGCTAGAATGGACGGAAACTCGCTTTCCTTCTTTTTTTCTGGGAGAAGAGAAACCCAAAAAATGGGACTTGGCCTCTTTAACACAACATCCTGCAACGGGCTCTTCCGGCTGCCTAGAGGTCCTGCTGGTCACTAACTTCAAGCACTTCCTTTACAGTTGAGATTCACACCCGGACAGTCAAAGGAAAGCCGCCCAGAGCGCTGTTTCTTCCATCTTGCGATGAAAGGCAAGCCATGGCTTTTCTCTATTGAGGGAAAAAAGAGGATCGCGTGGGATATGAACTTTGAAGACTTTGTTTCTTCGCTCCGTGATCGGGAACAACCTCCCGAGGGATTGTCCATTCCTCTCCAAGCACTGTGGTATGAGCGCAAGGGTAACTGGGAAAAAGCTCACCAGCTAGCCCAGTCGGCGTCGGACGCGGAGGCGGCCTGGGTTCACGCCTACCTTCATCGTCGGGAAGGGGACGAAGGAAACGCGACCTATTGGTATCTCCGTGCTGGCAAGGGGCGCTCGCATCAGCCACTGGATCAGGAGTGGGAAGAGATCGCCCGGGTTCTCCTGGGGGAATAGGGAAAACGTCTCCGGTACCGAGTGGTTTGTTCCCCACTGGTGTTTCGTTAGCTCTGATGGAGATGTGGACGACTCGGGATTACTCTGGAGACTTCGAGCCAGCATCCGGTTGCCAGAGTTTCGTAAAGGGGCTTTTTTGATTGGGATCAATCCCGCCATGTTTTGGATCGGTTTCTATGGTCGATGGATGGGAGTGCCTAGAGTTTGTCTTGGAGCCTCAAAAGGCGGCAGGCCGCAGGGGAAAAAGGTCTTTCTAACACATTGGGCGCTACAAAGGGGGAGCCAAGGACCGGCACCCGTCGCAGCGACTCTGGGTGAGATGGGCCCCGTTACTCAAACGTTTCCTATCGGAGTTGCAACGTTACGAAGAAACTGGGAACTTGCCGGATAACGCGACGGTTTTTTAAAAGGGATTTAAGTCGCCAGGACCCAGGGCCGCATCTCCTCATGCTCCCAAGGAAAATCCTTGCATCTTTCCGTGTAGCCCGACCCCACAGTTATTTGAACAACGAAGCGGTCCGGAAGCATAGCTTGAAACGAGCGCAACCTAAGGAACTTGATCGAGGAAAGGGAGAAAGAAACTTTTGAAAGATATAGAGCCCAAGAGATTGGGGAATCGGGTTTGATCAAGGAGAGAGTGGAACCCGTCTCGGTTATGGGTGAAAGGAAAGGGTCAAGTCCCGAGGACCCTAGGCTTATCGCTTGGTCCATCAAAACCCGAGTTTCAACTACAAGTCAGCTAAAAACCATCGTGGAGGGTGTATCGAGAAGGCCCTCCCCTTTGTAACCGGGAGGCTTTTCGTTAGCGAACAAGAAAATGAAGCCTGGGCTCGGGCCGTGGAACTCCCGGGATGGGGCGTTTCAAACGGGCCTTTTTTCCAAGCTCGCGAAATCTGGCCAAACTTGCCTCCACCGTCTACCCGAGCTTTTTCAAGAGAGGACATTGCGGTCAGTTGCCAGGAAGACGTACGAGGCGTGGTCACGAAGGGAAAAGGCCAACGCAAACAACTCATCCCGTTCGTTTTCGAGGATGCTGGAAAACCAACTTCCAGGGCCACCGTAGGCTTGAAAGGATGCCGGCGGTGGGATTTGAACCCACACCCCGTCGCCGGGACCGGATTTTGAGTCCGGCGCGTCTGCCGTTCCGCCACGCCGGCAAAAAGCCTTTAGGAAGCAGATAGAGTTATCACGAAATTTTCTTTAGATCCAGTGGGCGCTCCGGAAAGCTCTCTTGTTTATCCCTCTATGGAGGAGGGCAATCCAGGGCTTTCCCCGAAAACTCCGCCAGGTGAGCCGAAGTGGGAACGTTGCTGGGCTTCCGAGATCGCTTGTCTTCGGCTTCTTTTCGACGGGCCTTGCGTCATGACCATGTTCTAGCTAAAGGTGTAACGAGGTACAGGTCTCTGCGGGTGTAGCTCAGTTGGCAGAGCGCAACCTTGCCAAGGTTGATGTCGCGGGTTCGAATCCCGTCACCCGCTTGGTTTGTCATTCGATGTTTCGCTGCCAAACGGGGGTTTCTTCCAGCGCGCGGACTCATCTCCAGCGCTACAGTCTTGCAGATTCCTTTTTTTCTCTTTTTGGTGGAAAACTTTTTGGGTTTAGCCGTTGCCCGGCTCCTTCCCCAAGCGGAAGACATGGAGCCCCACCTCGGAACGCCCGGCAAAAAGGAATCCCGGAAAGAGGCTCCCGTGGGGTCCACGGCGTTTTGAGGTTACAAAGAGACATGGGAAATTTTGAACGAACCGCAGAGTCTGTTTCACGTGGAGAGGGGCTTTCTTAAAAAAACCGTGTTCCGAGAATTTCAGTCGGTCGGCGCCAGAAAGTTTTCCGGGACGGTGACCCTAGGCAAGGCAGTGGTCAAAAGGTCTTCCGAATCTTTTTTCCTTGGCAAATACGCGGAAAAGGGGGGTCCAGAATCACGCGAGTTGCCGGTTCTGAAGCTCAGCGGGCGTGGGAGCGGCCGGCCATCAAGCGGTTTCGTTTGTTTTGGTTACTCCACTTGAGCAAAGCTATCGAACCAGAAACACAATTCCGTGTGGGTGGCTTCTCGAAGATATTGCCTGGAGACTAGCGCATTGTTCTCAAAGCACGGAAAGAGGAGCCAGGCTTTTTCGTAGAAAGTTTGTCAAAAGAAACAAAGCAAGTGGGATCTACCTTTCCTTCGGGAGTGAATCGCACGCCTTCTTTCTCTAAGAGCTTCCTTTTTCTCTCTAGCGCTTGGCGTGAGATGCTTCCCTGATATCCCACGAGGCTTCCCCCATGGCCTACCACCCGATGACACGGAATCATGGGTGCTAGTGGGTTAGCCTTGAGGGCCTGGCCAACTGCTCGTGGAGAACGAACCCCAAGGGCCCGAGCCAGCTCACCGTATGTGGCAACGTGACCGCGGGGGATACGCTGGAGGATGGAATAGACCCGCTTCTGCCACGAGGTGAGGTGGGCAAAGGAATCAAGACATTGAGCTTTGTCTCCTGTGCACTTCATAAGGAAGCGATTCGGTGGCGGATGGTGTGATCCCCAGGCCGAGGGAAACGGACGAAAGCGAAGTTTCACAAAAACTGAGTTTTTCGCAACGTTTTCCTATGCTTTGAAAAAGGTTCTTGGCCAAGGGCATTTTTACCTGTGTCAACCGTCAGGCCCACGATGAAGCAAAGACGGCGCCGTAATCCGGAAAAACCTTCTTCCCCCAACGCAGTGCCTTTTTGGGCGCTTCTTTTAGATTCCTGAGATGGGTCTCCCCAAAAGAGATAATTAGACATTTTCCTCCGGAGGAGGGCCGCTTAGCTCCCATACCAAGCTTTGGTCAAGCGTGCGGAAGCGCGCGTTACCGGAAAGCCGCAGAAGACCGATCCAGGCAAGCCCACAGGCTAGATAGGCCCCAAACACATAAGGCGCTTGCCCAATCGCCGGGGTTCGAGCCACGAAGTGACTCGCACCGAGCGGAAGAGAAAGGAAAGCAAGGGAGCCCACGGAAGCTAGGAGATTATGAACTCTGAGCTCTTGCAGACGAAAGAGGTAGATCGGGGCTGCAAGCGCGACAAGTCCATAGGTCACCAAAAACCCATACGTCGCTACGGTTCCCAAAAAGTCATAGGCGTCATCTACTTGCATTCCGCTGAGCAAGGCCATCGGAAAAACGCAGGACATCCCGCAGCAGAAAGTCGCAGCCACATGGGGGGTCCGGTTAGCCGGATGGATCTGTGCCAAGACCCCCGGAAGGATCTCTTGACGTCCCAGTAGCAGAAGAACCCGGCTTGCGGCTGTGATGCTTGCTACGCTGCACGCGAAAAAGCTCAAAATGGCTAGCACTTGAAGAACTGGACGCACCATTCCCAAGCCTGCTGCTTGAGCAAGATCCGCTACCGTGATTTCGCCGCAGCGCCACGATTGTCCCAAAGCACGCAAACCAGCAAGCTTTGCATAGGCGATCCAGGTAAAGAAAAAGCCGGAAAGAAGCACGCTCCATAGGATGGCTTCGGGAATCGCTCTGAACGGCTTGCGCGACTCCTCACCGAGACAGGCAGCGCTTTCGTAGCCTACATAGCTAAAGATCGCCATGATCATGCCGAAGCGTAATCCTTGGAGATCGACCTTTTGCAAGCTAAGCTGCTCCCAATCAAGCCAGGCATGTTCCTTGGCCAAAAGCAGCGCTGCAATGAGGGAAAGACACAGTACCGAAGAAGCCTCAATCCAGAGCATCCACCGAACGGAAAGCTGGACGTCTTTCCATACTGTCCACCAACCGATCGCTGCCATCAAACCGAGCAGAAGAGGAAGGGAAACACTCAGACCAAGTGAACGCAAAACTTGGGCTGAATAGATCCCTGCACCCAAAAGCGTTGCCATGGCTGTGCAAAGATAGGCCAGCACAAGGCACCAGGCCCCAAACAAGCCCCATTCTGTGCCTAGTCCTCGGCCAATGTAGGCATACAAGGAACCCGACGAAGCACAGCGCTTGGCGAACTGGTTGATGTTAACTCCCACTAACCACAGCCCCAGCATGCTGATCAGGTAGGCAAACCAGGCTCCATTTCCGGCTGCGCCAAACACCAGGGAGTCTGACTCCATGGGGGTGGTTGTGGGAGCGATGCTCGCCACCGATTGGGCGAGAACCTCCGCCTGGGCCAGATAGTTAGAGCGAAGCCGCAGCGGCGAGGATTTTTTCACTCTCGTGCAGAACGCTCACACGTTGACCCGCTGCCATACCGCAAGGTCCTGTACGCGCAAAAACCTGCAATATCTCGCCCCAATGTCAATCTTGGATCTTGGAAAAAAGAAGCGTGCTTGATTGATGTGCGTTTTTGGATCGTTCAAAGGCTCTTTTTTCCCGCCAGTCGTGAGCAACTTCGAGAAAAAAATCTCCGTGCGGTGGCCACAAAGGATTTTTTTTGGGAACGGGGGAGATTGTCCACTCAACCACGCGGAAGCAAGCGCGTTTGGGTTTTCTTTTGGGACAGCTCGCCGCTACGGCACGGGTTTCTATCCCTTTGGCCTCAAAGGGTTGGGGGGAAACTCTGCCCAAACGTCTCGGTAGTAAAAGAAAGGGATCTTTTTTTCCAAGGTAGCGCCCGTCTTGGGGTAGAGTGGAACGCTAACGTAACTTCTTCAGGTTTTTTGACCTTTGTCGTTGCAGGTCGAGGAGCTCTGGAAAAGCGTGGAGGGGCGATGTGTGAAGAGATTGTGCATGGCTCGTTTTTTCATAGGGAAAATGATCGGTGTTGTGAGCTCTAGGCATGTATCTCCAGGAGGTCTCTACCGATCCCAACGGGAAGGTGGATCGGCAGGCGGGGGGTTCGGCGGCCCTACCGGGTGGGGAGAAAGGTGAAAAGCAGGAATTGGGCCAATGGGAGGCGGCTGCCGGTTGAAGCGCAAAAGCTTTTTCGCGCAAGTGGAAAAAGGGCAGAAGCTTGTCCCCCTGGAGGGCTTACAGGCGGCGCGGGAGGCGTTCGATGATGGGGGTTCGGGGTACGGGAAGAGGCGTCGCAAAGGGGGAGTCTAGAGAAAGTGCTTGCAGGGGTGAGAAGGGAGCGGAAGCCGCGGTTCGTGACAGCGGTTGCTTTTGGGGCGGATTTTTTTCCCCTTTTTCCAGTATGCGTTGCAGGAGAAAGCAAGGGGGGGTTAGCGGAACTGTGCGGAGTAGAGGAAAAGGACCTGGAGGAAGAGGAGCTATACCTGGAGAAGCATGGATGAAACGGGGGTCGGAGCTGGCTAGAAAAGAAACTCTATCTCGAGGGTCCCCTGCAGGGAACGAGTCTTGTGTTTTACGATCTCGCCCGTGTCTACCTTGAGGGGGTAGGGCCGGAGGCAATGGCCCGTTATGCACCCAGCCGGGATCACTGAGCGGATCGGCGGCAAGTTTTCTCTTCTCGATTCTGACGCATGCTTCAAGGAGTTCCGATTCCGTGGAAAAATTTTGCGGGGAAACCGGGCGGATTCGAAGAGGCTCCTGCGTTACTCGTCACACTCCAACGACGGTTGGGGATCGAAGCAAGAACTTTTCTTTTTGATGGAGGAAGGAAAAAGCCGGTCGAACTTGGAAGCACTCGAAGGAGAGGGGGCTTTCGTACGTCACTTGAGCTAAGAGAGGTCAAGCTCTAAGAGGGATTGTCGCAGTCTTTTTTAAAAGAGCGGGAGCTTTGGCTTACCGATCGACGTTAAAGTCATGGAGGTGGAAGGCAATGGGGTTCGATCGGTGATTGCCCGAAAAAATGCCCTAGGCCTTGAGCGATCGAGCCCGCCGGGAAAGCGGGGTGGCTTCTCTCAAGGAGGGATTGGCCGAAATTCCCAAGGCCTTCACGCAAAGAGCCGATTCTCTTAAACTGGGGAGCCGGGTCGGCTGGGACATTCTCTTGCCTCCAAGCCTATACATACTGTGGAGTACGGGGTCGATCCTCAGGGGCGCTTCTTGGGGGGAACGTAAAGAGAGGAGCCGATCCAAGGACAGGAAGCAATCGATGGCTGGTATCTCCTGGAGATCCATCTCTCTTGGCTGGAGGCTCCCCGGAGAGGTCCTCACTCAATTATAAGCGACTTGCCGAGGTTGAATCGCGCCTTTTCCCCAGCTCAAAAGCTTCCTGGAAGTGTGTCCCGTGGATCACTGGCGAGCGGTGAGGCGAGTCCGCAATCGCAATCCCGATCTTTTTTGGCCTGCGGGCTCACGCCGCCCGGCTCCGAGTCCAAAACGAGTCTCAAGGGGCTTCCATAAAGAAGTCTTCCAAACTCCTTCGTTGCCTTTCATCCACTCGGGGAGCGCGGCTTTTCTCCGAAAGTAGATTCTAGGACGGCCGAATGCTTTGGGAACTGCCCGGAGAAGGAGACCGAGCTACTGCAAAAAAGGTGGGCCTACTCTCTCTTTTTTTCTCTCGGGCCCAAGTGGACCACATAAGCAGGAGAAAAACCATTCAATCGTTCGGCTAGAGTCATTTACCTGCAAAGAGTGTCGAAGGTAAGCTAGAACTTCGTCGCAGGCGATGTTCGACCCAGTGGGCCGGACGCTCATTGTGACCGAAGTGGTTCGACCATTTGGTTCACTGCAGGAAACTCAAGTATCTATCCTTGTCGTTAGAGGCGAGGCAATGCCGTGTGTGGGCTACTAGGGACCAAAAAACGCCCGTGTATCTTCAAGACATGTCCGAACGCTTTTTTTGAAATCTCTTGGCTTCTCGGTGGGATCGCCTTTAGGTTTACCTTCCTCTTGGGAAGATCTTCGCGCGGTTTCGGTAACGGTGTAACCATGGGCAGCTTGCTTGAAAGCGCCCGCATGATTGCCGCGTCAGAGGTGGAGAAAGCAGAGAAACAGAGAAAAACGATCCAATAAGATTGAGGTCGCTGAGAAGTTCCTTTCCGCGGAATTGGTTCTTTGGAGAAAACCACCCGATGGAACCCAAACCTGGGTAGGCTCTTTTTGTAAGGGATTTTGGGGCCAACGGCGCGGAAAAAGAGAGAAACTCCACTTCCTAGAAAACTTTCCGGCACAACGGTGCAAAGTGGGGTAGGTCTTGAGTTTGGGTAAGAAAGTTTTTCAGCCGGCTGCTAGCGCTTCAGCCCCTTGTAAAACCAGGCGGCGGGCTACCGCCACGGGATCGCTCGACTGAAAGAAACTTTTCCCCAGAACACAAACATCCGCACCCGCTCGAGCGACAAGGCCAAGATTTTCCTCCGTGATCGCGCCTTCCACAGCGATCTCAAAGCGAAGATTGTGGTTCTGCCGGTAGTCTCTTGCCTGACGGATTTTTTCCACCGTTTCCGAAACGAAACAGTCGGCATACAGCCCGGGATGGGAAGTCAGGATAAGAAGCTGATCCAAATACGGTAAAAACGGGACAACCTTCGAAAAGAGAGTTAGGGGAGAAAGGGCTAGCCCGCTGCGACATCCCATGCCCCGCACAAGTTCCAGGGTTTTTTCCGGTCGATGGTGTGCTTCTAGGTGAGAAATAACGAGATCAGCTCCGACCTCGATAAAGCTACGAGCGTAGCGATCCGGCTGTTGGATGAGAAAGTGTACGGCTAAGGGCAACGAAGTAACTCGGCGCAACGCGCTCACCAGCTCGACTCCGCAACCGAAGAACGGGACAAAGTGTCCATCGGCAACATCCACGTGCAGCCCCGTGATTCCTGCTTCTTCGGCAAGGCGCACCTCGCTTTCCAGGTGAATCAGGTCGGCTGCCAGGATAGCTGCGTACAGTTGGATCACTTTCATGGGCCGGAGCGCCTCTCCACCAGTTCAATTTCGTACCCTTCCGGGGCATCAATGAAGGCAAATCTTGTTCCCGAGGAACTTTCGGTCGGCCCTTCACTCAGAGGGAAACCTAGCTTGGCCGCGTGCTCTGCAAAGTCGCTTAAGGAATCCACTTCAAAAGCTAAATGGACAAGGTCAGGCGGGACCTGTACCGGTCCGGAGGCTGGATAATGGCAAATTTCCAAAAGTTCTTCGCTTTCGGGTGCCTTAAGAAAGACTAGGGTCGAACCCCTTGGAGAAGTGGACCGGCTCACTTCGATGAGCCCGAGCACCTCCTTATAGAAGCGAACGGTACGATCCAGGTCATTCACACGGAACCGCGTATGAAGGAGTTTCCGAACCATAGCCTTCCAAGATTACAATGTAACACGAAATTCGGTTTTAGGATCCAGCGCCATGAGAAAGGCCTGGATCCATTCGGCAGCCCGCTCAATATCTCCCAGGTGCACGGCCTCGACCGGGCTATGCATATAGCGGTTGGGAATCCCAATGGAGACCGTCGGGATTCCCCCCCGTTCCGTAAAGATCGCATCCGCGTCGGTCCCTGTACGACGGGGATCCACGTTCCATTGAAAGGGAATTTGATGCTCTTCTGCTATGCGTTGGAGCCGCTCCACCAAACCTGGATGGTTCGCGCTGCCCCGACTAAGAATCGGACCGGCGCCTAAACGAATCTCGCCAAACTTCTTTTTGTTTGCAATCGGTATATCCGTGGCGTGTCCCACGTCGATCACAATTGCCGCATCTGGTCCAACCGAATAGGCGATCATCTTGGCTCCATAAAGCCCGTTTTCTTCCTGGATGGTAGAAGCCGCCACCACACAAGCCCACAGGGAATCCCGGCGTTCCATGCACAACCGGAGGACTTCGGCCGCCACGAAGCTGCCGACACGATTATCGCACGCTCGACCCACCCAGATGTCACCGGTCAACGGTTCGAACCGATCCACGTAAGTAATGAGATCTCCAATACGAATCCGCTGCAGGGCCTCCTGCCGGTTCCGGGCTCCAATATCAATGAAAAGCTCGTGCCATTGGGGAATTTCAGGCTTTTTGTCCCTTTCTTGCATGTGGATGGCCAGGGAACCAATCACCCCCAAAACCTCTTCCCCATCGTGGTGAATGTACACTCGTTGTCCCCTAGCAAGAGCCGGATCGGAACCACCGACCGGTTGGAAGTAAATAAACCCTTCCTCGTCGACGTACTGTACCTGAAATCCAATTTCGTCTACATGACCGCAAACCAGGATCTTCGGTCGCCCCGCTGGATTAAGGATGGCTAAAGCGTTTCCGTACGCGTCGGTCCGGACTTCGTCTGCCCAGGGGCGAACGTAATCGAGCCAAAGCTTTTGCCCAAGGTATTCGCCGCCTGCAGGACTGGGGGTATCAATGAGGTCTTTAAGGAATTGGAGCGACTCCGGGCGCATCGCTTCGCCTTTCTCCTGCGATGCCTTCTTTGCTCAAGAACCGACCGTTTCGGGAAGAGTTTTCCGATCCAATTTGCTTCCCACAAGCTGGTTCTGCCAGTTGCCCTACTCAAGCGGAGGGCTCAACTCTTGTCCCACCATTTCATTTCTGGTTCGCCACCCCTCGATGGCCAGAGGGAGAAGCGAAACCGCGATAATCCCCAGGACTATCCACTCAAAATGACCACGCACCCAGGGAAGATTGCCGAAAAAAAAGCCACCTAATAACATCCCGCCGACCCAAGCCAGCGCGCCGAAAACGTTGAAAAGAAAAAAGCGCACGTAACGCATCCTTCCAATACCAGCAACAAAGGGGGCAAACGTCCGAAGAATGGGAACGAAACGCGCCAAAAAAATCGTCTTGCCTCCATGCCTTTCGTAAAAACGTTGGGCCCGGTACAGATGCCGTTTGTTCAACCACCGGCCTGTCTCCCGATGAAAGATCTGAGGACCGAGAAAAGCCCCAAGGGCATAGTTTGCACTGTCCCCCAGGATGGCCCCCACGACGAGAGACGGGAAAAGGAGCCCCATTTCCAGCCATCCTTCGGCCGCCATTGCCCCCGCCGTAAAAAGAAGAGAGTCGCCCGGAAGAAAGGGGGTAACCACCAGACCCGTTTCGCAAAAGATGATCAAAAATAACAGGAGGTAAGCTAAAAGCCCGTATCCGCTAAAAAGATCCCGAAGATAAGCTTCCATGAGGTCGCCCTAGCTAGATTAGCTTTGCCCGGAGAGAGGTCCCTTTGTCAAGATTCGCCAAACTCTTCCTCCTCCTGCTCAGGAATTGGCTCAACTAGCTGGGAAAGAGCTGCCTTGGGAGGTTTTCCCTCATAGAGGATTTGGTAGACCTCGGTGGCTATCGGTTTGCGGACGTTTTCAAACCGGGCAGCCCGAACCACACTCTTGGTGGTAGGATATCCTTCCACAACACTGCCGATCCTTTGGAGGGCAAGGTCCACAGGGAGCCCCTGAGCGACAAGTTTTCCCAGACGGCGGTTTCGGCTTTGATCGCTTGTGCCGGTAAGAAAGAGATCCCCCACCCCTGCTAGCCCTCGAAAGGTCGCTGGTCGAGCTCCGAGCCGTCGACCCAACCGGGTCATCTCTGCAAGGCTTCGGGTAAGAAGTGACGCCAGCGCGTTATCTCCCAACCCCAAGCCCACACAAATCCCTCCAGCAATCGCGTAGACGTTTTTGAGGGCCCCGGCTAGCTCAACCCCGATAAGGTCGGTTGACCGGTAGACACGGTAGCGGTGGCAATGCAGGATCCTTTGAAAGAGCAAAGAAACTTCTTCCCGTTCGGCGGCAACCACGGCAGCGGTCGGGAGTCGCTGTGCGATTTCAGATGCAAAGTTAGGGCCAGACAACGCGCCCACACTGGTATTTTCGCCCCACACTTGGCGGACAATCTCGCTCGGACGCAGGGCTTCGGGTAGCTCCAGGCCTTTTGCCAGCGAAAGGATCGGGCAGGCGGGAGGGGGAAATCGGACGAGCGTCTGTCGGAAGTGTTGGACAGGAAGGGCTAGCAAAAGAGCGTCCAGCGGTTGAGGCCACCGTCGGTCGGTGTGGTGCCGAAACTCAACGTCGTAGCCCTTTTCCTCGAGAAGCGCAGCGACGCATCGGCCCCATTGCCCGGCTCCAAGAATGCAGATTCTCATAGAGCCGTTAAAACCGGTGTTCTTGACCTGCTAGCAACCGGCCCAGGTTGGGACGGTGCTGCCACAACACAAGCGCCGTTCCCAAGAAGGAAAATCCCCATAGCCAGACTCTTCCCGGATAGAAGAAACAACTGGCTCCCAGGATAGCGGCAGCCGCACCGAGGGACGCAATGGAGACAACCCGTGTTGCAAAAAAAAGGGCTATCCACACAGGGATTCCCACCCAAAGCGTTTGGGGAAGGCAAGCAGCCAGAACCCCGGTTCCTGTTGCTACGCCCTTTCCCCCTTTTCCTCCAAGCCACGGGCTAAAACAATGGCCCAGCATGGCGGCCAGCCCCGCTAGTGCACAGAAGCTGTCCTGCCAAAAGGGCTCCAGACCCAGAGGGAGGAAAAACTTCCCCGACCACGGGATGGCAAATCCTTTAAGAAAGTCCAAAAGAAAAACCAGCAAAGCCCATCGGATTCCCAGGGTTCGAGCCACGTTAGTAGCTCCAATATTTCCGCTTCCCTGCGACCGGAGGTCGATCCCCATTCGTTTCGTGATGAGGAACCCAAAGGGTATGGAACCAAGAGCAAACGAGACACCGGTTCCTAGCACAATCCAGAGGGCTTTCATCATCGTCCCCCTTGCAGAAGTGACTCGGGACGGAGTGCCCGCTGCCGCAGCCAATGATCGGCCAGAACGATCCAGGTCATTGCCTCCACAATAGGGACGGCCCGAGGGAGAACGCAAGGGTCGTGGCGACCCCTTCCTTGGAACTCAACTTCTTGCCCCTCGACCGTGACCGTTTTCTGCGGTTTCGCAATCGTGGCCACCGGTTTAAAGGCGACCCGGAAATAGATCTCTTCCCCGTTGCTAATCCCTCCCTGGATTCCCCCGCTATGGTTGGTTCGTGTTCGGGGCCGATCTCCCTCTTGATAAAACGGATCATTATGTTCGGAACCTCGCATGCGCGTTCCGGCAAAGCCGCTTCCTACTTCGAATCCTTTGGAAGCAGGAAGACTGAGCATGGCCTTGGCAAGATCGGCATCCAGCTTATCAAAGACTGGTTCCCCAAGACCGGGCGGTACCCCTCGGACAACACAACTAATGATTCCTCCTACCGAATCACCTTCCTTTCGGGCTTGCTCGACCAACGCCAGAGCCTCTTGGAGGGTTTTGGGGTCGGCCCAGCGCAAGGGGTTAGCTTCTACCAGCTCGGGATCTACTTTTTCGCAGGGCACCGAAGCATCGAGCGGCCCGACGGAGGAGACAAAGGCTGTCACTCGGAGCGAGGGGCAGACTTCTCCCAGAAAGCTCGCAGCCACTGCGCCTGCGGCGACCCGTCCTACCGTTTCTCGTGCTGAGGCTCTTCCGCCCCCTCTCCAATCCCGGATCCCATATTTGGCCTGGTACGTGTAGTCGGCGTGGGATGGGCGGTACAGGTGGGCAAGAAGTGCGTAAGCTTCCGGTCGAGCGTCCTCGTTGGCTACCCAGATCAAAATGGGTGTTCCGAGAGTCTTTCCCTCCCAGACACCTGAGAGGATCTGGCAACGGTCGGTCTCCTTCCTGGGGCTGGTGAGCCGGCTTTGGCCGGGCCGGCGCCGATCCAACTCCCGCTGGATCCGCTCCTCGCTAAGAGTAATGCCAGGGGGACAACCGTCAATCACGACCCCGACACCTGGGCCGTGAGACTCTCCCCATGTGGTGACCCGAAAGACAACGCCAAAGCTACTTGCCATAAGAAAAGATTTGGGCTTGTTCTTCCTAAAAAGCTTTTATGTCTACCATCGCTCCTCGCATGCTCGATCGCGTTCCCTCCCACCCCAACCGCCATCCCTTACGCCATCTGGTGCTGGTGGGAATGATGGGAGCCGGTAAAACAACGGTAGCAGAAGCGCTGAGCCGAGGCTACGGGCTTGTCTTGTACGACATTGACCAATGGATTGAAAAGGAAGAGGGACGATCCATTAGCAGAATCTTCTCGGAGAGCGGGGAGGCATATTTTCGACGGAAAGAGATGGAGATTTTGGATCGTATCCTGGCGTTGCCCCCCGGTGTCATCGCCACGGGAGGAGGGACTTTTGTAGGGGAGACGAATCGAGAAAAACTTTTGAAAAATGGCTTAGTCGTCTATCTAGAAGCCTCAGCCCAGGCTCTTTGGGAGAGAGCAAAGAACGCGGATCGCCCCTTGCTTCAGGGAGGCAAAGCTTCGTTTGAATCTTTTCAACGGATCCTCCAGGCTAGAACTCCCTTTTACGACAAGGCTCACCATCGAGTGTGGGTCGAGGGGCGTTCGCCGGAATCGGTCGCTGGTGAAGTTTGGGAGCTTTATTGGGCTAACGAAGGTAGCCTGCCTTGAAGGTCAGCTCGATTGGCATTTTCGGGGGAGGGCGAATAGCTCAGGCGCTGGCGGACGGGTTGGCGAGGATGGCCCCCGATGAGCTTGAACGGGTATATGTGTCAGCGCGCTCGCCTGTGACGCTTTCCCATTGGGAGAAGTGGGTAGACCGGTCACGCCTTTTTAGCCCGGCGGGTAATGCCGTTTTGGCCCGGCGGTGTGACGTCCTGCTTTTATCCGTCAAGCCCAAAGACTTGCCACAGCTGCGGGCAGAAATGGGCGAGATTGTTCCTCCCAAGCTTATCGTTTCCCTGGTGGCCGGGCGATCGCTCCGGTTTCTGGAAGAACTTTTTGGG
Source organism: Candidatus Methylacidithermus pantelleriae (assembly GCF_905250085.1). GTDB lineage: Bacteria > Verrucomicrobiota > Verrucomicrobiia > Methylacidiphilales > Methylacidiphilaceae > Methylacidithermus > Methylacidithermus pantelleriae. The sequence continues at coordinate 289,215 of NZ_CAJNOB010000001.1, forward strand.
TGCGATGTTTCCCTAGTCCGTGCCTTACCGAATGTCGCCGTGGCCGTGGGGAAAGGACTCACGGCCTGCGCCGCCGGACCGGGAGTGGAACCATCGTCGTTGGAGTGGGTGTTAGGATTTTTTGGCCGGCTAGGCCGGGCGATCCTTTTGGAGGAGCGCCTCCTGGATCCTTTTACCGTTTTGGCCGGTTGTGGACCGGCTTACGGATTTTTGTTTCTCTCCCTCTTGACGGAAGCGGGTATGGCCTTAGGATGGGACGACTCAGAGAGTCGAGCCTTTGCAGTGTCGCTATTGGACGGGGTGGTGGGACTATCCGAGGCATATCCCTCTCTTGGTTGGGAAGAATTCGTCCAATGGGTCCGAAGCCCGGAAGGAGTTACCGACACCGTTTGCCGGCAGTTAGAGAGGGGCCGGTGGCGCGAATCGTTTTTGGAGGCGATCCAAAAAGGAGTCGAAAAATTGGTTCAAATGCAAAAAGAGGCGGGGGATCGGAGGGTTTAACTTCGGCTAACTGCCGTGGAACCTTTCAGGAGCCCAAGGAGAGTTTCGGAGTCGATGGACCACGGTTGGGTAAGGGGCTTGCCATCGGAAGGATTTCAAGTTAGAGACGCCAAAAGAGAGCATGCGTTTCTGCTATGCGCGTCCTTGCCTTTAGCGATCTTCACTGTGATCAGGAGCAGGCAAGGAGACTTGTTTCTCTGAGCCGGCAAGCCGATTTAGTCCTTTGTTTGGGTGATCTTGCCAACGTACATCAGGGACTTCGGCCCATGATCGAAATCCTTCAGGAGTTTTCGTGCCCTTGCCTGCTAGTGCCGGGGAATAACGAGACGGATGAGGAATTGCGGGAAGCGTGTCGTGGTTGGTCAAAAGCCCAGGTGCTCCACGGAGAATCGACCGAGATAGGAGGGATCCGCTTTTTTGGCCTGGGTGGAGGGATTCCCGTTACTCCGTGGTCGTGGAGCTTTGATTTGACGGAAAACCAAGCACGGGAGATCCTGAAGAATTGTCCAGCGGGCTGCGTTCTTTTGGTTCATTCTCCTCCGAAGGGCCATGTTGACCAGAGCGGAGAACGTCACCTGGGAAGCGAAGCCATCCTGGAGGCTATCCAAAGAAAAAATCCCTTTTTGGTTCTCTGCGGCCACATTCACGAGAGCTGGGGCAAGGAAAGCCAGGTAGGACTGACCCAGATACGTAATCTTGGTCCGTCCGGAACGTGGCTAGAGCTTCCACCCAAAGGAAGCTAAGTTCCTTTTTTTCTAAGAGGTGCCGTAGCTAAGTAGGGACATCGTGCTTGTTGGTGTAAGAGGCCAATCTCCTAAAGGGGATAGGTTTTTTTGCGCGGGGGGTCACTGGAACGTTTTTGTAACACACAAAAACCTGCGGGAAACCCATCCGTCGTGGCGCCCGAGTCTGGAATTGGCCTAGGGAGCTTTCGATATCTTTTGCTTGCGAACGCAAAGTCCATCCCCGGGCTACTCCCAAACGCCGCACTTTGAGAGGAGGGAAATAGACCCCATCGTGCGGTGGAGGAAAATGTCACCCCTTACATTGGCTGCCAGCAATCGCATGTGGGCTCCGTCCAAGGTTGCCACGACTCTGAAAATTCCACTTTGGGCGCGGACCGGTTCCTTGATGCTGCCAATCCCGCAGATGCGGGTGCTCCAACCTTCCGGCGCAAGCTTGGGGAAGCATGTTCAAAACCCCAAAGGGTTTTCTTTAGGCGGGACGCAACTGCGGACACAGGCGTCATCCTGCGGAAAAAACAACCGGTGTGGCCGTTAGAACGCTCTTCTTCGCTAGCCAAAGCCCTGCTGAGGCAAAAAGCGCGTGTTGTGGGGCTACTCTATTGTCGAGTGGATCGGGACCTGCTAAAGGAAAGATGGGTAGTGCGGCCGGGTTATTGAAAAAAGCTTAAGTTTCCAGCGGAAAGACTCCTCGTCCGATCCTGTCTTACGGTGGGCTAGCCTGGCTTTGGCAGGTTTGCCGGGAGTGCAACCGTTCGTAACAAAGAGAGGGGGACAGCCTTACCTTTCTCTAAAAAATTGTTGCTGGGACAGTTGGCAGCGGGAGCGTAGGGAGCCCTTGACGGCTGGTGGGTCCAGGGGTATTGGGTAACTGGCTTACAAAAAAAAGTGCGGGTGTAGTTCAGTGGTAGAACGGCAGCCTTCCAAGCTGCATGCGAGGGTTCGATTCCCTTCACCCGCTCTGGTCCGAAAGATCAACAAGCGGCTTTTGCTTTCTCGTGACTCTCCTGGGAATCGTGGGAATGGGTAGCTCCGAGTAGCCCGGAGCATGGGTTTTCTTGCACTGTGGCCATGATCTGGGATAAAATCCCATGGAAAAAGAAGTTGCGCCTGTGTCTTCAGCGATCGCTAGATCGCAAGTTTTTCTCCGCCCAGACCGAGTGCGAGCTTTTCATCGAATGTCGAGCCAGATGGTGTTTTTGACTTTCCCTTTCTCTTTTCATGTTCGGCTAGCGTTTTGTGCCACAAGCCTTCTGAGAACCGACACAGGGAGCTCTGCAAGTGGAGCATATTCCTGTGCGACCCACGGGGGGATGTATCGGTGGAGGGGTTCTCAAGCAGCTTTGGGAAGGCTTGCGGAACGCAGCTGGAGTCCGAAGCGTTACCAGCTCCATTGGATGCCCCCGTAGACTGCCCTCCCCTCGCCCGGCAGGAAGACAGAGGCGTCTTTGCCTCTTGCGTCAGCCGTGGGCCGGACCAGGGCAATGTACTTTTCGTCTGAAAGGTTTCGGGCGGAGAGAAAAAAGGACCAGCCGTTTTTGAGGGAGTGCCATCCCAAATCAAAACCCATGATGGTGTATCCCGGGCTAAACAAGGTGTTTGCGTGGTCTGCGGGATACCGCTGGGGAACCCATTCAACGTTGGGACCCGCGTAAAACCCGCAAGGGTGCTCGTACAAAAGCTGGGCACGGTAGAAATGTTCAGGAACGCCTCCGAGGGAAAGGTTTCCCAATTGGGGATCATGGTCGAAGAAAAAGTCGCTCCAGAGATAAGACTGGCGCAAAAGAATGCGGTCCTGATCGGGAGAGCAAGGCAAGGGTTTGCCGTCTTGCGGTCGGTGAACCAACCCTTTGGCGAGCACGATCGAATTTCCTACTTCCACACCAAGGTGCCGCGTACGGTCGGCGTTGCGCGTAACCGGAACGGTGCCCTGAGGGTTAAGCAAGGTGAGAAGTTCTTGCGTGACCCAGCTGTGGTAGAATGCTACGTCCCAACCCAGTGCGCCGCACGTGCCCCGGCTTCCTACTTCCAATGTGGTCGCTTTCTGTGCGGAAAGGGGACGTAACTCAGGTGAAGAGGGCGAAAAGGTCGGCCCAAAAGGGAAGAGATCGACGAAGCTCGGCGCCTCGAAACTTCGACTCAGGTTGGCATAGAGCTGGTTTTCTCCCGAGAGTTGAACAAGCACTCCAATCTTTGGAAGAAAGGCTTCGTAGGTTCTCTTGTCTTTGCGCTCGTTGGGGAAATCTCGCTGGCTTTGCCGGGGTGCCATCACCCAGAGAAGTGTTGGTACAATGGCCAGGGAGTCGACTAGCCAGTAGGTATCCTTTGCCAAAAAATAAGGTTGGCTGCTTCGGCATCGCGAGAGGAGAGCAAGCGTCCAGGTAGCCCGGCTACATTGCGAAACTGGTTATTCCTGAGAAGATCAAACTGGGGGTAAAAGCCCAGGGTACATTCGTTGGGACGATTCCAAAGGGGGATATTGCAAGTGTATTGGATCCTGCCTCCGAAGTCGTTCGCCAGCTCGTTAAAGAGAATGACGACAAAGGAGGAAATATCTGAGTACATCCAGTAGGCGGAAAAATCGAGCCGTGCGTCGGGTGAACATAGCCAGCTAGAGTCCCATCCAAGAAGATGGAACGTGTAGGCTCGGCGCGTATTATTTTGCAAGGCAAAAGGAGCGGCTGCTTGAGGGTCCTCGAGGGCTTGCTGGCGCGTGACCGTCATGGGTAAAAGGCTAAAACCCTGCGTCCATTCATAGATCCATCGCGTTTGAATGTCTGGGGTAGCTTCCCAACCTAGATTCGAGAAGACCCGTTCGGAATTCCCGCTGGCGTGTTGCCGAAAGCCATTTTCCGAGAAGTGGCTCACAGCGGTATAGCCATCCCAGGGGCCATCGACCCATCCGGAGCTAAGAAGAGCTCGCACATAGCCAAAGCTTCCTGCTTCCGTTCTTGCTTGTAGCACGGGTGAGTCGTAACCCGTATAGCTACGGGCAACGATGGCTCCGCCTAACGCGCTGGCTGCATCATCGGAGGCGCTGGCTCCCCGCCAGACCAGGAGCTCCTTTTTAAACAAGGGATCGAAAAGAAAGGGTGAAAAAACTCCGTCGGCACGCGTGAGGGACACCCCGTCCTGCCATACCCAAATGCCTCGTTCATCCCCAGCTCCCGGGAACTGAATGCCCGAACCGCGAATGGAAATGTGCGTTTCAATGAGGCCGTGACGGGATTGCACCCATATGCCTGGTTGGTAGTCGAGAGCGTCTCGCAGGTTACTGGTTTTTGCCTCCCTATATTGTTTTGCTTCCACCCGGTTCACGGCTCCGGGAGTTTTTCCTAGCTGTCGTGTGGCTTCGTCAGGCTCAGGGAGAGGCATGGGACGGAGTTTTGCCGTCACCCGAACTTCCGGAAGGTGAGTGATACTGGGTGCCGTTGGCCGTTGAGGTCCCTGCAGCTGTTTATCTTCGCTAGCGACACCGCCCGGTACCGTAATGACACCAACACAAAGAAACACAAGCGAGCCGAAAAGAAGACCACGGTCCCCACAATGGTGGGTTAGCATGACATATGTCTGGTAAACAGGGCGTTCGACGGCAATCGTGAATTTTAAAAAACTGATCCTCCCTTGACATCGCACCCATCGTATCGGGGAATACGACGCAGGTTTTTCTCCGGGAAAAGCGCTCCTGCGCGTGGGTCACAAGTGACCTTCCAGTGGGTGCGGGTTCTTGAACCTAGGGCCGCCTCTGGGGAGCTTTCGAGGCGTTATCCTAAAAGGGCCACGTCCAATCGCGTACCTCTGGCAGATCTTCCCCATAGGTTCGGATGTAGCGATGATGCTCCCAGAGCTTGTCCCGAACCCATTGTTTGAGGTAAGCCCCCCGGGCGCCGAGCTCGGGAAGGCGATCCAGGACATCATTGACAAGATGAAAACGGTCGAGCTCGTTTCGAACCACCATATCAAAGGGAGTGGTTGTAGCTCCCTCCTCCTTGTATCCTCGAACGTGGAGGTTTTTGTGGTTGGTACGACGGTACGTCAGCCGATGGATCAGCCATGGATATCCGTGGAACGCAAAAACAATCGGTCGGTCTTTGGTAAAAAGGGCATCGAAATCGTGATCCGAGAGCCCATGGGGATGTTCTGAGGGGGGTTGAAGTGCCAAAAGATCGACCACATTGACCACGCGGACCCGTAGCTCGGGAAGATGTTCTCGCAGAATCGCCGTGGCTGCTAGAACTTCCAAAGTAGGCACATCCCCTGCGCCCACAAGAACGACATCGGGTTCGTGCTCATGGTCGTTACTGGCCCAGCTCCAGATGCCAACCCCTCGAGCACAGTGTTTCGCTGCTTCCTCGCTGGAAAGCCATTGGAGTTCTGGTTGCTTCCCAGCCACGATCACATTGACGTAATTGCGCGTGCGCAGGCAGTGATCCATTACCCACAGAAGACAATTGGCATCCGGCGGGAGATAGACCCGCACCACGTGGGCTTTTTTATTGACGACAATATCCAGAAACCCGGGATCCTGATGGGTAAAGCCATTGTGTTCCTGGCGCCAAACGTGGGAACTTAAAAGGTAGTTGAGCGAAGGAATCGGATGTCTCCAGGGGACCCGACTAGCAGCTTCCACCCACTTGGCATGCTGGTTGAACATCGAGTCGACAACATGGATAAAAGCTTCGTACGACGCAAAAAGACCATGACGACCGGTTAAAACATACCCTTCCAGCCACCCTTGGCAGAGATGTTCACTTAAAATTTCCATCACCCGCCCCTGGGGAGCGATCGCTTCGTCGGTGGGAAGGATCTCTCCTAAAAAAACGCGCGCTGTCGCGTCAAAGACGGCGTCGAGGCGATTGGAAGCGGTCTCATCGGGTCCAAAAAGCCGGAAATTGGTGGGGTTGGCTCGGATCACCTCCGTAAGATATTTCCCCAAAGCCCGAGTTCCTTCAGCCCGCACCTTTCCCGCCAAAGGGAAACTGACCGAGTAAAGTTGTGGGTCAGGCAAACGCAACGGGCATCGTTCTTTTCCCCCGTTGGCATACGGGTTAGCACTGATCCTCCGGTCTCCTTGAGGAGCCAGTTCGCGAAGCTCCGCACGCAGCGTTCCACGGGAGTCAAAAAGCTCCTCTGGTCGGTAGCTTCGGAGCCACTTTTCCAATACGGCTAACTGTTTCGGATTGCTCCGCACGTCGGCCAGTGGGATCTGATGGCTCCTCCAGGTCCCTTCGATGGCTTTTCCCTCCCACTCTTTTGGGCCAGTCCAACCCTTGGGGGTTTGAAGAATAATCATGGGCCAGCTCGGTCGCCGGTGGACAGAGCCACCGGTTCTGGCTTCGGCTTGGATTTCTTGGATCTGCAGGAAAGCTTTCTCGAGCGCTGTGGCAAAGGATGGGTGAACTTCCCGCGGATCTTCTCCCTCGACCAGGACTGGGTCATAGCCATAGCCCCGGAACAGGGACAAAAGCTCCTCTTTAGGGATCCGAGCCAAAACGGTAGGGTTAGCAATCTTATAGCCGTTGAGGTGTAGGATGGGCAGCACCGCCCCGTCAGTCTGGGGGTTGAGGAACTTATTGGAGTGCCAACTTGCCGCAAGCGGCCCGGTTTCGGCTTCCCCATCCCCAACCACACAGACTACGAAAAGTTCCGGGTTGTCCAAAGCTGCGCCATACGCGTGAGCCAAGCTATACCCAAGTTCCCCTCCCTCGTGGATCGATCCCGGTGTCTCAGGCCCGGCGTGGCTCGAAATGCCCCCTGGAAAGGAGAACTGTCGAAAAAGCCGCCGCATGCCCTCCTCATCCTGCGAGACTTGGGGATACAACTCGCTATACGTCCCTTCCAAATAGGCATTGGCCACAAGAGCCGGAGCGCCGTGTCCAGGGCCAACCACTAGGAGAATCTTTGCGTCAAAGCTGCGAATGAGCCGATTTAGGTGCACGTAGATGAAAGTAAGCCCCGGAGTCGTTCCCCAATGACCGAGCAAACGCGGTTTGATATGGGAAGGCTGCAAGGGCTCTTTTAGCAAAGGATTATCCCAAAGATAGAGCTGGCCGACACAAAGATAGTTGGCCGCTCGCCAGTAGGCATCCATCCGCGCAAGTTCGTCTTCGGCTAGGCTTTTCATCGTTCCGAATCGATCGCTCTGGCCCTAGCCAAAGAGTAGGCCTTGGGTTTGGAAAGGCGCAAGAAAAAGGATCTGGGTTGATTCCCCACCCAGGCTAGCTTGCCTCCCATGTTCCTCCCCAAGGACCTGCCGCTAAAGCTCTTCCAGGTTTTTTCCGGCAAAAACGATCGGCGTGCCCCCTTGCAAGGCCAGGGAGAAGGAGGTGGAGGAAGGATTCCAAAAACAGTTTTTATGAGGACGGCTAAGACTTCCCTTCGAAAAATACCCGCCACAGGGATCGCGCAATCATTTGCTCTTCATCCGTTGGAATGGCCCACACGCTTACTTGACTCTCGGGAGACGATATGCAGCCATCCCCGCGTTCGTTGCGCTGTGGATCAAGGCGCACGCCCAAACATTGGAGACCTTCACAGCATCGAGCCCGGGCTTCGGCACAGTAAGCACCAATCCCTCCGGAAAAGACCAGAACGTCTAGGCCGCCCAGTGCCGCTACAAGCGCTCCAATGGCTTTGCGGACGTGATAACAAAAAAGGGCGATGGCTTCCGCCGACCGCACGTCTTCCTTTTCCCATTGCAAAAGTTCCTGAAAGTCGCTGCTTCGCTCGGATACTCCCAGAAGGCCAGATTCCTCTACCAACATTCGATAGACTTCTTTGGGTGTTTGGCCTAGGCGGCTTTGCAAAAACCAAACCAGGCCTGGGTCTACGTCCCCGCTGCGGGTTCCCATGGGGAGGCCGGAGGCCGGGCTAAATCCCATTGTTGTGTCCTGGCATTGCCCGTTTCGTACGGCGGCCAAGCTGGCTCCGCTTCCCAGATGGGCAAGGATGACGCGTCCCCTGGCTTGGGTTGGGCCGGCCACTCGTTCCAGCTCTTCCATGAGAAACTGGTAGGAAAGCCCATGAAACCCATACCGGCGCACGCCATGGGCAAGGAGTCGCCTGGGTAAGGGAAGGAGTCGAGCCACCGGAGGAAGGTTGGAATGAAAAGCGGTATCGAAACAGAGAAGTTGGACAAGATGGGGGAAATGCCGACTCATCTCCTTGATCAGTCTCAGTTCGCCGGGCAAGTGCTCCGGGTCTAACGGGGCGAGGCGTCTCAATTCTTCGAAAACCCACGGCTCTACCACCTGGACCTCCGCGAAGGAAGGGCTTCCGTAAACCACGCGGTGACCTGCGGCTGCCAGCTCGCAACGCAGCGGATCCCCTGCCAGCCATTGAAGGAAATAGGAAATAACTTCCCGGGGACTTAGGCGTCCTAGGCTTTTTCTTTCCGTTTTGGCCTCTTGGGCAAAAGACCAAACCGTGGGATCTTGCCCGATTCGTTCGATCTTGCCCCGGGCGATGGGCGCCAGGGAAGGGGCAGCATGAAAAAAGGCAAACTTAAGAGAGGAGGACCCATAATTTAGGGCGAGAAGAACTTTGGAGCCTTTCATGCTTTTCCAAGGGCACTCTTGGGCGCTGGCTCCCCCTAGCTTGCTCCGCAGCCAAAAGGTCTCCCCCTTATCATAGCTCCAGGGTTTTCCAGCTCCGCATCTCGTGGAACCGGTTGCAGTCCCTGCTTCCGAGCCATGCTAGCAAAAAGGCCCTTTTGGCTCAGAAGGTTCTGAAAACTCCCACGCTCCACGATTTTTCCTTCCGAAAGCACCAAAATTTCGTCGCATCCAGCCAGGGTTGAAAGTCGGTGGGCAATCATCATGATCGTTTTGCTCTGGTACTTCTCTTCGAGCACACGCTGAAGCTCGGCCTCGGTTTGCGAGTCCAGGTTGGCTGTCGCTTCGTCGAGAAGAAGTATAGGGGCATCGCGAAGGAACGCTCGTGCAATGGCAAGCCTCTGTCTTTCTCCTCCGGAGAGATTGACTCCTCTCTCTCCGACCCGGGTCTGGTAACCAGCAGGCAGTTTTAGGATAAACTCTTCTGCTTGGGCCCGACGCGCCGCTTCCTCAATCTCTTCTAGGGTAGCGCCAGGTTTCCCAAAGCCGATGTTTTCTGCCACAGTGACATCGAAAAGGACTGTTTCCTGGCTAACAAAGGCAAAAAGCCTGCGCAAATCTTCTAGTTTTAGATCCCGAAGGTCGTGCCCATCGATAAGGATCGCTCCATGGGAGGGATCATAAAACCGCAAAAGAAGATTGATGAGTGTGCTTTTTCCGGCTCCGCTCTCGCCTGCGATTCCTATTTTTTTGCCTCGAGGCACCACAAAGGAAACCCCTTGGAGAACCGGTTTTCCATTGTATCCAAACCAGACGTCCCGAAACTCAATTTGACGCGAAAAGCCGGAAAGGGAGCGGGCACCGGGCTTTTCTTGAATGGTTGAGCTTTCCGCAAAAAGCGAGCGAAGGCGACAGGCACTGACGTAGCCCCGTTCCAAGATAAGGTGAACTCGTCCCAGACGCCGGACCGGAGCAAAGAACAGCAGAAGTACACCGGTGAGAACCCCCATGGCATCTGGGATGGGGACATGAGTCCATCCAACGAAGAGAACAAAAAGTCCAAGAACTACGCCTGAGATCAGTTCCACAATCGGGTTCACGAGGGCCTCCGATTGGGATCGTTTCACGGTATGACGAACCAATTCTTGAGCTGCAATCCGAAACCGCCGGCTATTTTCCCTCTCCAGGCCAAAAGCTTTCACCACCCGCATTCCTTCCAGTGCCTGGATAAGAACGTTGCTTTGTGTCACGGAGGCCTCAATCGCTCCCCTGACCGCCCGCCGCGTTTTTCGTCCGAGAACTCCAATCGGGAGTGTGCACAGGGGAAAAAAGAGAAGGGCAAAAAGGGTCAGCCGCCAGTCAATCCACCAGGAAGCAAGCAAAATGGCAACGATGCTTACCGGTTCTTTAATGAGATCGGAAAACACCGAGCCGATCGACCAGTACAAAAGCTCGGTATCCTCAATGATTCGCTTATTGAGATCACCGACCGTCGAACGATGGAAAAAGTCCAACGAAAGGCTTTGAAGCTTATCCAAAACTTCCGTTCGCAGGTCTCTCGTAAAGTGCGCGCTCACCCAGGCCATGCAGTAGCTGCTCCCGTAGCTAGCCAGGCTTCGCAACAGAGCAAGCCCGGGGATAAGGAGGAGACCCCCAAAAGCCCTTCGCCAGTCCAGAGGGCGCCCAGCTCCCGGTAGCCACCGGTCCAACAGTCGCTCCGCTGTTTGCCGTAACTTTGCCGTGGGGACATTGAGCGTCCCTTGGAGGACGGTGCGTTGTGCGACGGGGCCAGGAGGAGAAAATCGCCCAAAAAGTTCCTTGGTGGCCCACACAAATCCTGCATTGGTTAGTCCAAAGAGAATGCCTAAAAAGATCCCAAGAGCCACCCGCGTCCAGTACCGCCGGAGATAGGGCCAGTAGAAAGCGAAAAGTTCGGCCAAGTGGTGCATGTGGGTTTTGCCTCTGGGAGCCTCGATCGATGCGCCTGAT